>DAIDKV010000183.1 GCA_027449865.1 Planctomycetales bacterium
GTAAGCCGTAGGGGGTCGGGGGGGGGTCCACCTTGGAGTGCGTCATCGTATAGGCACGTACATATCTGGGCGGATAGCTTGAAATGTGAATACATTTAACTGTGTTCATAAATATATATTCAATTCGTGTAAAACTGTTAAAGAATAATTATTCTGTCCGCAACCTAGATCGTGTGTGTGTGAAACACTAGGGATCGCCAGATAATACTTCCTCCGACTACTTTTAGACTGTCCAGTTTTTTGCCTGACTGTAATAAACGAATTAAAAACTCATTTAACTTTTGGAAATTATCTTAATGTAGTTAAGAATGTTAACTAAAGACGGACCCGCCCTCGCATCTGCTGGCGCTCCAGGAACTGGCCGATCTGGCTGCCAAGGCTGGCGGTCATGGCGAGTGTGGCCGGGTCGATCGGTCGAGCCTCCCGGCTGAAAAAGCCGATCACGCCCAGGCAATCGCCCTGGAGCCGGATCGGGACCGCGAAGCCGGCGTGCAGCCCAAGGGCCTCGGCGGCCGGGTTGCGCAGAGGCTCGGCGACCTGAGCGACGTCGGGAACCCATTCGGGCTCGCCCGACGCCCAGACCCGACCCGGAAGGTGCTGGCCACGCGCCAGCTCGACGCCCCAGGCGATCGTCACGAACCGGGTGAAATCCCCATCCGGACGACTCCAGGCCGCCGCGCAACGGAGCCGGTCGCCACGCCGGTCAACCCGCCAGAGCACGCCGAGATCCCAGTCAAGCCGGCCCCCGATCGCCTCAAGAATCTTCGGGCCGGCCTGCTGGAGCGATTCCGACTCGGCGAGCACCCGCGTCGTCTCGTACTGTGCCGCCAGGCGACTCTCCGACTTCTTCCGACGCGTCGTGTCGTGGAAGACGGCCACCCCACCGGCGATCGCGCCCCGCTCGTCGACGAGCGGCCGGCCCGTGACGAGGATGAAGGTTCCGTCTTCCAGGCTCGGATAGGCGATGAAGAGCTCCACCTGATCGACCGACTCGCCCCGCATCGCCCGGCTCAGCGGAAGGTCTTCCGACGGGTAAATCGCCGATCGGTCGGGGAGGTAAACGTCGTATTTCCGCGACCACTCCGAGGGGTCCACCGCCATCGGAGCGTTGCCGAGAATCCGGCGAGCCGCCGGGTTGAACAGCACGAACCTTCCGCTGGAATCCGCGACGACCACGCCATCGCCCAGGCAGTCGACGACCGACTGCAAGATGTGCGTCTGCTCGCGGAGAGCGCGCTCCGATCGAGCCAGCGCGTCGGTACGCTCGGCGATCCGGCGCTCCAGCTCGGCGCGCGACCGGCCAAGCTGCTCGGTCATTCGATTGAAAGCCGCGCCCATCTCGCCAAGCTCGTCGGCCGAGTTGACCTCGGCACGCGCGGAGAGGTCTCCCGAGGCCACGGCGACCGCCGACCGGGCCAGCCGCCGGATCGGGCGGGCAAACCGACGCGCGATCGCATTCGAGGCACCCAGTCCCAGAACGAGCAGCCCACCCCCCATCACGAGAAGCAATCGACGGAGCCGGAAGACCGGTGCATAGGCTTCCTCGGTGTCGAGCTTGGCGATCAGACCCCACTCCGGGAACTCCATCCCCAGCGGACGATACGCGACGACGACGTCGTGGCCCTGATAGTCGATCGTCCGCCTCGCGTTGAAGCTTCCGGTGATCGCCTCCGCCAGCGCGGGGAATGCCGAGACCGGGACCTCGGTGAGCGTCGGATCGCCGCGCGGCGGGATCGGGAGCAAGATCCGATCGCCCTGCCTCCAGCCGACCAACACCTCGCCCGTTTCGCCGAGGTCGCGCGGGTCGCCCAGGAATGTCATCACCGGGGCGAGGTCTGGCGCGACGAAGACCGTGCCCAGCCGCCGGCGGTCGGCCGATCGCACCTCCACGCAGAAGACGGCCGCGTATCCACCGCCTCCGATCCGACGCGGCGGGACGGCCATCCATCCGGATTCCTCCCCCTCGGCCGCCGGCCGGGACACCGGCTCCAGTTCCTGGATCAACGCCCGAGGCCCACCCGCCGCGACCTCTCGACCGTTCACGTCGCGGATCCAGATGGCGAGCAGGTCGTCGGAATGCGAGAGGATCACCTCGAGGAACCGGCTCGGCGTCTCACCCGGACGTTCCGAGGCTGAGGCGAGCGGTCCCGCCTCGCGATCCCCCAGCAACGCCCGGATCCGTGTCCAGCCGGCGAACCGAGACGCCCGCGACTGCTGCGACCTCAGCTCGCGGGCCAGGATCTGCTGCCGGTCGGCCGCCACCGTCTTCAGCCGTTCGCGGATCTGATGGCCCAGGATCGACTCCGTCGTCACGCTCGCGGCGCCGATCAACAGGGCTGTGTTCAGCCCGATCAGCACGCCCACGAACAGAGTCAGCTTGGAGACGATCGATCGTGTCATTTGTTATGGGTCATTGGTCTGCGGCCATCGATCGCCTTCAACGAGACCGATGGCCGATGCACCATGCCTTTAATGCCCAAGAACAGGAAACTCGGTGATCCGGAGGTCCGTGCAGCCGTAGGGGATCAGCAAGATGTCTTCGAGCGGCTCCTTGCTCGCGACCGGGCTCTTCGGCGGAGGGGCGGCAGCGCCTCGCTCCAGGCCCCACGACGGCAGACGACGGCCCTTCAACCGGGCCTGGATCGGGGCACCTGTCCTCGAAAACGGAGACCGACCCACCGGACCAAACTGGATCGACCGCTCGGGATGCTCGCGGTCGATCTGAAGCGCGTAGTTCCAGGGCGACTTCGGATAGACCTCCCAGTCGGCGAACTGCGGATTGTCCCGGACCTTCTTCCATTCGGCCTCGATCGGCAGCGCGAAGACCAGCGGGCCACGCTGGATGGCGACCGAACCGTTCACTCCCTCGTACAGCCGAGGCGGCGTCTTGATATCCACGATGGTGGTCTTCGTCCCGCTCCATCGCCGGACGTGATCCACATAGACACCGCCCTTGAACGAAGTGCCCATCTTCACGTTCGGCCCGTAGTCCGATCGGAGGACGCCCGTCGAATCGTCGGACCCCACCTCCGCATCCCGGTTCCGGACGACGACCCGTTCGGCCCATTCCGGGAGCCGGATGTGAATCGGGAATGTCAACGGCTCAGCGGTCGTCACCCGGATTGAGACATCGTCCTGGAACGGATACGCCGTGTCGACCTCGACCGTCACCGGCTTCCCCTGGATCGTCGTCCTGACCACGCACGGGGCATAGGCGATCACCGCGAGGCCGCCGTCTGACGTCTTCATCCAGAGGTGTGAGGCGAACTTGGGCCAGCCCTGGTGGAAGTTCGCCGTGCAGCAGCCGAAGTGCGGCTCCAGTCCGTAGAGGTTCGACGCGGGGCCGTTGCTCGTGTAGACGTGCTCGCCCTTCGTCGAACAGATCACCTGGTTGCACTGCTGGTCGTACTGGTGCGCGGTTATATCTTTTTTGAACGTCGCCGGAAGGGCGTTGAAGGCGATTCGTTCGAGGCGGTCGCCGAGTCTTGAGTCGCCGAGGGTTTCGGCCAGATCCTCAAGCGAGTACATGGCCTCGACCACGGTGCAAAGCTCGGTTCCCTGAGACGGGCTTCGGCCGGCCAGGTGCTCGTCGCAGGAGAACATCCCGGTTGGCTGGCCGTGGTATCGGTCGAGCTGTTCAAGCATCCGGAAGACGGCGTCGCGGTCCTTCGCGTCGTGGGTCAGCCGGTAGTGCTCGCCGCCGTACTTCAGGGCCATCGCGATGTTGACGCCGTGGTTGTCCAGGTCGTGATGGCGGGTCGACTTCTCGGTGTAGGGGAAGTGCTCGAACTCGGCCCGCCAGTCGTGGCTCTGGGCAAACGCCTTGCTCGCGAGGTCGAGTAGCCAATCTTCGTGCGTCCGGTTGTGGAGCCAGTCGAGGGTGACGGCAAGGTCAGCCACGCGGAACTTCGCCCAGCTATACATCGGCTCCCTGGAAATGACCGCGTCGATCTTCCGGCAGCACTTCAGGAGCGCGGGGATCACGCGAGGATCGCCGGTCGCTTCCTGGTATTGAGTGAGGGCCTTGAAGAGGGGGAAGAGCGGCCAGACGTCGTACGGCCGGTGCTTCTGTGCGTCGCCGACCGGCCCGAGCCAGCCGTCGGGGTGTTGCTGATCGAGGATGGAATCGACCGCCTTCTTGACCTTCGCCTTCAGTGCGGGATCGTCGAGGAGGTAGGCCAGGGGAACGAGGCCGTCGAGCCAGTACGGGACGCGTTCCCAGCCCTCGGCCTTGCCGCCGAACCAGGCGCTCTCCTTGATGTCGGGCCAGAACTCGTCGAGGTGGCCGCCCAGGCCGTCGGCCTGGATGCGAAGCTGTTCCTTCAGCCAGCCCGACGGCTGGATGGTTCCCAGCGGGAGCGGCTCGAACCGGGGTCTGGGGTGGGCGACCGGTGGCTGCGCGGCTCGAGCATCGACGGCCGGGATCCCGAGAATACCGATCAAGATCAGCGCCGCTGTTCGTACCGTCATCGACATCGCAACGTCCCCGTGAGCCGGCGAATCCGGAGGATGGTCCTCCTTCACCCCTCGGATTCTACCGGCTCCGGGGCGTCGATGCGATTGGGTGGACGGATCAGGCGTTATAGGCGACGTTGCGAAGCAGGTAACTGGCGTCGGCTGTGTAGATATTCATATGAAGTGTGACGATCGCGGTCCCCTGCTGGATTCCGCCGGGGCCTCGTCGGCCGCTGGGGAGGTAGTGGATATTCAGGACGCCCTGCCCATACGCCTCGACGTAGCTTCCCGCGCTGATGTTGGTATCGATGCTGACCTGGGTGAAGTGGCTGGGGCGTCCGGCGCGGTCGAGGCTGGGCGGCTGCTGGGCCGCGGCGATGTTGAAGCCGAGGGCGCTGTTGCTGTTGATGTTCCGGTCGAAGATCGTGCCGACACCGCCGAACGGCAGGCTCGGATCCTTGGGCTGGACGATCCGGATCTGCACGTCGGAGTGGAGCATCGTGTTGGCCGAGCCGCCGCCCTGGATGAGGACCTGGGCGGCCTGGGTGGTGGTCCGGCCGGGGACGATGCTGTACGGCCCGACGAACCTCGCCGTGAAGATCTGGCGCTTCACCTGGCCAGGCTTCGGGAGGCCGGTGGGGGCCAGCGCCATGTTGTTGATCGTGCCGTTCGGGTTGAGCAGTGGGCCCTGTGTCAGCGTGGCATGGCCAAGCGTGACCGTCGCTCCATAATTCGGGCTGAAAGAGTTCGCGCCCGATCCGGACGTCCCTCCGCCCTGGCTCCCGCCGATGCCGGAACCCGCGCCGCCGCCGCCGCCGGCAAGGCTCGCGTGTCCGCGGTGACTGAGGAGCGAGAGGCTGTTGGCGGCCATCGTGGCGATGATCCCCGAGGGCAACTGCCGGCGCTCGAACCCCTCCAGTTCGGGCCGTAGCCCGCGACGATTTCGCCGTCCCATCGTCTCCTCCCCGTTCCAGCGCCGTTGGACGCGGAAAATCTGAAATTGATTGGAAGTCCCGATCTTCGAACGCTCCGGATCGCCCCGCTCGCTGGATCAGGGCATGAGCTTTTTCCCGACCGCCGTGTTGAGCGTGAGCATGCTCCGGCGGTATCGGATCGCGGTGTCGAGGTACTGCTTGACCTTGTCGTTGAAGTCGAGCTGGGCGTTGATCACGTCGATGAAGCTGGCGGCGCCTCGGTTTCGGAGTTCGATGGTCTTGTTGCGGATTTCGCGGGCGTCGGGGATGACGGTTTGCTGAAGCTCCTGGATCAGGCGGCGGGCGACCTGGAAGTCCTGCACGGCGACCTCGATATCGATCAGGGCCTGGCGCTCGACATCGGCGAGCTGGATTCGGGACTGGTCGACGTTCATCTTCGCCCGAAGGATGCCGCCCTGGTTTCGGTTGTAGATCGGCAGTGGGACCGTCACGCCGAGGGCCCAGGAGGTGGCGCTTTTGACGCCGTAGGGCGTGTTGTCCTGGAAGGTGTAGGGCTGCCAGAGGACGTAAACGTCGCTGTAGGCGTTGGCCTTCGCGAGGCGAACGTCGGCATGAGCGCGGCTGACACCGAGCCGGAACGCCTGGACGTCGGGCCGCTCGTCGAGAGCGATCCTTCGGAGGTCGTCGATCGGCGGCAGGGGGGGCGCGGGGATGTCGATGTTGCCCCGGATTTCCAGGCGGCTCCCCTCGTCGGCGGGAAGATTCATCAGCGAACCGAGATTCAAACGGGCGCGGCGATAGGCACCCTCGGCATCCACCAGCCCCAGCGAGGCGATGCGAACCTGGTTCTCGACCCGGTCCAGCTCGAGCTGCGTGACCTGGCCCGCCTTGAAGAGTTTTTCCGTCTGCGCGAGAAGCTGCTCTAGCCCCTGAACGCTCTGCCGGGCGTAGCGGAGCGTCTGACGGGCGCTCAGAACACCGACAAAACCGTCGTAGAGATCGTCGATCCGCTGACGAACCGCCTCCTGGTACTGCGCCTCAAGAACCTTCTGGGCGCGGACCGCCACGGCGGTTCGCGCTCGTCTCTTGCCTGAGACATCGAGCGGGATGTTCACGTTGGTGTCAAACTGCTGCGGGCCGCCGGGCTCGGCACGGTTGTACTGGCCTGGGCGGTACATCAGAAGCTGGCCGTCCTGGTAGAAGACCGGGTTGGCCCGAAGGCTCGCCTGAAGGACGTCGGCGCGGGCCATCGGAATTTCGATGAATTTCTGGCGGAGGTCCAGGCTGCGGGCGAGGGTGATGTCGATGATCTGGTCGAGGGTCAGGCCGTCGGGGGGGCCGTCGTTCTCGGTCGAGGGAAGGTCAAGTGTCCCGGCGAACCCCGCGGAGCTGGGGCCGACCTGCTGCGAGTCGGGGGCGGTCACGGGCATCTGGAGGGCCGTCGGCCCCTGCGCGGCACCGGGGTTGGAGAGCGAGCCGGTGATCCCCTTGGGCGTGGTCGGGCCCGGTCGGCCGCTGAGGATCGGAGCGGCCGGCTGATTGGTGATCGGACCGCTGGCTCCGGCGCCTGGGGAAGTTCCAAGCGCGGAGGCCCCGGCACCCGGTGACGAGCCCAGCGAGGAAGCCGCCCCTCCCGGAAGCGCGGGAACGCTCGAATCCAGTTCGGCCTGCTGCGCCCGGGCGGCTGGAATCCCGACGAGGGAAGACCAGGCGATCGCCATCATCCCGATGGCGATGCTCGCTCGACCCCTCTTCCTGGTTCGCGGCCGAGGTCGGCCCGGCATCGTGACCATGCCCACCCCTCCTGGACTGAGGATCGTGGGGCGTCGGCCGGCGTCCTGCCCGCCGCGTTGGCCGGCCCATCCCAGGCCGGCCCGCTTCCCAGCGATCTCTCTCCAGGCTGATCGGCCAGTCGGGGCGGCCGGCTCCAATTCCGGCGCGACCCGCATCGCCAGCAAGATTTGCCGGATCGTCGCGGGCGCCGAAATGGAAGGGGAAAGGTCTGTTCGGTCAGGGCCCGGTGCGGATCACTATGCCCTCCCCACGGATCGGGCGAGAGGGGATCTGCGCGACCTCGGCGGCGAGCAGCCCGCCCTCGACCATCAGCCGGTCCTCGTACATCTGCTCGAGGATCAGGCTACCGATCGTGGCGACCTCCTCGCCGGGCTTCAGCTCGCGGTGGCCCTCGGACGGCTCGGCGACGATCACAATGTCGTTGCTTTCCTTGAAGACCGTGATCGGCCGGCGCTCGAAGGTCGCCGTCTTTCCGGGGCGTCGAATGAAGACAAAGTCCATCCGGTCGACCGAGACCATCGCCGATCGGGGGATAACCGTTCGGCCGTCCCTGGGCGGGACGTAGACCTCGACCTTCACGAACGCCCCGGCCTTGTACCGGTTGTTCGGGTTGGGGATGGTCGTCCGGAACTTGGCGGAGCGGGTGTCGGGATCGATCGCCTTGTCGATGTAGGCGATCGTGCTGGGTATCTCATTCCCGGCGTCGGCAAACGGGAAGATCACCTTGACCTTCTGGCCCAGGGTCACCTTGTCGGCATCCAGCTCGCTGACCCCGCCGCGGACCCAGAGGTGATCCAGCGGGGCGATGGTCAGCAGGGGGTTGGGATCCTGGGCGTTGTAGTAGTTCCCCTGAACGACGTCGCGCTTGACGACCACGCCGTCGGCCCGGGCGCGCACGGTCATCCGCGCCTTTTCCTGACCGTCTTCCTCGCGGGCCGCCTCGATCTCCTGCTCGGTGAGGCCGTAGACGAGCAGCTTGTCGCGAGCGAGCTTTTTCTTGAGCTGGCTCTGCTGTTCGTCGTTCTCGGCCTCGATCAGATCTTTCTTGGCGATGGCATCGCTCGCGGCCAGCGGCCTCTTGTAGTCGAGCACCTTCTTGTCGCGGTTGTACTGGCTGATCGCCAGCTCGTAATCGCTCTTGGCCGCCGCCAGGTCGATGCTGTAGAGCTTCAGCAGGTCCTGATCTTTTCTGACGACGGCGCCCAGGTCGATCAGCACCTCGTCCACCCGGCTGTCGAACTGGAGCCGGACCGTGGTGACCGTGGCCGGGTCGTAGTCGGTCGTTCCGAAGAGAGAGAGGACCGTCGGGTCGGCCTGGCCGATCACGGGCTTCATCTGGAGCCCGATCTCCCGGATCTCCGACTCGGTCAGCGCGACGGTTTTGTCCCACGGACCCGACGTCTTCTTGTTCTCCATCCACGATTTGTCCGGCGGCGGCGACTCGGAGTGCGAGGCCGTCGCCTTCTCGATCTCGTGCCAGACCTTGATGACCTGGGCACGAGTCTTTGGGCTCAGCGTGGTCACGGCGGCGCCGGCGCCGATCAGGACGACCGCCGCGAACATTTTCCAGTGGGTCTTCATGGCCTGCGGCCTCCGGAACCTTTCCCCGCTCTCGGCGGGCGCTTACTCAGTCGCGGTCGTGCCCGTGGTGGTGGTCGTGCCCGTGGTGGTGATCGTGCCCGTGCTCGTGGCCATGCGCCCCGGCTTCGAGGATCTGCCGGGAGGCCGACGACGGCTTGAGGAATCGGTCGGTGTAGTGCGAGCCGAGGATCAGGTCGGTCTGGCACTGCTCGTGGCCGGCTGGGGCCGGGAAGAACGAGTAGAGGACCGGCATCAGGTATCGGGTCAGGAAGAGCGTGACGAGCATCCCGCCGACCACGACGATCGCCAGCGGTTTCTGCGCCTGCGAGCCGATCGAGGTGGCGACCGCCGCCGGGAGCAGCCCGAGAGCCGCGGTGAGCGAGGTCATCACGACCGGCCGAACGCGAAGCTCGGCCCCTCGCATCAGCGATTCCTTCACGGGAAGGCCCGCCGCCCGCATCTGGTTGAAGTAGGAGATCAGCAAAACGCCGTCCTGCACCGCGACGCCGAAGATCGAGATGAACCCGACCGCCGCCGAGATCGAGAAGGGCGTTCCAGTGAGCTTCAGCGCCCAGATGCCCCCCATCGTCGCCGCGACCACGTTCGACATCACGAGCAGCGCGTCCTTCATCGAGTTGAACGCCGTGTAGAGCAGGATCAGGATCAGCCCAATCGAGAGCGGGACGATGTACATCAGCCGCTCGTTGGCCTGCTGCATCTGCGCGAACTCGCCGGCCCAGTCGACGTTGTAGCCCTTCGGCAGCAGGGCGCCGTCCTTCGGATCCTCGACTTTTTCTCGGGCCTCGTGGATCGTCGAGGCCAGGTCTCGCCCCTCAACGCTGAACTTGATCGGGATGTACCGCCGGTTGTTCTCCCGGTAGATGTACGTCGCGCCCGGCTTGTGCGGCGAGATGTCGGCCAGTTGCTTGAGGGGGATTCGGGCTCCAGGCTTGCCGTCCTGGCTCGTCGGCGCCTGGACCGGAATCCGGCCGATCACCTCCGGATCGTCGCGCTGGGCGACGGGAAGCCGCAGGACGATGTCGAATCGCTTCTCTCCCTCGACCATCTGCGTGAAGGCACCACCGCCGACGGCCACCTGCACCACGGCCTCGACGTCAGCCACGTTGATCCCGTACCGGGCACACTTGTGGCGGTCGATCCGGATCTCCAGGTTCGGCTGCCCGACGATGTGGAAGAGCCCCGCGTTGGAGATCCCGTGAACCTGGTTGAGGATATTCAGGACCCGCTGACCGTACCGCTCCAGCGTCTCCAGGTCGCTGCCGAACAGCTTGATCGAGTTGGCTCCCTTCACGCCCGAGAGCGCCTCCTCGACGTTGTCGCGGATGAGCTGCGAGAAGTTGAAGTTGATCGACGGGAACTTCTCGAACTTCTCCATCAGCTCCTTCTGGATCTGCTCGCGCGTGATCGGCCGGCGCCAGATCTCGTGGCCGAGGAGCATCACGGGCTCGGTTCGCCACTGCTCCATCGGGATCAGCGGCGCGTTGAGCTCGATGTTGAAGTAGCTGGTCACGTCGGTGCCGTCGTCGGGGCGGCCGACCTGCGACATCACCCCCTTGATCTCCGGGATCGAGGCGATCACCTCGCGCAGCTTCGGCGCGAAGCGGGCCGCCTCTTCCAGTGTGACCGTTCGCGGCAGGATCGCCCGAATCCAGAGGTTGCCTTCCTCCAGCGGCGGCATGAACTCGCCGCCGAGGTTCGGGACCAGCGAGCAGGTGAACAGGAAGAGCCCGCCCATCCCGGCGAGCAGCGTGTATCGGTGCCGGAGCAGGCGGTCGAGCATCACCAGGTAACGCAGCTTCATCAGCCGGTCGATGATCGTGTCCTTCTCCTCGTGCTTGTTCACCAGGAGGTACGAGCAGAGGACCGGTGTCAGGGTCGTCGCCAGCAGGAGCGCTCCGCAGATGGCGAAGGCATAGGTGTTGGCCATCGGCCCGAAGAGCGCCCCTTCCGGTCCGGTCATCGAGAAGAGCGGGATAAAGGCGCAGACGATGATCAGCGTCGAGAAGAACAGGGCTCGCTCGATCTCGTACGACGCCTCGATGATCCGCTCAATAATCGGTCGAGAGCGGTCGGCGGTCTGCGCCGTCAGGTGGCGGAAGACGTTTTCGACGATGATCACCGAGCTATCCACGATGATCCCGAAATCGACCGCGCCGATGGAGAGCAGGTTGGCCGACTTCCCCTGCATGTAGAGAACGGTGATCGAGAACAGAAGGGCCAGCGGGATCATGATCGCGACGATCGCGGCGCAGGTGATGTCGCCGAGAAACACAAAGAGGATCAGGACCACCAGCCCCATCCCGACGACGAGGTTGTGGACGACGTTGTGCGTGGTCACCTTCACGAGGTCGGTTCGCCGGTTGAACGGCTCGATGCGCATCCCCTTCGGGAGCAGGCCGCCCTCGTTCAGCTCATCGATCTTCTTCTGAACGGCCTCGGAAGTCGGGAGCGACTTCTCGTACTTGCGCATCAGGACGATGCCCTCGACGACGTCGTTTTCGCCGTTGCGCCCGACCAGGCCGAGCCTCGGCTGGTCGCCGATGACCACCCGGGCGATCTGCCGGATGTAGACCGGCTGATTGTTGTACGTCGTGACGATGACGTCCTGGATATCCTCCAGCTTCTCCACCTCGATCGAGTACGAATGATCGGCGACCGCCGGGTCGATTGGGTCGAGCCCCTCGCCGATCAGCCCGATCGCCCGAACATTGTGCGACTGCGGCCCCAGCGCGAGGATGTTCCCGCCCACATTGGCGTTGGCCTTTGAGATCGCGTCGGTGACCTGCTGAAGGCTCACCTCGTATCGACGCATGAGCTGGGTGTCGAGCAGAACCTGGTACTGCTTCACCGTTCCGCCGAAGCCGGTCACGTCGATCACGCCGGGAACCGTTTTGAAGGCGCGGGCGAGAACCCAGTCCTGCACGGCCTTTTTCTCGCGGAGCGTGTAATTCGGGCCCTCCAGCACATAGCGAACGATCTCGCCAATCGGGCTCCAGGGCGAGAGGCCCGGCGTCACTCCCTGCGGAAGGCCGTTGACCATCCCGATCCGGTTGATCACCTCCTGCCGGGCCGCCCAGTAGTCGGTCCCATACTCGAACTGGCACTTGATGTCGTTGAGACCGGCCAGCGAGATGCTTCGGAGGTACTTCAGACCCGGCATCCCATTGAGCGCCGTCTCGATCGGAATACCGACCAGACGCTCCATCTCCTCGGGACTCGCGCCGGGGTTCTGCGTGATCACCTCGACCAGAGGCGGTGTCGGGTCGGGATACGCCTCGACATTGAGGCTCCGGGCCGAGTGAATCCCCAGCAAAATCAGCCCGACCGTCCCCAGCAGGACGATAAAGCGATTATGCAAGCTCCACGAAATGAGAGCGCGTACCATGAAAGATCACCCGGGCCGGATGGATGTCCTGGAGAGGTTCCGATAACGGAAGACAATCGCGGTGGAAGGCCCGGGGGTAGGACAGAACCGAGTGGAGCGGAAGGGGATCGAACCCTCAACCTCCGCATTGCGAACGCGGCGCTCTCCCAATTGAGCTACCGCCCCATCGTGGTTCCGCGTGAAATCCAGGTTACCGCACGATCCCCCCGGACGCAAGCCGCCTTTACAATGAACAACCGAAGGCCCCGGGGGTTCCGAGGCCAAAACGATTCCGACCGAGGACCGCACCACCATGCGACTTCGAGATCACGCCGCGATGCTGGCCCTCTTCGCCTCGATCGTTGCGGGAATTCCCACGCGAGCGGCGGCCGCTCCGCCGGATCCGGCGCCCTGGGCGTTTGTGGCCTGGAAACCGATCGCGGGCAACCCGGTCTTCACCGGGACGGGCCGCGAGACCTGGGACCGGAAGATTCGGGAGCGGGGCTACATCCTCGTGGGCGACGACGGCACCTATCACCTCTGGTACACCGGATACGCGGGCGATCGCCCACCAACGATGTCGCTTGGCCATGCCACTTCCCGCGACGGACTGCGCTGGCGCCGCGATCCGGAGAACCCGATTTACACCGGGACGTGGACCGAGGACGTCTGCGTCGTTCGACGCGACGGCACCTTTTTCCTGTTCGCCGAGGGACGGAACGACATCGCGCACGAACTGACCTCCCCGGACGGCCGGCGCTGGATGGAGCGTGGGCCGCTGGAGATCCGCAGGGTGGATGGATCGCCGATCGAACCCGGGCCTTACGGCACGCCGGCAGCCTGGTTCGAGGACGGGACCTGGTATCTATACTACGAGCGCGGAGACCAGGGGGTTTGGCTAGCTTCCTCCACGGACGGAAAAAACTGGAAAAATCTCCAGGACGAGCCCGTCTTGAAGCGGGGTCCCGAGCCGTACGACCGGACGGCGGTGGCGATGAACCAGATTGTCCGCCGGGACGGCTTCTATTATGCCTTCTACCACGCGAATAGCGAGCGGCCCTGGAAGGATTGGACGACCTGCGTGGCGCGCTCGCGTGACCGTATCCACTGGGAGAAGTATCCGGGCAACCCGATCATCCGGGGGAACTGCTCGAGTGCCGTTCTGGTCCGGACTCCCGAGGGGACGGACCGGCTTTACACGATGCATCCGGACGTGAAGGCGTTTGAGCCGGCAAAGCCCTGACCGGGCGGCGCAGCGCCGCGCCAGGCCGGGGCCCTGGCGATCAAAGGCGGTTGGGTTCGGGGTTGGTGAGGGGGCTCCGGATGAAACCGGAATGCGCGGGAGGGCGGTAATCGATCGTGGCGAGGTCAGGTGTCGCGATTCGGACGTGACCGCGGAACCGGCTCTCCAGCGCGGCGTCGAGGATGCCGCCGGTGAGCTGGGTCCGGCGGACGTCGTAGGGCGGCGTCCCGGTCCGGAAGAAGTCCTCGATCCGGAGGACCAGCGGGTCGAAGAATCGTGCTCCCGGCGGCGCGGGCAGGTACATGAGCGTCGAGACGATCGAGGTTCCGCCTCCCTCGGTCTCGATTCGCGCGGCGACCGTCGTATCGTCGACGTGGCCGTTGAGGATCATCGCGGTGGCGCGAAGGCCGTCGGCGTACTCGATCAGGTAGGCGACCGGCTGGGTGGGCCGGGTCGGCACATCGCCCTTCGGCGCACCGGGTGGTTGATAGTCTCGGGTATTCTGGCGGATGTTGCCCGGGTTGACGGTGTGACTGCGGCCGAGGGCGTGGTCGAGGAGTTCCCACGACCAGAGGCCGCGATCGCCGGCCTGCCAGACGGCGTCGCCTTCGAGGCAGGTCACGCCGACGACGCCCTGGCTATTGCGGCCGAGGTCGCGTCGCTCGGCCATGCATTGCAGGGTTTCGAGGGCGTGGAAGCCGAAGATTTCCAGGTCGCCGCGCGAGGCGACGAGGACCTCGCGGAACTTCCGGCCGACGGGGATTTCCAGCGGCGGCATCCGCCAGGTCACGGGGAGGCTCGACCCGGCCATCAAGGGAACCTTTTGATCTCTGGCCGCGCGGACCATCTCGGCGGCCTCGGCCCTGTTGTACGAAAGGTGCTTGTCGAGGAAGACGGGCACCGATCGTCCCGAGGCGCGGAAGACGTCGAGGACCTCGCGGAAGAACCGGCCGCGAGGATAGAGCTTCTGCTGCCTCTCATTGTACGGATAGTTCCCGTGCTCGGCGATCAGCAGGACCGCATCCACGGCGAGCTGACCGGTGCCGAGGGTGAGGGCGTCGGCGATCGTCGGACTGAGCCGGAGATGATGCCGATGGGCCTTCGCCCGGCCGAGGTCGGTGGCCGGGTCCACCTGTTCGATGAAGAGGCTGGCGACGTCGAAGCCCGGCCGATGGAGGGTTTGCGGGCGGCCATCGTGGACATCGAACCCGTCGAGGAACCGGCCGACGATGTGATAGGCGTGCGAGAGATAGAAGTAGACCGACGCCAGGGCGGCGATCTTCGGCCTTGCTCCGGGCGCCGCACCCGGAAGGCCGGCGGCCCCGGCCGCCGCGCCGGCCGTTTGCAGGAACTGTCGACGATTCGGACCGGTCCGCATGATGAGAATCTCCGCAAGCCGAGACGGTCAAGCTCCAGGCGAACAGCCAACGATCCGGGGGCAAGAACGCCCGCTCGAAGCCCACGGTGGGGATCGACTCGTCGCTAAACGACCTTGGAGAATCAATCCTCCAGGCGGAGTTCTTCAAGGGTCCGCGCATCGAGGACGTCGAGCTGGAGCTGGGCCAGAGCCTCCCTCGAAAGAGCTTCGACCCGGCGCTCGACCTCAGCCGGCAACGGGCCGAACTTCTTCTCCATCATCCGCAAGGTTGCTTGACGCTCGCCGCGTGCGATGCCCTGTTCGATGCCATGTTCGATGCCGCGTTCGTATGTGGTCTGCATGAGAGGTTTGACCTCGCGAAGCGCATCGGCCTTGCCGCGTTCATAAGTCGTTTGCATGAGAGGCTTGACCTCACGATAGGCTTCGGTCTGCATCAGCGATTGCAGCCGTTCCTTCTGCGTCTCGTCCAGATCGGTGTACGCTTCCAGGCACTCCGTCAGCAGGAACCGCCGATAATCATTTTCGCCCGAGCGTGCGATCCGCTTCAAGCCCTCGGCATAAAGCTCGGCCCGACGTTCGGCCGACTGCTTCATCAGAGCGCTCAGCGCCACTCCGAG
>DAIDKV010000184.1 GCA_027449865.1 Planctomycetales bacterium
CTGCAGGTGCGGGCCGCGTCGCTGTGCGACGATGAGCGCCTCATCGAGCACCTGCGGACGCGGCCCGGTTATCCGTTCGTACGTCGACCCAAATCGCCCGAATTCACAGCAGCGAAAAACCGAGGCTGACGTGCACCCTCCGAGGTCCCGAGGTCCGAGGGTTCCGAGGGTCCAAGGACCGGCGTCCCTGGCTGGCGACGTCCGTTCGCCGCGAGGCGTGGGGGGGCCGGGTCGGGGCCAGACAATTGCTGGCGGCGTCTTGACAGGCCGGGCTACGGTAGCGGGCCTGAGGTCGGCGCGGCTAGATCCAGCGTTCGCACCCCTTGAGCAGGCAGCGGCAGTAGGGATGCCAACGATGCGAACAGGATGATTGACCCGGCATTACGGCGTGGAGAGACTGGGGACGGCCCACTGGAGGGATTTGCTCCCGAGCGGTCAGGCGGCGGGAAGTGCCACCTTCCGGCCGCCTCTTGGTGCCGACGACGACGTGCCCCGTCGCCGGCGATCGAGCGGCACGCATTCACCAGCTTACTCGCCGGGACCCGGGCTCTCCACGCGATGAGGTCGACGGCCTGTGAATGATCAGAGAGCCGGAACCCAGGACAAAAATCCGGAGCGAGCTGGTGGCGGCCGGCGCCGGCCCACGATTGAGGGATGGGCGCAGTCTCTGGACATCTAAACAGATCCCTGCATGGAGCAGGACCGTGCGATTCCCCCGAATTTCGATCAAGACGCTGATGGGTTTGGTGCTGGTCGTCGCGCTGGATTTCGCGCTGTTTCGCATGCTGGGTCCCGATAGGGCCCCGTGGGCGGCGCAGTTCTTCGACCTACTCATTGTTGGGGCGCTGCCGATGGCCAACATCCTGGCGCTTGCGCTGCTTCCGGGGGTGAGGCCGCCCTCCGCCCGCGCAGCGATCTCGGAGTCCTTGCGCCGGTTCGAGGTTTCTGGCTGGGTTGTCGTCCACTGTTGGACGATCAGTTTCGGTCTCTTCACCGAGTCCTTGCACCAAAAGGCCACTTCAATTGCGACGGGGTTTGTCTTGCTGACCCGGGTCCCGGGGCCCGGTTTTGCCGTGGTGCTCATAGCTCTATTCCTGGTGCCCTCCCTGGCACTCGAACTGGCCGGAGCGTGGCTCTTGGCGTGGTATCGAACCCACCGTGGTGGAAGCACTTCCTTGCTCAGGGAGGCATCATCTGGGAATTGATCGTCGCGCTGCTGATGGCCGTAGCCGTGGCGACCTCGACGGCGGTGAGACTTCGGAAGAGCCCGTGATACTCAGAGTGCCGCCCGCAAAATCCAGATCCATGCCCTCGGGCCCAGGTCCTAGCCAGACACACACGGGCCGTTTCCGCCCACATGACGGCCTGCCGGTAGCAGATGGACATGCCCCCCTCGCCCTGGTGCTCTCCCTGCTTGACTGCGGCATTCACAGGCCCCAGGTTGGGCCTCGTCCATTCCTCCCCACCTCACACATTTTTCGGTTTTCAAATTAGCGATACAGCCGTAAAAACCAAGCCGAGTACCAATGCGATAATTTCCAATGTCCCACACAGGTTAGCAGCCATAATCCAACTAGCGAATTCATTTGTAAGCGTTTTGATTGTAGGCTCTGAGGATTCCCCTCCCGTGGCTTTCTCCTCAGCCGCTTCGGCGGCCTTCGTAGCTCCGTAGCCGAAAAACAAGTACGCAAGGGCTGAGAGTCCTACGGCAAACGCATAGAGAATGATAGCGACCACCACGCTTTTGGAATTCTGCGGCCGCCTAGCGGCGATTAGGAGGACTCCAAGAAGTATACTACCCATGATGCCACCCTGCTTGCATGCTTCTCCTCTCGCTTTGACAGCCTCGATCCAGAATGCAAGGTAAGTCATCGCATATATCCGTGATTAATATTCATCCACGCATAACGTCAATTGCCGCTTGAAATCCGCTCGCATATGGGACCAGTCCATCAAGGACAAGCGGCCAACACGAGGCCATCCGCCATCGCTGAATCTGGACAGACATATTGATGCTATCCAAGGGCTCTGCCCCTGACTAGGCCAGTTGCCCATCCTACCCCCCTCCGTCTGGCGGACTGGCGGATGGCCCATGGATCGGGTTGGTGCAGGCGACCTTCGGCCGCCGATCGTTCCCGCATCGCTCGGGACCTGACCCGACTGTCCCGCCCGCGCCCGATCAGCCCGGCGTGCGGTTCCGGCTCGGATTGCATCGACCCCGACCGGCGGATCGGGCTCAGCCGGGCTGAAGCGTCAGAACCGCGTCTCTATCCGATATTTCAGATCTTCGTACAACGCGTCAAAGGTGAGGCAGTGGACTTGCTTGCCGGCAACGAAGACGCTCTCATTTCGCCAGGTGAACCGATCTCGAAGGCCCGAGTTCGCCAGGTGCCGATCCCGTCCTATGATCAGAAGCATGACATAATGAATTTTGCTGGCGCCGAATCGGTTCTTGAATGCGGCGTTCCCCTTGTTGTTCTCGATCCAGAGGATCCAGTCGAGGAGCTGACTGAAGCCGTGTTCGAACCGAGGCGCCCATTCCGGGGTGGCTTTTGAGACCTTCCGGAAGATGCTCGTCGCACGAGCATCCTCGAATTCGATGAAGCAGTATTGATTCCGCGTCGCGTCGCCGATGGCCAGATCTGCCACATGGTCGCCGAAGATGTCGAATTCCGATGCCGTGACAATATTCTGGAAATCGACGATCGACGGATTGTAGGTGCCCATGAAGGCGCAGAGCTGGGGATGGTCCCTGAAGAAGGGAAGGATGTCTTTCGATTCGCTCAATTCTGGCCGACCCGGATCATCGAGGAGTGCCCGGAAATCCTTGAGGTCGGCCTTGATCTGCTTCTTGCGGATCGGGACAGGGCTGAGGTTTGGCATCGGCGATTGGGAGGTTTCAGCCCTTCCTGACGGCCTGGGCCCTGGCGGTCTTCGCTCCCGGGCTCGCCTTCGATTTCTTCGCGGCGGAGGCAGGCGGCGG
Organism: Planctomycetales bacterium; assembly: GCA_027449865.1. GTDB lineage: Bacteria > Planctomycetota > Planctomycetia > Isosphaerales > Isosphaeraceae > JAKAUH01. Next base: position 2,984 of record DAIDKV010000184.1, read on the forward strand.
CACCTCTCTCATCACATCGTGGATGACCACGGAGCCATCCACAATGGAATATTCGAGCTGGAAGCCATGCCCGGCGTCGCGCCTGTAGAGGAGATTTCCACTGGGCCCCTTGACCGCCGTGGTCTGGCGTGAGGCTTCGGCGAGGAAGCCTTGCCTGTCGCGGAGCACGGGCTCCAACGCCTTCCTCTGGCTGGCGGTCAGGGCGTCCATCGCGATGACAACGCGATGGTTTATCTCAACGCCTTCCTTAACCGTCACAGCATCCCCTCCGACTGAGAACCACGGGATCATCGGCCATCATACATTGTACCAGCGAATGTCGGCCCATGCCGAGGGCAAGCCGATCGAGAAAATGGCCCCTGCATCGGGTTGTTGCGGGCGGCATCCGACCGCCGGCCCGTCCATCGCTCGTGCCGGCCTCGCCCGGAGCCAGGAACCGTCCAGCCCGCCCCTGCCCGACCGGCCCGGCGTGCGGACCCGGCCCGGGACCCATCGGGGTCCGATCGGCGGATCGGCTCAGTCGGCCGGAAGGGCGTCTGACGGTAGGCGACGTTCGTAGCGTTCTCCATTTGGCCGCCCGCTCCTCCCCGTTTGGCCGCCGCTTCTGGATTCCTTCGCATTCACTGAAGAGTTCGCCCACCAGTTCCAGAGGCTGCCATGGATCGGGCTGATCATCCCGATTAGAATGCGCCCGGGGATTGGATCAACCTTGAGATGGCCGCATGAATGCAGGAGGGCGAGTAAAAAGGTAGCGATCGATGCTAAAGCATATCCACATTAAAAACTTTCGATCGTGTCACTCTACGTCCATCTCCTTGAATCGGAGCGTCTGCGCCATCGTCGGCAAGAACGGCGTTGGCAAGACCAATGTGCTAAGGTGCATTGATTGGGTGGCTTCGTCCTCCATCTCGACGGATCCCGTTCGGGTCACGCAGGCCGGTAATGTCTCGGATGAGCCGGATGAGGTCTCTACCAAGCTCGTCATTGAGCTCGACGAGGGGCGATTCGAGTACAGCCTCTCGATCCCATGGCCCTACGCGAAGGGACCAAGGAGGGCCGCTTCACTACGCGATCGTTTGTCCCTGATCGACGACGATCGGCAAACGGACATCTTCCGGCGAGAGGGGGAGAAGATCGTCGTCCGCGACCGGGCCGAGCCGATCCGGGTCGCACGGGCGACCCCCTCGATTGCCGCGCTCCTCGCGCTTCTCCCAGAGAACGACGAGCTTCGGAAGCCGCTCTCGGCACTGAGTTCTTTCCTGGCGGGTATTCGCTACTATGCTCTTGAGGAGAAGGCGGAATATCGGGATTTCGTCACGGAGTCGCAGTACAACGACTGGCTGATCAAATACCAGAACGAAGGGCTTCTGACCGACTCGGTCGCCCTACGCCTCATCTACATGCGGAATGAGGATAAGGAGCGATTCGAGGAACTGAGAGCATTGCTGGGCCCAGACGGCCTCGGTTTGCTCAAGCATTTCGACATTCTGGAATTGAACAGGACGGTCGAGCCAACACCGTTCGAGGTTGACGCGCCCGAGACAAAGGTCTACCTGCCGGTCTTCACACCGTCCGAGCAGATGGGCGGCGCAGGCCGGCCCTTTCCGTTCTCCGATCTGTCGGCCGGAACACGCCGCGTCATCCGGATCGTGACGTCCCTCCTCTTTGACAAACGATCTCTGACGCTGATGGAGCAGCCGGAAGACTCGGTCCACCCGGGTCTGCTACGCAAGCTGATCGACATGATGAAGACGTATTCGTACAGCTCTCAGATTGTGTTTGCCACGCATTCCTCGGACGTGCTCGACATTCTCCGCCCGGAAGAGGTTCTCATGGCGACGGCCGTCGGTGGCCGAACCTCTGTGCGGCCACTCTCCCCGGATGAGATGGCGCGAGCCAGGCGGTTCCTGAGCAACGAGGGCTCGCTCTCGGATTTCCTCGAACCTTTCGATGAGCCATAGAGATGTTTGCTGTCCTCGCTGAGGATCGCTCTGACACCGACTCGCTGGTGGTCCTGATCAAACGAATCCGTGGCATGAACAATGCCACCGTTCAGAAGAAAGGATTCAGCGGTTGCGGTGAGTTATGCCGCAAGGCGTGGAGCCACATCCAGGACTTCGCCGATAGGGGCGCGACGCATTTTATCGTCTGCCACGATTCCGACGGAAACGACCCGGTCGAGATCAGGAAGAAAGTCCTGGAGAGCCTTGGCGCAAAGATTATTGTGCCGAAGAATTGCTGCATCGTCGTGCCCGTCCAGGAACTGGAAGCCTGGATCATCGCGGACGAGGAGGCGATCCATAAAGCCATACCAACGCTGCTCATCAAGCCGGTTGCACGCCCCGAGACGGGGACGAGCCCCAAGGAGTGGCTCGTCAATGAATCCAGGCGGGGACGATCCAGACCGCTCTACGTCCCGACCATCCACAACGTAAAAGTCGCCGAACATCTCGATTTCAAAAAGGTCGAGACGAAATGCCCGTCCTTCTGCGATCTCGTCGCCTTTGTCAGCCCTCTGAAATCCGGTGATGGCTCGCCCGGGTCCTGATCGCATGAGTAGCCCCGGAATGAGCGCGTACCCCTGACAATTGAGGAGGCGGGAGATGCCGAAGAAGATCCGCCCGAAATCGAACCCGGCGGCGAAGACGATCCGGAGGGCGGCGAAGGCCTCCCGCTCGATGACCGTCCGGGAGAGGCTCCAGCTCATGCTCAAGGCAGGCCTGGTGACCCAGGAGCAGGCTCAAAAGGCAACCCCGGTTGAAATCACCGAGAGGCCCGAGTAGCGAGCCCGACGCGCCGGGTTGGTGCGGGCGACCTTCGGCCGACGTCCCGTCCATCGCTCGTCCCGGCCTCGCCCGGAGCCGTCCAGGCCGCCCCTGCCTGATCGGCCCGGCGTGCGGTTCCGGCCCGGGTTGCACCAGTCCCGCCCGACGGCCTGGGATCCGCCGGGCGGCTCGGACCGGAAGGGGGAGCGTCTGGAAGTTGTCGATATTTGCTCCTGTCCCCCTGGTATGTCCGCCGAGATGGCGCAGACCCCGATCGCTTGCGAAGCGACTTTGTCGGCCGTAGCCTGGAGTGCATGGATCCCTCCGCCTCGGTTCGTCGATCTTGTCGGGGACGACAAACGTGTCACGCACGCCCAAGGATTCGACACCTCATCCGCTCCAGCCTGGCCTGTATGAACAGGTGGTGGATCGGCTCCTCGAGTGTAGGCTAACCGAATTGCAAGGATCGCCCGTCCAGGTCGACGTCGAGGAGTTCGATGCCGGGGACAGCCACGCCGTGCTGGCCGATCATCTCCGAAGTGTGGTCCGAGAATCTCTGGAGGGCCTGACAGGCGAGGATCGGCTGGCGCGGCAGCTTGAACTGATGAACCGGATCTTACGCGAGATCGAGGCGTTCGACCCAGAGAGCCAGCGGTCACTCGCGACACCGGCTCGTCGCTTGCTGGGAATCTTCCCTCGAGAACCGCTCGGTGGCCGACGGCCTGAAAGGCCCGACACTCCCCTGGCGCTCGGCTGCCTGCTGGCCGGGACCCGGCTCGATCCCAGCCTCGTCTCGCAGATCCGAAAGGAACTCGCGTCGGCCGACCGCGTCGATATCCTTTGCTCGTTCATCAAATGGAGCGGCATCCGCATTCTGGAAGAGGACCTCCGCGCCTTCACAGCCCGGCCTTCTACCCGTCTCCGGGTGCTGACAACGAGCTACCTCGGCGCAACGGATCTGAAGGCAATCGACCTCCTTCAATCGATGCCCAGTACCGAGGTCCGTGTCTCCTACGACACCCACCGCACACGACTCCACGCCAAGGCCTACCTGTTCCACCGTGAGACCGGCTTCGGCACAGCCTACGTCGGCTCGGCGAATCTCTCGCATCCGGCCCTCACCGAGGGCCTGGAATGGACCATCAAGCTGAGCCAGTACGAGTCGCCCTACCTCTGGGATCGCGCCACCGCCACGTTCCAGACCTATTGGGAAGACGGCGAGTTTGAGCGGTACCACGCCACCGAACGATCCCGATTGAAGAGAGCGCTGGAGGGAGAGAGATCATTCGGATCGTCGGGCCCCGAGCCCTTCCTCTTCGAACTGCGGCCGTATGGTTTCCAGCAGGAGATTCTCGAACGTCTCGATGCGGAGCGCAAAGTTCAGGGGCGAGACCGACACCTGGTTGTGGCCGCCACCGGGACCGGCAAGACGATGATTGCCGCGTTTGACTATCGACGTTGGGCCCGGCAAACCGCTCCGGCAACCGGCCCGTTGCCCCGTCTCCTGTTCGTCGCTCACCGTGAGGAATTGCTCAAACAGAGCCTCCAAACCTTCCGGGCCGTGCTCCGGGAACCCAACTTCGGGGAACTGCTCGTCGGTGGACGATCGCCGGACGAGCTCGACCATCTGTTCGTGTCGATCCAGAGCTACAACAGTCGGTCGCTCCATGAGCTACCCGCCGATCGCTACGAGTATATCGTCGTGGATGAGTTCCACCATGCCGCGGCGCCGAGTTATACGCGATTGCTCGACCATGTGCGGCCCCGCGTGCTGCTGGGACTGACCGCCACGCCCGAACGGACTGACGGCCTCGACGTACTGACGCACTTTGGCGGGCACCTCAGCACGCAGATTCGCCTGCCGGATGCGATCAATCGCAAGCTCCTTTCGCCGTTCCAGTACTTCGCCATTTCCGACCCCGTCGACCTCAGCGGACTTCGATGGCAGCGCGGTGGATACTGCCTCGAAGAGCTCGATCGGATCTACACCGGTAACGACCTGCGCGCCGCCCTGGTGATCGAGAAGGTCCGCTCCATCGTTCTCGACCCCCGAAAAATGCGGGCGCTGGGCTTCTGCGTTAGCGTCAGCCACGCTGAATACATGGCGGCCAGGTTCAACCAGGCGGGAATCCCCGCCGAGGCCCTCTCGGCCCAGACCGATCGGGTGAATCGCCAAACGGCGCAGTGCCGCCTGGGCCGCTGCGAGGTCAACGTGCTGTTCGTTGTCGATCTGTACAACGAGGGCGTAGACATCCCCGAGATCGACACAGTGCTGTTCCTTCGCCCAACCGAGAGCCTCACGGTGTTTCTCCAGCAACTCGGCCGCGGTCTACGGCTCCATGAGGAGAAGGAGTGCCTGACCGTTCTTGACTTCGTCGGCCAGGCCCATCGAAGCTTCCGGTTCGATCTCAGGTACCGGGCCCTGCTGACGGATCCGTCAGTGCCTCTCAAGGAACAGGTCGAACAGGGATTCACCCATCTGCCTGCCGGCTGCACGATCCTCATGGAACGCGTCGCACGGCAGCATGTGCTCGAAAACATCAAACGGAATCTGAGTCAGACCCGATCGTCCCTGATTGGTACTCTCCGCGAACTGGCCGCGGCGCTCGGGAGGCCCCCACGGCTCGCTGAGTTCCTGGAGTGGGCGAATATGGAACCAGACGAGCTTTATCGACGTAAGTTCAGTTTGTCTCGCCTGAGCGTCGAGGCGGGTCTCCGCGAATCGTTCCAGGACGCTGAAGAACCTCGCCTCACAAAAGGGCTGCGTCGGGTCGCCCACTTTGCCGACGCGGATCTGATCCACCAACTCCTGATCCTGCTCGACCCCGGAGCGACGTCGCGTTCGGCTCTGCGACTCGATACGAGAACCGAGCGACAACTATTGATGCTCGAACTTGGGCTTTGGACCCCGTCCGGCCTATCGCTCTCGCCCCAGGAGGGACTGAGACAGCTCGATGCCAACCCGACGCTTCGCGACGAGCTTCGTGAGCTGCTTGTCTACCGCCTCGGCTGCATTGATTCCGTGGGCCCGCCACTGGTTCTGCCATTCGACTGCCCACTGACGCTCCATGCCCCGTATACCCGCGATGAGGTTCTTGCCGCACTCGGCCGCTGGACACGTACCGAACAGCCCGACATGCGCGAAGGGGTGCTCCACCTCCCGAATCTGAAGGCGGACGTCTTCTTCGTCACATTGCACAAGACGGAGAAAGACTACTCGCCGACGACGATGTACCAGGATTATGCCATTAACGAGTATCTCTTCCACTGGCAGTCCCAGAGCACCACCTCGGCCGACTCTCCCACAGGGCGCCGCTATGTCGAGCACTCCCAACGGGGCTACACCATCCTGCTGTTCGGCCGTGAGCACAAGAACCGAAATGGCCTCGCCCAACCGTTCTTCTTCCTCGGACCGGCCCGATACGTCGACCACACCGGCAGCCGACCGATCAGCATCACATGGCGGTTGGAGTACGCGCTACCCTCGCGGCTATTCCGCACCCTGGCCCGTCTCGCGGTGGCGTGATGGCTCTGGCCGCGGCTTCGGTCGGTAGATCGCTGATCCACGAAGGCCCGGCCATCCCTCCGATCTCCTCCCCGATCCGCCCGGCTTCGGCCCCGGGCCGGCCCGGGGTGGGGAGGCCCGACCGACCGCCGGGCTCATTAGAGCAGGTTGGACCGGCCGGAGAGGGCGCCCGGCGGTTGCCGACGTTCGCACCGTCCCCCTTTTCGGTTCTCCGGGCACGCTTGTTGAGATGCTCTCAGCGCCACGGCCCTGGGGGTGATCTGGGCTGATATTCAGGCCAGTTTCCGGGCGAAATCCTCTCCAATCGTTTCCACCTCCTTGATGAGTGCCTCGTGCCATCGTTGCACCGTCTGCACGGGAACGCGGCTATCCCGATGATTCAGGACGGCGGCGCGGACATCCTCGCCCAGGATCGAGGACAGGTAGGAGTAGCGAAAGCCCTCGGTGTTCTCGATCGCCTGTCTGGTCGCGCCGGCCATGCTCGAGTCTGGATTGACATAGACGTAGTGAAATTCCACACGCTTGAACCCCAGCGACCTGAAGGCCAGAAAGTTGATCAGCTTGTTCTTCGCCGCGTCGTTGCCCTCCGCGCGACGTGGACCACGCTGCGATCCTCCTGCCTCGCCGGCATCTCCCGGGGATTCCGGCTGGTGCCCGATCGTTAGCTCGATCACACAGACGGCGTGATTCTCGACGTGCTTTTCCCAGCCATCAGGCGGGTCCGTCATGGCCTTACTGTCGCCCGCGCACTCATAGAGCAGAATGTCTATTTCATTACTCTGGAACGGCTTCTCGATAGTGACATGCGAGCCGCCTATCATGACGCCCGATTTGGCCATGGCGAACCAGAGGAGCGTCTCCTCAAGCAGCGTGCCAAAGTCTTTGGTACCGGGTTCGACACCCGTCGTGTAATTGCTCAGGATTTCATAGCGCAGGTTAATCGGGAATGCGGAACCGCCGACCATCGGGCCGTAGAGATCTGGCTCGACGTAGACAGTCCTGGCCAGATAGGACCAGAGCAGCTCCTTGCGGGAAGAGCAGCATTCCTGCGTTTTTGAAGGCTCCACAAGGCCGCTGACGTCCCATTCTTCCCTGGCGTGCGCGAGGTTGTAGCGGAGCTTGTTCACCACCGGGCAGAGATGTTTCTCAGTATCCGAGAGCGGCCCCGAGGCACGATCCAGCGGGCAGATAAAATAATCAGGATCGAGCAAGGACGCACCTCGCCGAGCTGGCGCGGCGAGGTGTGTTGTCCGCTCATACAGAGCAAGGATGGAGGATTCACTTTCCTTGCCCATCGGCAGAATGGCGGGGCGGACGAGGTCCTTTTCGCTGTTGAGAACGCCGCAGAACAGCCACCCCGTGAAGAACAGAAAGGATAGTTCCCTCAATCCCTCATAATCGCGGATAACTAGAGGAGTGCGCTTCCGAGAATTCGGCTTCGAACAGAAATGTTGCTCGACCAGCGCCCAACGCGCAAGATAGTCATCATCGTGATCGAATCGCAGCATTTGGTGTTCCATCACCGAGTCAGAGCAGTGCCTGCCCGAAGGTTTTGTCGCGGAACCGCTCGCCGCCGTAGACGTGGTCCAGAAGTTCACGCAGCGGGCGGTTGCGCCAGCGTTCGCCCACCTGATCGAGCAGGGCGACGAATTCGGGATCGAGCTTTACCCCTTCCAGCCTGGTCTGATTGCCGGACCGGTAGCAGTAGGTCTCGCCCCGGTCCCAGGGTTTCTTGCTCTCCACGATCTCGATGCCGTCCATCCACTCGACGGCCTTCAGCATCTCCCGGGAGAACGGTCCATGGTTCCAGCGGTAATACTTGGCTTCCGTGTATGGGTGCCCGTGCCTCTCCGCCCACTCAAGATCGGCCAGATAGACCAACTTCAGGAGCCGCGTGCGGCCGTCGATCGGTCCCCACGCATCAACGAGGTGCTCGATGGACTTGCACAGTTTTGGAGTAGTGTTCATTTTCAGCGCCCCACGCGACAAACTGCCGGCAGGTAAGCTCTCTCGAGCGTCAATCGACAATTCTCTGTCGCAGACGAACATCTTCTGAACAAGTGTCAGGCAGGCCGACTAGGAAGACATTGGCGAATTCCAGATGCCGCGCAATTGTACCTTGCGCAGGAAAGCGCGTAACTAGCCAATTCCTCTATTACTATAGTATACGTACGTCCACTTCGTTTCCAGGGGCTCGTCTCAGATTCTGCGTTTTTTCGAACGCGAGCGGTGCAAGTGGCTGCAAAACAACAATTTGCGGTCACCGGATCCTAAGCCGAAGGTCCTAGGGAAGCGAACTGGGACACGAGGAGCGAGAACGGAACGGGGGGGGCGAAACAGTGACGGGGGGCAGGCCACCGGCGAGACTCCGATTCACTAGACCGTCCTCAGCCATCCGCCGTCCACCCGATCCCATCCCCTGCCCGCCCGATTCCGACCCGCGAGGCCGCCCGGGGCGATCGCGGATGGTCGGGCCCGATCGGGGCGGTCGACGGGGTTCGATGTCGCGGGTGGTAGGTGTCGCGAGCGTCGGGCAGGTAAACGGGGAGGCCGTTCGATTCCACGGGGATGGGAAAAGTCGCTGCTGCACAGGGCTTTCAGCGGACGGTTATAATGCGGGATAGACAAGTCGGTCGGACTTTCCAGCCCAACCCGCTCAACCTGATCAGGCTGGGAAGCCCGACCGACCTGAACCCGAAACATGGAGGCGAGGGAGAAGATGGGTCGATCGTATCTGCGAGGACCGAGCCGAGGAATTCGCCGATGAACACCATCCCGGAATCGACGGCCATCCCCCCCGAGCTCATGGCGGAGCTTCAGGAACGCGCCGAGCGCGCGGCCCGGGGCCTCATCGATCCGGAGACCAGGCGGATCGCCCGAGAGCGAATGGACCGGATGCGCGAGGAGTTTCGTCGGCGGCACGGCGAGGTGAACCTGGCCGTCGACCTGATCCGCGAGGCCCGGGACGGCGCATGAGATACGTGCTGGATTCCTGCGTGGCCGTCAAGTGGTTCCTCGCCGAGCCTGATTCGACGACGGCCATCCGCATCCTGGATGAGGCCGACCGGCAAATCCATGAGCTGTTGGCCCCGGATGTTTTCCCCATCGAGGTTGCGCATGCGCTCTCTCGTGCCGAACGGCGCGGCCTGATCCGGCCGCCCGCCGGCCCCGAGCACCTGTCGGACCTCCTTGCCTCCTTGCCCACCCTGCATACGTCATTGATCCTGTTGCCGAGGGCCTACGAAATCTCCTCGCAGGCCCGCATCGGCGTGTATGACTGCCTCTATGTGGCGCTGGCCGAGCGTGAAGGTTGCGAGCTGCTGACGGCCGACGACCGCCTCGCCCGTGCGCTCCGACCGACGCATCCCTTCATCGTGCTGCTCGATTCGATCTGAAAGCGGGGGGACGAACGGGGACCAGGGGACAGGCGACAACGGTGGCGTCCGGAGTGTATCCGAGAATTCCGAGGGCCACCCGTATGCGTTAACATCCGGGCTGGGCGGAGCGGCTGGTTGCGGAGCGGGCCGCCACACCGGGCAAGACTCTTCCCCCAGCCATCTCACGGGAGATCCAGGTCTGCGGCCAGCGGATCGGCGAACTCTGGAACGAGTCGTTGCGATATCACGAGAACCAGGCTTACCCGCACGAAGTAACGAAGGTCCGCCTCGCCGAGGAATGGCTCCTGGTCAACCTGGAAACTCTCTGAGAGACCTCGCATGCCGCGGAAAAAGATCGAGGTCCCATCGGCGATGACATCGGCAGGTGCCGGCCTGGTGCGGAAGCTGGCGGAAGAGTTGAATAGCAAGCGTGAATTCGGCCAGCCTCTGATCTATGAGCAGGAGTATCCGACCAGGAAGTCCCGCGTCACGGTGATCTGGGACGAGTGGGCCGACGCCTCCCTGGAGGAACGGTCCTCGGTCATCCTGCGCGCCTATGAACTGGCCGAAGGGAAAGAGGCTCGCGATCCGATCGCCCTTGCGAGCGGTCTGACCGTGCCGGAAGCGACCGCCGCCGGGATCTTGCCGTTCCGGATCATCTCCGGCTTGCGATCGTCCGATCCGATCCGGCCCGAGGAAGTGGAGGCCGCGATGACGGAACAGGGACGACGGGCCTCAACTCCGGTTCGCCACGAAGGAGGAGGCCGAGGCCTGTCGCAAGCAACTCTCCGAGCGACTGCCCGGCAGCGAGCCGATCTGGATCATCTGCTCCGATCTTCACGTTTACGACCACCTGAGCCTGGCCGACCCTGCAAGCGCGGTCGTGGGGTAAACCGCCCGATTCCGACCCGCGAGGCCGTCCGGGGCGAGCAGACGGACGGGCTGGACGGGCTCCGATCGACCCGACGCCGCCGGACCCTTTCCCGACCGAGGAGGACCCGGGCCCGACAGAGGGGCTGAAGCGGCCTCGGCTCCCGAACCCTCGCCGAAGCCCGAGGAGGCCAGGAAAGGCCCAACACCCCCCAGGGAGAGCGCCGAGATGTACGCGGACATCACCCGGCGGATCACGGAACTCCAGCGCGAGCGGCGCGGATACCGGCAACGCATCCTCAAGTCCATCAACGGCTGACCGCCAGGTCAGGGCGTGGCTCACGTCATCCGGGCGCCGACGTCAGGCAGCAGGTCCACGCCGGGCGGGCGGATCGTTCTCGGGGAAGGAACGAGCTTCGAGGCACCTCATTTGCGGTCCACTGCGTCCGAGATCCAGCCTCGCTCGATCCCCTGCAAGAACGAGGGCCACCCACCATGCGAATCCGGCTCGTCCTGATGATCCTGGCAGGAACGGCCGCGGCAAACTCCCCGACCTCGGCCGCTGATCGGACCGTTTTCCTCTACGATAATGGTTCCCAGCAGGCGGCCCTGATTCACGACTACGCCAACTGCTGGGCCGAGTACGTGGATGGAGTGGATGGGTATCGGTTCGTTGAGACGAATCGGTCGGAGGGAGTGGTCGAACTGATTGACCCCGGCCGCGACGTCGGCCTGAGGTTGCACGATCGTCGAGTCGAGATCCGGCTCCAGGGCGCGAAGACCTGGCAACCGTGGGGGGAAGGTCGATGGATCGAAAAAGGCGCGCTACCCCGGTCGATCCGGTTCCAGCCGACCGACTGGAAGATCCGGCTTGCCTATTTCCTACCGACCGACCGCCAACCGCTGGATGATTACGAGCGTCGCGTCCGGGTCGTCATGGAGCTGGTCAACGACATCTATACCGCCGACTTCCAGGCGAAGGGGCTCCGGAGCGAGGGCCTCCCGTTCGAGGTCGATGGCCGGGGTCGGCCGGTGGTGCACCTGGTCCGCGGGTCGAAACCGGCCTCTTATTACAATTTCGCCCCTGAGTTCGACACCACCTTCCGGCATTTCGACAGGGTTGCCGAGGAGATGCCGGCCAGGATCGGATCACCGCGGCGGCACATGATCGTCGTCTTCCCCGAGACGTACGACGCGGGCCCGGCTCCGGTGGAATGGCGGGGCTCGGTGGGCGTCGGGACGCATTACTCGGCCGATGGTGGCCTGGCGGTGATGTCGGCCTGGATCCTCCGCGACGAGTTCTGCGCCCGCGACCTGGAAGGCCAGAAGCGCTACCTTCGCGACGCGACGCCGATCCCCGGCCGGACGGCGTTCGGAACCGGCCGGGCGAACTCGCCGAGGTTCGAGTTCATCGAGGACGGATACGGGGCGACCGCGCACGAACTGGGGCACGCCCTCGGCCTCCCGCACGACAACAGGAGCCCGGATTTCCTCATGGGCCAGGGCTTCCGCCATCTAGGCGAGAACTACCGGACGCCCGAGGGTCGGAAGCGTCCGGTGGCCTTCTCGCCCGAGAACACGCGCCTGCTCGCGGCCTCGCGATACCTGGTTCCGGGCGTCGACCGGACCGACAACATCCCGCCCGAGGCGAGGGTCCGCGTCGAATGGAGGCGCGGGCGTGCGCCCTCGGCGCTCGTCGCGATCCGGGCGTCCGACGACCGGGCCCTCCGCGCGGTCGTCCTCGTGGATACGGACCGCGACACGGTCGTCGGCGGGGCCGATCTGAAGGGCCGGAGCCAGTTGCTCACGCACCGGATTTCCCGCCGGTTGATCGTGGACCGGAACCAACCGCGACGCAACCTGTTCCGTCTTTTAGTGATGGTCATCGACGGCGGCGGCAACATCGCCCGAATCGAGTCCACAACGCCGTGGTGACTTGTACAGACGGATCGGCCCTCCCGCAAGACATGTTACCCATTTGCCTCATCGATCGCCGACGTGTTGCGTTTCTCCACCAGCCTTTGCTTTTTTCGCCGATTTTTTGACACACACTTCCTCCGAGGCGAAGATCGAATTCGCACCACGTGACGTGCGATAGAAATTCCATCCGTCGATGACTTGCGACTCTGGAGGATCGGATGAAGGTGTTGGCCAGGATCTGGGCGGTTGTGGCGATGGGGGCCTTGCTCGCGGAACAGGGGGCGGTCGGAGACACAATCACGACGTATTCCGACTCGTCGAGCTTCACGACCGCGATGGGCGTGCCGCTTTACGTCGAGGATTTCGGGAACTCGACGGCCTACCCGATCACCACCGGGATCCTCAATTCCCAGACGAACTTTACCCCGAAAAACGGGATCCACATCACGCCTGGCACGATCCTGCCGGGCGTCACGTACTCGACGCCGATCGGAACAGGCAATTTCTTCAATATTGATGAGGGCCTCTACTTCACCGGAGCCTTCCTCGACAACAGCAGCCCCAGCACTTCCGGCAATTCGCACTCCGCCTTGACGGTGACCTTCGATAACGCGGTGAAGGGTTTTGGCTTCGACACCAGTGAATTCTTCATGGGGTCGAGTTTCCAGATCACGTTCCAGTTCGCTTCGGGGTCGAGTTCCACCCAAACCGTCGCCGTCATGTCCAATACTCCCCAGTTCGTCGGATTCATCAGTAGCGCAACCGATATTGTATCGGCATCGCTTTACGGAAATAACGATTTTCATTCTTTTGGTATCGACAATTTCACCTATTCTCAATCCGCGGCGGCGGTACCCGAGCCGTCCTCGATCGTCAGCGGGGGCCTGGCCTGTCTGATCGGGGCACTCGGGGCCTGGAGAGTCCGGCGCGGGCGGTCACGCGAGGATTGATCGATTCCAACCGGATGATTCGTCCGTTGATCGACCGGTCGTGAGCCGATTCACGGCCGGTCGATCGGGCTCGTGGCGAGCAGTGCGAGCGTGGCCCAGCCGGTCGTCGAGATCCGCTGGGCGTAGCTGGTCCCTCCGGCGGGTCGAGTCGTCTCGGGCCAGCTTCCATCGTCCTGCTGACCGGCGATCAGGAAGGCCCGGCCCCGGGCGATCATCCGGCGGACCTCGGCCGGAGCGAGCTTGCCCCGGGAGAGGCCGAGCAGGGCCAAGGCGGTATCGAACGGCTCGGGCGGCGCGGCGGCATAGGGTCCCCATCCTCCGTCGTCGGTTTGCGCCTGGGCGAGCCATTCGATCGCCGATCGTCGGCGGTCCGCCGACCTGCGTGTCGACATCAGAGCGACGGCGGCGTCGGCCGTCGCGGCGATCTCCTGGAGCGTGAGCCAACCATCGGCGCGAGCGATCGCGTCCTGGAATCGGGAGGGATCCGACGACTCCAGGACTTCGCGGGCAAGAAACGTGGAGAGCGCCCGCCCGTAGGCGGCCGGCGAGCCGGGGTCGTTTTCGCCGTCGAATCGCCACGAGCCGTCCCTGGCCTGGTCCTGGGCCAGCCGGGCGGCGGCCTCGATCAGGGGAGAGCGGTCGGCGATCGCGCCGGTACGGGTTGCGGTCGCCAGCGCCGAGGCGAAGGCAATCCGTGCCAGACGCTTGTCGCTGAACGGGCCATCGCCGCCATTGTGATCCCAGCCCGAGGGTCGCGAGAGCCATGCGGTCGTCTCGGCCACCGACTCGGGCGGAACAGCAAGACCGATCCGCCTGGCCTCATACAGAGCCCGGGCGGCATCACCATTGTTGTGGCAGGAGAAACAGTGATTCTCGCGAGGCCAGGCTGGAACCTCCCGCGTCAGGAACCCAACAGCGCGAGCCTCGGGCGTCGGCGAGGGGCCATCGCCGAGCGCCTCGGCGAGGATCGGCAGCAACGCTGTGAGGATCAGGACCGTCGCGCCTTCAAGGCGCCGGGACAATCCGACGGATCGCATCCTGCACTTCCTTCATCTTGAGCGGCTTCGAAAGCACAACGATCCCGTCTCCCTCGGGAATCCGGTCGCGGAGGTGGCCCTGACGCGGCCCAAGCAGGACCAGGGCCGCCAGTTGGGCCTGGTCTTCCTGGGCCTTATCGTGAATGTCGAGGAAGTGGTCGAGTCCCTCGTCGCCCTGACCATCAACGTCGAAAAGCACTCCGTCGGTCGGGGCCTCGCGATATCGCTCGGCGGCGATCTCAGCGTTTCGAATCACCAGGGCCCGGTATCCCATTTTTGTCAGCGTCTTGCGAAGACCGTCCTGGATCTCGTCCTGCGACTCGACACAGAGGATTGTCTTGAGTGCGGGGCCCTTGCTCACCGGAGATGTGGGGACGGCGCCGTTGGGGGGCGCCTCCGACGGATCCGTGAAGACCTGTTTGAAAAGCTGGTCGCGCTCGCCGGACTCGCTGACTCCCTCTTCTTCGGGCTCAATACTGCCAGACGCGGGCGAATTAGCCACGGGTGTTTCGACGGGCGGAGACGGATAGGCGAAGATCTGGTCGAAGATGTCGTCGCGATCGTTGCGCGGCGGCTTTTGCCCCCCGGATTCGAGCGACCTGCGATACTTATCCAGATCGTCGACGACATCCGACATCGACTGATAGCGCGGCTTCAATTCGACCTTCATCATCCTGTCGATGATGGCGCAGAGTTCAGGAGCCGGGGCGTAGACATGCTCGGCGATTGGCTTGATCGCGCCGAACGAGCGGACCAGCATTTTCTTGAGCATGTCCTTGCTCTCGGCCTCCTCCATCGGGAGCTGGCCGGTGACCATCTGGTAAAAGACGCAGCCGAGGAAGTAGATGTCGGAGCGGGGGTCGCCCTTGGGACTCCGGCAGGTGCGCTCCAGGGCTGAGTAGTCGACGGTCCGCTGGCTCTTGACACCCGGCTTGTTCTGGTCCCCTTCGATGGTCGCCAGGCCGAAATCGACCAGCTTGGCGACGCCCGAGTTGGAGATCAGGATGTTGGTTCCCTTGATGTCGCGGTGGGTGACGCCCTGTTCGTGCGAGAACTTCAGCCCCTCGGCCAGGCCAAGCATCAGCGGAAGGGCGTCGGTGCCGCTCATCCGCCCACGGAGGCGGAGCAGCTCGCGGAGATTCATCCCCTCGACATACTCCATGATCATGTAATGTCGGTTGTCGTGGTTTCCCACATCGTTGATCTGAACAATGTTTGGGTGCTTGATCCGCATCCCGGCCTCGGCCTCCTGATGGAACCGTTTCACGGCCTCGGGGATCTGGACAAACCGCTGCCGGAGAACCTTCACCGCGAGCGGCTGGCCGCTGCCCGCGTGCTCGCCCCGGTAGACCCGGGCGAACGTTCCCTCGGCCAGGTGAAACAGAACCTTGGCCTCGCCGAAGAAGAAACCGGTGACATCCCCTTTCTTGAGCCGGTCAATCTGCCAGCTCGTCAGTCGCCCCTTGCGAAGAAGAGTTCGCATCACCGCGTCGGGCGAACCGTCCTCCGCCTCCTCGCGGGCCTCACGGAGATACTCACGCGAGACCAGGCCCAAACGGGAGACCTGATCGATCATGGATTCGGCGTCGAGTTCGATCATGGCAGGGAGCCCCTCGACCGTTGAGATAGGATGGATGGATCGAGTCCTGACAGCCCGCGGCGGGTACGCCGTCGGATTCATTGGATCGGATCGTCGTTGATTCTATCAGTCGAGGGAGGATCGACGCCACTCGCGGGTGGATCCCCTCGTTCGAGCACGGCGACGCGCGCACCACGACCCCCGTGGATAGAGTTACGCGTGTCGGATTCCCTCGTGACGAGTGCTTTGTCCCCGGCTTCTCCGGAAAAAATTCGGGACCGTATCCTCACCATCGACCTCGGCGGTTTAGGTTCCGATATGGAGGCTCCTCCCAGCGAGGCCCCGGCGCCCTCGGACCGAGGCGGCGGCGGTCAGGCTGCGCGGGGGGGAGCGAACCGCCGAGCTGTCCGATCCTCAGGAGCGACAGCCCGGCGGACAGGTCGGGGGAACTCCCGGCGTCATTGAGTTATGGGGAGCGCGAATACCAATGAGCCAGTCATCCAAACCGGTCCCGACCATCGGGGAACACGGTGCCGAGCCGGGGACCAACAGCGGGTGGATCAATCGCAAGGCAACCGAGCAGGCCACCCGCGCTGCCAACGCCCGGCAGTTAAGCGGGCGCAGGCGGTTCATCGACCCGACCACCTGCGAGCGCGAATACTCCGAGGCGGAGATGGAATTCATGATGGCCATGAACGAATACAAGAAGAAGAGCGGGCGGATGTTTCCAACCTGGAGCGAGGTCCTGGAGGTCTTGCAAGGACTCGGCTACGAGAAAGTCGCCCCCGGCGTCCCGATCGGTCGCCTCGACCAGACAAACAGCACCCGGCCGGTCGCCGCCGGATCGTGATAACCAAAGAGCGGGAAAGCGATAGCGGTAAAGAAGGGTGCACGCCCCCCGGTCCCGTTGACAGCCGGCGGGCGACATCCTATCGTGGCCCACATGACATTACGCACGAGATTCGCTCCCAGCCCCACGGGTTTCTTGCACATCGGCGGGGTCCGCACGGCGCTGTTTAACTGGCTCCTGGCGCGGCACCACGGCGGCCAGTTCATCCTCCGGATTGACGACACCGATCAGCAGCGGCACGTCGAGGACGCCGTCCGCCGCATCCTCGATGGTTTCCGCTGGATCGGAATCGACTGGGATGAGGGCCCCGAGGTCGGCGGAACGTACGGGCCTTACTACCAGTCGGAGCGCGCCGAACTCTACAGGAAGGCCGCAGAACGCCTGGTCGAATCCGGCCACGTCTACCGGGACTACAGCACCGAGGCCGAGCGTACCGCCGATCGGGCCGCCGCCGAGCGCGAGAAGCGAGCCTACCGGTTCCGCCAGCTTCCGATCACCGACGAACAGGCCGCCCAGTACGAGGCCGAGGGGCGGCCGTTCGCGCTTCGGTTCCGCGTCCCACCCGGTCGAACCCTCGTTCTCCACGATTTGATCAAGGGAGACGTCGAGTTCGCCACCGACGAGATTGGTGATTTCGTGATCGTCCGCCCCGACGGCACCCCGCTCTACAACTTTGCCAGCGCCGTCGACGACACCGAGATGAAGATCACCCACGTCGTCCGCGCCGAGGAGCACCTGTCCAATACCTTCCCCCAACTCCTCGTCTTCGAGGCTCTGGGCGCCGAACTGCCGGCCTTCGCGCACATCCCGTATGTCGCCGAGCCGGGCTCGAAGGCCAAGATGTCGAAGCGGAAGATCGAGGAATACGAGAAGTCGGGCATCCTCGTCTACCTGCACCAGTACATCGAGCGGGGCTACCTGCCCGAGGCGCTGTTGAACTACCTCGCCCGCCTCGGTTGGAGCTTCGACGCCTCGCAGGAGGTCTTCAGCCGAGACGAGCTGATCGAGAAGTTCACGCTCGACCGGGTCAACAGCTCGCCCGCGAGCCACGACCAGGACAAGCTCTTCTGGCTCGAAGGCGAATGGATGAAGACGGCGTCGCCCGAGCGGAAGCTCGAAGGCGTCTTGCCATACCTCCAGAAGGAAGGGTTGATCGCCGACCCGCCGACCGCCGCCGATCGCGAGCGGATCGGCCGCGTGATCGAGGCTCTCGGCGATCGGCTGAAGGTCTTCTCCGACGTCATCAAGCTGGGCCGGTACTTCTTCACGGAGGAGCTGACCCACGAACCCGACGCGGTCAAGAAACGGCTCCGCAAGGACGGCGTACCGGCGATGCTGGCCGAACTCGACCAGGTGCTCGCCGAGACCGAGCCGTACGACCTCGCCACGCTCGAGAAGGCCGTCCACGACTATGCTGAGCGGTCCGGCCGGAAGATGGGGGACGTCGTCAACCCGCTTCGGGTGGCCGTCACCGGTCAGGGGGTCGGGCCGGGATTGTACGATTGTTTGGTGATCCTCGGCCGCGAAAGCTGCCGGGCCCGGATCGCCCGGACGATCCAGATGCTGGGCAAGGCTTGAGAGACAGACGTACGGGCAAGGGGCCTGGAAGCATGGCACCGGGCGATCGAGGCGGAGGTCAGAGATGTCAACGATCGAGTTGAGGACGCGGGTCAGACCCGACGGCGTCCTGACACTGACCATCTCGTTCGGGATGACGGAGGCCAGTTGAGAGGTCAAGGTCGTCGTCAAATCCGCCAAGGATTCGGCCTCGAGCCCCAGGAGGGGCTCGCGTGAGGACCGGGAACGTTTCATCACCTCGACCGCCGGTGCCTGGAAGGGGGATCTGGAGCAGCCCGAGCCGGGCGAACTCAAGTTCAGGGATCAATGGCCTTGAACTACCTGCCCGACACGTATGCCTGGATCGCCGACCTGAGAGGCAAAAATCCGGCGATCGTCCAGAGGTTTCTCCAGGTGGAACCCAGCGACCTCCGCCTCGGCTCCATCGCCGTCGATGAACAGTTTTATGGGTCTTTCACTGGGCTGCGTCCCATCGGAGGCACGACTTTGGGCGGCATCGCGAAGAGGATTTTGGCCGCTGTGGTCGTCCTGATCGCGGCCGCCGACGCCCGGTCCGGTGACGATCCCTCCCGCGGCGCCACGTCGGGACCGAGAGGGCGACTGGAGGCCGTCAAAGCCGGGTACATGGACGCGCGAGGAAGATTCCAGCGCGAGTACAGGGCCGCAAAAGCCGGCGACATTGAGTCAATCCTGGGACGTTACCTCGCAGCGATCGATCGAGCGGCGGCGGATGCGATGAAGTTGGCCCGGGATCACGCCGGGGAGCCAGTGGCCGTCGACGCCCTTCGCCTCGTCGTCACTGTGGAGCAGGCGGGGCACTTACGCGATCGGAGGCCGACACCGCTCTCCGATGAGGCCCTTCGCATTCTCCGTCGCGACCACGTCCAGGCGCAGGGAATGGGAACGTTCTGCATCGAGGCCATGCTCCTTGAGCCCCATAACCCGGCGTACGAGTCCCTGATCCGAGCGGTAATTGACGGGCATCCCCGCCGCGAAGATCGCGGGCTCGCCAGCTTTACGCTGGCCGAACTCCGCCAGTGCCAGGCGCAGGAAATTCGGGTGCTGCGGGACAAGCCCGAGATTCTCAGGTCCATCGAGGCGATCCGGGGCCGCGAACTCATGGAGCGATTTCTGGCGAAGGATCCGGAAGCCCTCGACGCCGAGGCCGACACGCTGCTGAAACGGGTCATCGCAGACTTCGGAGAGATCCCACTGCCCGACGGAAGTCGTTACCAGACCATAGCAGACTACGCCGGCGCCGAGTTGCGCGGCCGCCACGAGTTGGCGATCGGCAAGCCGGCTCCCGAGATCGAGGGGTGTGACTACGAGGGCAAGCCATTCCGGCTGAGCGACTACCGGGGCAAGATCGTCCTTCTCACGTTCTCGGGGAACTGGTGCGGCCCCTGTCGCCGCCTCTATCTCGAGGAGCGCCGCCTCGTCGAGCGCTTCCGGGACCGGCCATTCGCCCTGCTGGGCGTCAACACGGATGACGAGGTCGCCACCTTGCGGAAGTCGATCGCGTCGGGCGAGATCACCTGGCGCTGCTGGTGGGACGGCCGGGTCGGCCCGATCGCCGATCGCTGGGGAATCCTGACGTTCCCGTCCCTCTTTCTCATCGACGGCGACGGGGTGATCCGCGCCACGCCCGACCACCAATCGCCAACCCTCGGAAACGACGTGGAAGCCCTGCTCGTCAGGATTCCGGCGAGGCGGTCGCCCTGACACGCTACCGGAAATTACGGGCTTTCCATGTTCGGGTACGCGTCCTTCGAATTCAAAGTCGTCACGCTCCCAGCGACTATCAAACATGCCGTCCCTTGCGTAAAATCAGGGCGGCCGGGAGACTTGTCAGAGCCTATTCGGAAGGGTGTCACTGATGCGGATCTTCGTCACCGGCTCGATCGCTTACGATTATATCATGGTCTTCCCGGGCCGGTTCCGGGACCACATCCTCCCGGACCGGATGCACGTCCTGAGCGTCTCGTTCCTGGTCGAGTCGATGACCCGGCTCCGCGGCGGGACCGGGGCGAACATCGCCTATAACCTCGGTTTGCTCAAGGAGCGGCCGGTGCTGGTCGGGAGCGTCGGCGAGGATTTCGCCGAGTACCGCGAGTGGCTCGAACGGCACGGGGTCGATTGCAGCGTCGTCCGGGTCGTCCCGGGCGACCACACCGCCTCGTGCTTCATCAACACCGACCTTCAGGACAACCAGATCACCGCCTTCTACCCAGGCGCCATGGCGAAGGCGGCCGAGGTCTCGATCCTCGAGGCCGGCGCGAAGCCCTCCGACCTGGTCCTGATCGCGCCCAATGATCCGGCCGCGATGAACCGATATGTCCGCGAGTGCATCGAGGCGGGAATCCCGTACCTTTACGACCCCTCGATGCAGCTCCCCCGGCTCGAGCGCGACGACCTCGAAGAGGGATGCCGGGGCGCCCGGATCGTCGCCGGGAACGACTACGAGTTCGGGATGATGGCCGAGAAGCTGGGCGTCTCCGAGCCCGACCTCCGCCGGATCGCTCCGATCACCGTGATGACCCGAGGTGAGGCAGGCGCCCTCATCACGGTCGACGGCGAGGAGTTCGAGATCCCGCCCGCGAAGGCCCGCGAGGTCCTCGACCCAACCGGCGCCGGCGACGCCTTCCGCGCTGGTTTTGTGGTGGGATTGCACCAGGGATGGCCCTGGCCAATCGTCGGCCGGGTCGCCGCCTTGACGGCCGTTCACGCCGTTGAGCGGAAGGGACCGCAGCAGCACACGTACACCGTCGACGAATTCCGGGCCCGATATCGCGAGAACTACGGCGATGCCCCCGAACTTGATCACCTCCGAGATCACTCCTGATCGCCCGACGACCAACCCAGGCCGGACACATCTCCGGCGACGAGGAGTGATCGCGTTTGTGATCCTTCTCACCACACTGGTGGCCGTCGAACTGGTTGTCCGCCGATGGGATCGTCCCAGGGCCTCTCTCGAAATCGTGAACGAGGGCGACGGCCCCATGGAGGATCTCGTCGTTGCCTATGGCGAATCTCGGATCTCGGTCGGGAAGGTCGACCGCGGACGATCGGTCCGGCTCCGGATGACAGCCGGGCCAGTGGGCCTGCTTAGCCTGGATTTCCGGCAGAAGGGTAACCCGAATCCCTCGCTTCGAATCCCCGATTACGAGCCGAGTCAACACCTCGCCGATGGCAGCAAGTTTGTCGTGGTCGTCCAGGGCGCCTTGATCCAGCGATATGCCGAGGAGGACGAGGCACCCGACAACCCCGAGGCCCCCTGGACCTGGCTCAAGCAATGGTTCTGGGACCAGTTCCACAAAAATTTCTCCTGATCCCAGGAGATCGGACCGCGGCCATGCCCGAGACAACGCGCACCTTCATCGCGATCCCGGTCCCCGACGCTATCGGATCGCAACTGGCCCGATGGCAGCATTCCCTCGGGCCTCAGATCCCATCTTGCCGATGGGACGAGACCCGGCCGTTCCATCTCACGCTCGCCTTCCTCGGCGACGTTGACAACAGCGACCTCAACTCCCTTTGCCGCGCTGTGGCCTCGGCCGTCGAGTCATCACCCCGGTTTGAGCTGAACGTCGTCGGCGTCGGCGCCTTCCCCGGCCCGGAGCGGCCGCGCGTTGTCTGGGCCGGCGTTCAGGTCGAGGACCCCGCGCCGCTGACCGAACTGCGGACCGCGGTCGTCCGCGCGGCGACGCAGGCCGGCTACCGCCCCGACGACGATCGGTTTCACCCCCACATCACCCTCGGTCGAATCAAGCCCGACCGCCGAAGCAAACCCCACGACCTCACCAACCTGCTCCGCCGCGAGCAGGTGCGTTCGGGTGGTCGCTTCCGTGTCGACGAAATCATCACGTATTCCTCCGTCCTCGACCCGGGCGGGCCAACCTATGCCCCCCTCGGCCGCGCCCGGCTCCTCGGCAAAAAGGATGAATCACCTCATTGACTTGCGACGAAGGCCGGCGGTAGCCTTCATCCGCGAGGACGACCGTCGGACCCGCCGAGAAAGATCTATGGCCCGGATTGACCGGCGCCCACCCCTCGTGCTATTATACTGTTCTAAGGTACATGCTCAATCCCAGCGGGCCGGAGGAGCGATCGCCGTGGCGAAACGACAGGTGACGACCGAGGTGAAGCCGTCGGTGACGGCCGAGCAGAAGGCGCTGAGCAACGCGATCACGCAGATCGAAAAGTCGTTCGGCGCCGGGGCGATCATGAAGCTGGGCGAGGGGTCGCACATGGAGGTCGAGGGAATCTCGACCGGAGCGCTCTCGCTGGATCTGGCGCTGGGGGGCAAGGGTTTGCCTCGGGGCCGGATCATCGAACTGTTCGGTCCGGAGTCGAGCGGCAAGACGACAATCGCGCTGCACGCGGTGGCGCAGGCGCAGCGGTCGGGCGGGGTCGCGGCCTTCATCGACGCCGAGCACGCGCTGGATCCCTCGTGGTGCAAGCGGCTGGGGGTCGACACGGAGTCGCTGCTGGTCAGCCAGCCTGGCAGTGCGGAGGAAGCGCTTCAAATCGCCGAGATGCTGGTGATGTCGAACGCGGTCGACATCATCGTGATCGACTCGGTGGCGGCGCTGGTGCCCAAGGCCGAGATCGAGGGAGAGATTGGCGACAGCTTCGTCGGAGTGCAGGCGCGGTTGATGAGCCAGGCACTTCGGAAGTTGACCGGTGGCGTCTCGCGGTCAAAGTGCGTTTTGATCTTCATCAACCAGATCCGCGAGAAGATCGGCGTCATGTTCGGCAGTCCTGAGACCACGCCGGGCGGCCGGGCTCTGAAGTTTTACAGCTCTTGCCGGATCGACGTCCGGCGCATCGGGCCGGTGAAGGACGGCGAGGAGGTCGTCGGCTCGCGGGTGAAGGCGAAGGTGGTGAAGAACAAGGTCGCGCCGCCGTTCCGCGTCTGCGAGTTCGACA
The DNA here is from genome assembly GCA_027449865.1 of Planctomycetales bacterium. GTDB lineage: Bacteria > Planctomycetota > Planctomycetia > Isosphaerales > Isosphaeraceae > JAKAUH01. The sequence continues at coordinate 26,365 of DAIDKV010000184.1, forward strand.
TGATGTACACACACGGGATCTCGCGTGAGGCCGATCTGCTCGACCTGGCCATCATCGACAAGTTGATCGAGAAGTCGGGATCGTGGTTCAACTACGGCGACCAGCGGCTCGGCCAGGGGCGCGAGAACGTCAAGCAATATCTCCGCGACACCCCCGCCCTGGCGGACGAGATCGCCACGAAGGTGATCGCCAATCGAACGGCCTCGGGAGCGACCTTCAGTCCCAACGGCGAGGCCGGCGGCGACGACGACGGCGAGGTCGAGGAGTAAGCTCGATGGGCTCCGGGCCGGTCCCGATCGCGGGATCGCGCCCGGGGAGCCTTGTCGATCCTCAACTCGACGGGGCACCGATCGGGCGGAAGAGGTCGGGGAGGTGGATTTCCAGCCCGGGCAGCACCGGGTCGCCGGGCAGGACGCCGCCCGGTCCAAACGTGCGAGCGGGCGACTGCGGCTCGTAGACGTCCACCAGGCCCAGCCGGGGATAGACCACCCAGACGCATCGGACGCCGAGATTGAGATATTCGAGAACCTTTTCTCGCTGGTCCTCAGCGCGATCGGTGGGGCTGGTGACCTCGATGGCGAGGTCTGGAATGACCGCCCAGGCGTTGACGTCGGGATCCTCGGGGCTCACGTCTTTTGATATCGGGTAGCAAACGAAGAAGGCATCGGGGCGTCGGTTTCTCCCCTCATCCTCGGGGACTGGGACCTGGATCAGCATTTCCGTGAAGGCCTCTCCTAGACGCCTCCGATCCGCGAATTCATTGAGTTTGGTGGTAAGCCGGGAGGCGACAGTCCCCGCGCGAATACTCATCGGTGGAATCTCAACCTGTTGCCCATTGACGATCTCGTAGCGAGCCTCGACAACCGGCGTCAGAAGCTCCTCCTCGGTGGGCCGTGTCTTCCGTCCAGGATCAATCAGGACCGCCGTACTCATCGCGACACCTCCGCTTCCCTCTCGGAATTCCTGAGATTCATCCTATCGGCATCGGCCCCATCTCGGAACGGGCTTTCACTCTCACCTTCCCTTGACCGCGGCCTCGGATATATTGATCTCGCCAGTTCCGCGATCAGGTGCCGGGAGGCAGGAGGCTAAATCATGCTGATCCCCGATCGGTGGTATGCCGTCCTAGAGTCGCGAGAGATCGTCCAGGGTAAGCCGCTGGGCGTCCGTCGGCTCGGGCACGACCTCGTCTTCTGGCGCGACGGCGAGGGTCGGCTGGTGGTCTTCGAGGATCGCTGCCCGCACCGTAGCAGTCAGCTCAGCCTGGGCCGGATCGTGGGCGGCCGGCTTCAGTGTCCGTTCCACGGTTTCGAATTCGACAAGTCAGGCGCCTGTCAGCTCATCCCGGCCAACGGCCAGGCGGCGCGGGTGCCGAAGGTCTTCCAGTGCCACGACTATCCAGCCACGGAAGCCCACGGATTCGCCTGGCTGTGGTATGGCCGCCCGCGCGACGAGTATCCGCCGGTCCCCTGGTTCGACGGCCTGGACGGACTCAACTCCGCCACGACGAGCAAGGAGTGGGACGTCGACTTAACCCGTGCGATCGAGGGGCTTCTCGACGTCAGCCACCTGCCGTTCGTCCATGCTCGGACCATCGGCCGAGGCGGCCGGACGCTCGTCAACGGGCCCTACACCACGCTTGAGGACGACACGATCCGCGTCTGGCCCTCCAACCAGCCCGACGAGGGCCTGCCCGCGCTCCGGCCGACGGAAGTCCCGCCTCCCGATGGCCCGGCCATGCTGGAGTTCCGCTTCCCGAACATCTGGATTTTGAAGATCGCGAAAACCTTCCAGATCGTGAACGTGATCGCCCCGATCGAGGAGGGCCGCTGCCTGATCTACCTGAAGACCTATCTCCGGATCGGGGGCCCGGCGTTCCTGGCACGCCTCGTCGGCTTCGTCTCAAACCTCTACAACCGGCGCATCCTGGCCGAGGACTACACGATGATCCGGTCGCAGCGGCCCAAGGTCTCGAGCCTGGAGATCGGCGAGCATTTCATCCCGGCGGATCGCCCGATCGCCATCTATCTGCAACGGCGACGCGACCTGATCGAGGCGGCCGCCGAGCCCTCCGCATCGACGGCCTTGCCAGGCTAACGTCGTGGCTCAACCGTTCTCCGAACCAGGACGCTGACCGGTCGAACCCCACTCGGCGAGGTGCCGGCCGTTCAACTCGTGCATCGCGGCGAGGGCGGCCCGGATGGCGTCGATGCTCGTGCCGACGTATTTCTCGACCAGCGCCGAGGCCACCTCGAACGCCACCACGTTCTCGACGATCACACTCGCGGCCGGGACAGCGCAGACGTCGGATCGTTCATAGGCGGCTGGCTGTGGGGCCTTGGTCGCCATGTTCACCGAGGGCCCACGCGCGGCCAGGGTGCTGATCGGCTTCTTGGCCGCCCGGACGACGATCGGCTCGCCGTTCGACGTGCCACCCTCGATCCCGCCGGCGTTGTTCGTCGGACGTCGGAAGCCGAAACAGCGGTCGTCGGCCGGCGGATCTGGTTCGTACCGGATCGGGTCCATCACCTGGGAGCCGGGTCGGCGTGCCGCCTCGATTCCCAGGCCGATCTCGACCGCCTTGATCGCCTGGATGCTCATCACCGCCGCGGCGATCCGGGCGTCGAGTTTTCGGTCCCATTGCGCGTGGCTGCCCAGCCCGATCGGGCACCCGGTTACGATCACCTCGACGATCCCGCCGAGGGTGTCGCCAGCCTTTCGAGCCTCGTCGATCGCCGCGACGATCCGCGCGTCGGCCTCGGGGTTCAGCGTGTAGACCGGGCTGGCGTCGCGGACCGCCAGGTCGAGCGAAACCGGCGGGGCCTCGATCCCGCCCAGCTCGCGGACGTACCCAAAGACCTCGATCTCCAGCTCTTTCAGCAGCAGTCTCGCCAGCGCCCCGACGGCGACCCGCGCCGCGGTCTCCCGGGCGCTCGCCCGTTCGAGAACCTGGCGGATGCCGGTCTGGTAGTTGATCGCGCCGGCGAGGTCGATGTGGCCGCCACGGGGCGCCGCCGGCTCGGTCAGCCGTTCGAGCTTGGCGTCCCGGTTGATGAGCCGGAGGGTGATCGGCCCGCCGGTCGTCACGCCGTGGTACGTCCCCGAGTCGACGATCACGCGATCGGTCTCGAGCGTCTGGCGCTTGCCGCGGCCGTACCCGCCCTGCCGGCGCTCCAGCTCGCGGTCGATGATGGCGGTATCGAGCGCCAGGCCCGACGGGAAACCTTCCACGATCGCGGTCAGGGCTGGTCCGTGCGACTCACCGGCGGTCAAATATCGAAGCATGGCTCGGTGTCGAACTTTATTCGTAAGGGAAGGCGTGGCCGGTCAGGCGCTCGTACGCCTCGACGTACTTCCGGCGGGTCCCGGCAACGACCTCTTCGGGCATCGGCGGGGGCGGGCTCGACTTGTCCCAGCCGGTCGATTCGAGCCAGTCGCGGACGAACTGCTTGTCGAACGACGGCTGCGGCCCGCCCGGACGGTGCTCGGCGCGGGCCCAGTACCGCGAGCTATCCGGGGTCAGTACCTCGTCGGCCAGCAGCAGCTCGCCCGATCGCTCGTCGAAGCCCCATTCGAACTTTGTGTCGGCCAGGATCAAACCGACCTTCGAAGCATGTTCTGAGGCCCGCTGGTAGACGTCGAGGCTTCTTGATTGTAGCGTCCCGGCGACCTCGGCGCCGACGGCATCAGCCATCGCCGCGAATGAGACGTTCTCATCGTGGCCGCTCTCAGCCTTGGTCGCCGGCGTGAAGATCGGCCCGATTGGCGAGCCTTCCAGCAGCCCAGCCGGCAGCGGGATGCCGCAGACGGAACGGCTTGACCCGTATTCCTTCCAGCCGCTCCCCGCGAGATAGCCCCGGACGACACACTCAAACGGGACGATCCGAACCTTCCGAGCGAGCATCGTCCGCCCTCGAAGGGCGTCTCGCTCGGCCGGAGAGAGGTCGAGGCCCATCGCGTCGACGTCATCGGTGAGGAGATGATTCGGCACGCCCAGGTGGCCAAACCAGAAGGTGCTCAACCCGGTGAGAATTCGCCCCTTGTCGGGGATGCCGCCCGGGAGAATCCAGTCAAAGGCGCTGATCCGATCGGTCGCGACCAGGAGAAGGCGATCGCCCAGGTCATAGACGTCGCGGACCTTCCCGCTTCGCTTCGGGACGGCGCCCGGCCAGAGGTTGGTTTCGAGGAGCATCATGGTCGAAGACCCTGGGCACGACTCGCTCGGAGGCGTTCGAGCGTGGCAAGAGGATCGAAAGGCAACAGCTCTCCCCGGTCGGCCTCATCCATCCCGATGGCGATCTCGAGGCGCAGTTCGGCGAGTCTGGCCTGATTCTCCCACTCCTGGAGAAGGCTCAGGGCCGCCTCGACGACTTGCGCCGCCGAGGCGTAGTCGCCATCTCGGAGCAAGCAACGAACAAATTGCTCGCTTTCCCCCTTCAACCGAATCAGCATGGCCGTCGCTCCGACCCTTCGATCGGCTCTTAAAAGAGCCTGGAATGCCCCTTCCAAATCCCTCACCGGTCGCTGATAACCTGGGCACGAGCGGTCGGGATGGAAGCTGGCAGGGCGGGCAGCGACGGCGCCGACGGGTCGGGCCGATGCGTCAGCAACTCGCTCAGCCGGAACGCCGAATACGGCTGCTCGGCGGCGGGCTTGCCGTCCTTCGTCGCATTCGCGACCCAGAACCGCGTCGAGGTCGTCTCGAAAAGGACGCTGTGCAGATTCGACTTCATCGCGACCGGGCGGTCCATCAGGTGCCGGGCCGTGTCGGCATTGAACCGGCCGAGGCCCGACTGCACCCGACGCGAAAGCTCCTGGTATCGGTCGCCCGCCGAGAGCACCACCGCGTCCTTGATCGCGTTCGGAAGCTTCGGGTGCGACTGGCCCATCGCGATCGTCTGAAAGACGTTCCACGAGCCCTCCATCCCGACCGCCTTGCCCGTCTCGCCATCGGCGAGCACATAGTAATATTCGCAGGTCCGCGGATGATCTCGGAAGACGGCGACGGCCTCGTCGAGGCTGTGCGACTCCTCCAGCGCCATCCGGACCAGCATCGCCATCGGAACGCCCTCCCAGTGGCCGAGGCCGCGCCCGCCCATCTCGCCGATGGAAATCCGCTCGGCGTTCATCCCGGTGACCGAGCCGACGAAGCCCGCATAGGTCACGTTCACGAACGGAACCCGGCCGCGGGGCTCGGCGATCGTCAACACGGCGTGGTCCTGCAACCGCCAGTCACAGCCATAGTCGAGGATCCGGCCGTGGTAGAGCGTCCCGTCCTTCGTCGCCGATCCGCTCAGCGCGAAGCCCGAGCAATGGAACAACTCGGGGATGAAGTTGGCGATCGCGCCGTCTTCATAGGGAACGCCACTGCCGTCGGCAATTCCTCGAATCTCTTCCAGAAACCGGGCGGGGATGTATTTCTTCTGCGTCGCGATGATCCCGCGGATGACCTGTTTCGGGCTGAGAACCTTCATGCCCCCCAGTTCAATGGTCATCTCCTTCGCCTTCACCTCGAACAGATAATGGATCTGATCGCGGATGTCGTCGCGTAGCAAGACGCCCTGCTGATAGCCCATCTCGTAGGGCGTTCCCTTCACGTGCAGGACGCGGTAGCCGTCGATCTCCTCGAGGAAGCCCTCGCCGGATCGGGCAATCGTCCGGGTCCCCGCGCGGGCGAGACCGCCCATCCCAAAGGCCAGGATCAGCAACGCTCCGGCGATTCGCATCGATGCACGCTTCATGGTTCGATGTCCTCCGGATTCGAGGTCGCGGACGGCGTTCGATCATTCCCACTCGATGGTGCCCGGCGGCTTGCTGGTGATGTCGTAGACGACCCGGTTGACGCCCTTCACGGCGTTGGTGATCCGCGTCGAGACCTTCGCAAGCAGTTCATGGGGCAGGCGCGACCAGTCGGCCGTCATGAAGTCCTCGGTCTCGACGGCCCGGATCGCGATGACGCTCTCGTAGGTTCGCGCGTCTCCCTGCACGCCGACCGCCTGCACGGGGAGCAGAACGGCGAACGCCTGCGCGACCTGGCGGTTCAGGCCGGCGGTTTGCAGTTCCTCAAGAAAAATCGCGTCGGCCTGGCGGAGGATCTCCAGCCGATCGGCCGTGACCTCGCCCAGGCATCGGACGGCCAGCCCCGGGCCGGGGAACGGGTGGCGCCAGATCAGACTATCAGGCAGGCCGAGTTCCAGGCCGAGGCGGCGGACCTCGTCCTTGAAAAGGTCGCGCAGCGGCTCGATCAGTTCGAAGCCCAGTTCGGCCGGGAGCCCGCCGACGTTGTGGTGGATCTTGATGGTCGCGGTCGGACCATCGGGCTCGCCGCCGCTCTCGATGACGTCGGGATAGAGCGTCCCCTGCGCCAGGAATCGGGCACCGTCGATCGTCTTGGCGGCCTCGCGAAACACATCGATGAACGCGTGGCCGATCCGTCGGCGCTTCTCCTGCGGGTCGGTGACGCCAGCCAGGGCCTTTAAAAAGGTTTCCTCGGCGTCGACGACCTGAAGCTCGGCATCGCTGTGGCGGCCGAAGGCGTCAACGACGGCGGCCCGCTCGTTCTGCCGGAGGAGCCCGGTATCGACGAAGACGCAGACAACCCGAGGTCCGAGAGCCTTCGCCAGGAGAGCGGCGCAGACGGCCGAGTCGACGCCGCCGGAGAGCCCGCAGACGACCCGGTCGTCCGGGCCGACGCGGTCGCGGACCTCGGCCACCGACCGCTCGATGAAGGCGCCCATCGTCCAGTCGCGGGGGTTACCGCAGATCCGGTCCAGGAAGTTGCCGAGGATCAGCGGGCCATACGGCGTGTGCGAGACCTCGGGGTGGAACTGCAAGCCGTAGATGGGTCGCGACCGGTGCCGAACAGCGGCGATCGGGCAATGCGGAGTCTCGGCGATCGGGATGAAGTCAGACCCGGCGTCGTGGATCTGGTCGCCGTGGCTCATCCAGACGATCGTCTCGCGGGGGACGTCGTGGAAGATCGGATCGTCGGCCTCGCGGACCTGAAAGTCGGTCCGGCCGTACTCGCCTCGGGCGGGATTGGCCTGGACACGCGCCCCCAATGCATCTGCGGCGAGTTGCAAGCCGTAGCAGATCCCGAGGATCGGGACGCCGAGCGAGAAGATTTCCGGGTCGCACCGCGGGGCTCCCGGCTCATAAACACTCTTCGGCCCGCCCGAAAGGATCAGGGCCAGCGGGTTCAGCTCGCGAACTCGATCGGCCGTGATATCGTGCCGGACGATCCGGGCAAACGCGTGCCGCTCGCGGACTCGACGCGCGATGAGCTGCACGTACTGGGCGCCGAAGTCCAGAACGAGCACGGGCCGCGACGCCGGGCCAATCTCCGCCATTGAGCCGCCTTCTCGATCTTCAGGGGAATGAATCGGGCCGACGCGCAGGGACCGAACTCCCCGGCCGCGACGCCACAACGATCCACCTTACCCCAGGAACCACCGACTGGCAATTGAAGTGGAGAGCGACGAGAACGTGGCCTCGGGCTCCATCAGATCCGCTCCTCGATCAGAACGGGCATTCGGTTCGACCGGGTCATCACCTGATAATAATGGCTGGCCGGCTCGCAGATCATGTAGACGACGGCATGCCCCCGCTCGTCGGGAACCAAAATCCCGCGGATCCCCTGCCGGATCCGGTACCAGACCCCGCGCTCCAGGCCGATCGTCGCCGGGATGTCGACTGCGATCGGACCAAGCTCGCGCCAGTAGCCCTCCTGGACGGTCGACAGCCAGGTCCAGCCGGTCCGGGGCAGGAACCGGCTATCGCCCCGGCCGTTGCCCCACCGCGCGATCTCCAGCCGCCCGTCGCGCCAGATCGGCAGCCGAGGCGAGCGGTCCCGGAAATAGAACCGGACTTCCCGCTCGCCGCCCCGCTCGTGGACGCGACGCTCCAGGCCATGCCGCCCGATCAATTCCGTGGGCAACTCGCTCCATGCCAGGGCAATCCCAACGCACATTTATCCCGGTAATTTGTTCTTTGTAATTTGTAATTGGTTCTTGGTAATTAGTAATTGGTCATTGGTAATTTGTTCTTTGTCATTGGTCATTGGTACGGCCCGACTCACTCCTTCACGGCGCCCCGCCCTCCCGAGGTTCGATCCTTGATATAGCAACCCACCAGAAACAAATTACCAATGACAAATTACTAATTACCAAGAGTACGCGTTCACGGGCCGACGATGACGGGTGTCCAGGATTACGCCGAACCGCGAGCATGATCTGAACGTCCGGCGGTCGACGCCACCGAAGCGCGCAAGGTCGCGACATCATACCTCGACGATCGAGCCGTCAGCCGCGACGGTCATCCTCTCGACTCGGTCCTATCCCGGCCGGTGTCGCCCCCGACGGGGCGATAAGGAGAACGGGCGATGGCGCCAGGTCATGGGCGTCTTGGCGGCCTGGAGTCGGGGAGGAGATTCGCGTGACTTTCGATCAGCCGCCCTTCCTTCGAAGGTCAAGCCGCCGGATCTGCTCCGCACCCCATTCCCACTGAACTTTGCTCCGCCTCCGGAACTCGGCGGGGTCATTGGGGATGTTGTCCTCGAGGTGCATTTTCGGCCCGTCCCCGACGCGCAGCGGGGAAAAACCACTGCTCTTCTCCATTTCCTGGATCTCGTCCACATCCATATCGATCCAGATCACCTTGTCGTCGAACCGTTTCTTGATCTCCGATTTCCTCTCGTTGATGGTGAAGCCGAATGTGTTCTCGTAAACGTACGATTCGACTTTCTCGGCGGGGTTCGACGCCCGCAAGCCCCTCATTCGAATGGCCATCACCTCGTCGCCCAGCGAGAGCGCCAGCTCGACGGGCGAAAGGTTGAGCGATCCAGTGATGAATAACTCTTTAGGATAACGGCCCTTCGGGTCTTCCAGCCACACGGGGGCGGTAAGGTACATGTCTGCCAGTGTGGCCCGGGCCACGTCCCAGACCCTGTAGCCGCTGCGGACCTCGACGCTGGGATGGATCGGGGCCTTCGGGAACATCTTCGCGATCGGCGACTTCTCGTACCCCACGCGTGCGATCTTCTCCGCCGTCTGCTCGTCCGTGAAAAGCACCTCTTGATAGAGGGGCGGCGAATCCTCGGGTCGTGGCTTGTCTTGCAACTCACGCGGGAAGAGGACCCTCGTCGCCACGAAGACGGCGCGCATCCTGTTCGGGGAAAAGGGGATGTTCATCCCCGGGGGGCTGAGGTCGTAAGGGACGTCGAGGAGGGTGTCCTGGTTGTCTCGATAAAGGCTGGGGTAGAGCGCGACCGGGATCGCCCTGGGGGAATCGGATTTGGCTCTCAGCAGGGAAGAAAGGAAGGGGAGCTCGCTCGCCTTGTCGACCCCTTTCCTCAATTCCATCCCCGCGATCCGGGAAGTTATTTGCTTGTAAAGCAGGCTGGAACCGGTGTTCCCGTCCTTGTCCACGACTCTGGAATAAAAATTCTTGTTAACTTTAACCCTTTGCATGATTTGAAAATATTCGTCCGACATGGCGGCCTCATACCATGCCGCCGGGTTGGATCGACCGGGATGAAGTTCGGTGAGCGAGTTCAAGTACGCGCCCGGGATCTTGGAGAACCCGCAGGTGTAGATGGTCACATCGGGAACCCACCCCCGCTCATGAAGCGTAGCCAGTATCGCGAGGCCCGCCGAGAAGCGAAGCTCGCCTCCTGAGAGGATGAGCACCTTGCGAAAGGGTTTCGATTCGGTCCCTCCAGGAATCGCGGCGTGGTCGTCCTGCTGCCAGAAGGCCGTCGCCACGGGCGGTCCATTAAGACCCAGCGCGAGCGCGACAGCCCAGACCATGAATCGAACACGGTTCCGCCCGATCGTTGCCCCTGGCCTCGCCATGTCATTTCCCTCGCTCTTTTGAGGCTGATCCGCTCCACCGGCAAACAATGACCCGGCCCGCATCTCGTGTCCACGAACCCCCGGGAATGACCGCCGCCGGCCGATTCCGTCGCCGCGCCGGCCCGGCGGATACTTCCGGCGGCCGTGACGACCAGACGGTCGACAAGCAGCGCACGAGACCCGGGACCAAAGAAGAGCGCCTGGACCACAACCCCCGTCGCCGAGCGACGTGATGCCGGGAGGTGTTCCGGGAGTTCCCGGCCGGATCGTCGCGGGGCCGCAGCGTCCGGCCCGACAGCGCGGGCGCCTATTGAGAACCGATCCTGGAAGCGATCGGGGGGTCAGGCGGCCGGTGCGCAGCCACACACGTTGAGGAACCCCGCGGCGACCTTCGTCGTGACGGTCCTCACCACGATGAGTCAGCCTGTACCGCAAGTGTGCGTGCATGAATCTGTAACCAGGTCGATGGTGGGCCTTCGCCCGACCGGCCACGAAGAAGGAGCCGGAATTGGAACCTGGCAATGACTTACGAGGAAAAGGCTTACAGTGTTCCCTCGTGGCTGGCTCGGGCTCAGGAGGGCTGTTAACTCCCAGCGATGTCAGGCAAAATATACCACCTTTTCTGTTTCGAAGCGGGGCAACCCCGGATAGGAACGGACTGGGCGTGCCTCCTCGGATTTACGGTTCCCACACCTGCCGCTTCGAACTGGACGTCTCGCGAGCGTCAATCCGCCACGCCGGAGCAGTTCCGGCCTGACACAGCCGACGGCCTTCCGGGTTTGCCTTTGCACCCCTGGCTTCTGAACGGCTGTCACCCTTGGCCCGTGAACGCGTACTACCAAGAACCAATTACTAAAAACAAATTTTCCCGCGAATATCGCAGATATCGTACTCGTTGGCGGTGTCGCGGTAGATGGAGGCCAAAGGGAGTGTGGCAGCGCTCCGGAGGACGAAGCGGCCGTGTCGGGCGTTGACCTCGCGTTTGAGCTGGGCGACGGCCTCGGCACGGGCGCGTCGGGCCGGTGATTCGAAGAGGTCGGCCGGGGTATCGCGGCGGGCGGTGAGGTTGTCGGCGATCAGGTGCATGTGGCTCGCCAGCGCTCGGGGAATCCAGGCACGCCGAAGGCAGGGACGCACCACGTCGAGCAGGACGTCGAACCGATCGGCCGGGACCGGCAGGGTCGCCTGGCCAACGCCCGACCGACCGTCCTTGTAGATCACCTGCACCGTCAGCCGGCCCGCGGCGACCGCGTGGTATTCCAGTTCCTCGATCAGGCGCTCCAGGTTGCGGACCAGCCAGGCGTAGAGCACGGTCGGCCGGTGGGTTGCCTCGCCGAAGCTCCCGCCCCGCGAGAGCGCCTTGTGCGAGGGCCGACGCGACTGAATCGGCCGGACATCCTCGCCGTTGAGCTCCCACCAGAGCGCCTCGCCGGTTGCCGTCAAAAGCGAGCGGACCAGCCGGCGATCGGCCTGCGCCAGGTCGAGGCATGTGAGAATTCCCCACGGCGAAAGCCGGGCGGCCCGACGGCCCGCGATCCCGGTAATCTCCGTCACCGGCCGCTCGGCCAGTAGTTCCTCCTCGGCCCGACGGTCCAGGATCGCAAGGGCGCCGAACGGCTTGGCCATGTCGGAGATCAGCTTGGCGAGGGTGCGCGTCCGCGCGATCCCGACCGTCACCGGTACCCCAACTCGATCGAGGATCGCACCCCGGATCCGCTCGGCCAGCCGCTGAAATGAACCGTCCGGGCCCGGCTCGGCCGCGAAGAAAAACTCGTCGATCGAGTAATACTCGACCCGGGGCGACCACTGCTGGACCACCTCCAGCATCTGCCGGCTCAGAACCTCGTACCATCGGAAATCCCGTTTGACGTAGATCCCCTCCGGACACCGTACCAGGGCGTCCCAGATCGGCATCCCGGTCCCCACTCCGGCCGCCTTCATTTCGTAGCTCTTGGCGATCACGCAGGCTCCCTGGTTGCCCAGTACACCCACCGGCTTGCCCCGGAGGAAGTCGTCGCGCACTCGCTCCGCCGACACGTAGAAACAGTCGGCGTCGAGATGCCCCACCGCCTTGAGCACCTGTCGCGTCCTCATGGACGGAAGTTTATTCTGTACGCCCGAATGGGTCAAGGAGACCTCGCCAATCGTCGCGAACAGAGAGTGATCCGATCCATTAAAGGAGGGCTTGAAGGCCGATTTGTTTCGCGGTTGGGCGCTCGCTCCCGCGGAGGATTTGCGTGTCTTCTTGGGGGGACGGGTACGGCAGGGTGGCCGGAAGCGTTGCACGAGGCGACGCCGTCCCCCGATTCGTGTTCTTATCGGGGTCGGGACATCAGAGGCCCGGTCGACTCTTCGCGGCCTGCTCATCGGATCGTGCGCTGACAGCGCGGGCGCAGTGCGGATATGATGCGGCCGAGTCGCGGACCCCGGGCGGCCGGGTGGTTCCGCGGGTTTGTCACGATCGAGCCAACGACCTGGCCGCGGGAGGCGTACCGATGAGGAAGGTGATCGGCACGATGCTCGTTGCCCTGGCCATCGTGAGCGCTGGGGCCACACGCCCGGCGGTCGGCCAGGTGACGAAGGAAAAGGGAAGCGGGCCGTCGAAGGAGAAGACCGCCGATTATTATCCGCTGGCGGTCGGGACCAGGTGGCACTACGAGATTGAAACGGGCAACGGGCAGAAGGTCCCGCTCGTCTACCAGATCGAAAAGCTCGAGCGGATCGAGGGAAGGGAACTGGCCCGGCTGGAGGTCATCGCGCAAGGGCAAAAGAGCCCGTACACCGAGCACCTGCATAGCGACCCAGCCGGCGTCTATCGTGACCGAATGCACAACCTTGACCTCTCGCCCCCCCTGCGTCTGATCAAGTATCCGGTCAAGGCGGGCGAGCATTGGAACAGCGAGATCACGGTCGGCGGGCGAAAGATGAAGGTTGAGGGGACGGAGGGACCGGCCGAGGACGTGCAGGTCCCCGCCGGGAAATACCGGGCCGTTCCCTGTTCGATTGTGATCAGCGACGGCAAGGAGCAATCGACCAACGTCTTCTGGTTCGCCCCTGGCGTCGGGATCGTCAAGCAGAAGACCGACCTGGGCCTCCGCGCGGTCATCATGGAGCTAACCAAATTCGAGGCCGCGACTCCGTGAGCGGGCCGTGTTCCGGTCAGCGGCCAAGGCTCTGGATCGCCTCGATGACCCGGTCGACCTCGTCCTCGGTCGTGTAGCAGGCGCAGCCGATCCGGACGAGCCCCTGCTCCAGGACGCCGAGGCGACGGGCGACCGTCCTCGCGTAGAAGTCGCCGTGCGAGGCGAAGATGCCGAGACGGGCAAGGTGCGCGCCAACCTCCGCCGACGGCCGATCGCCGACGATCAATGAGAGCGTCGGCGTCCGGGGGGCGTCGGGAGGCGGACCGAAGAGCCGGACGCCCGGGATCGCCGCCAGGCCCTCCCAGAGCCGGGCAAGCAGCGACTGGCCCCGGTCGTGGAACGCCTCGAAGACAGCGGCCAGCCGATCGCGGCGCGGGATCGAATCCGGGCCGGCCAGCGAGGCCAGGTAGTCGACGGCCGCCGCCACGCCGACAATCCCCTCGTGGTTCAACGTACCGGTCTCCAGCCGCTCGGGAACGGTGTCGGGGGCCGGTTCGAGCTTCGGGACATCGAGCGCCTCGATCCGGTCGCGTCGCCCGAAGAGGACGCCCACGTGCGGTCCGTGAAACTTGTACGCCGAGCACGCCAGGAAGTCGCAGCCCCAGGCCCGGACGTCGGCCAGGCGGTGCGGGACGTAATGCACGGCGTCGACGAACGTGATCGCCTCGGCCTCACGCGCCATCGCGATCGCCCGGGGAACGTCGTTGATTGTCCCCAGCGCGTTCGAGGCGGCACCAATCGCAAGCAGACGAACGCGGTGATCGATGAGCGCGCGGTCCAGATCCTCCCAGTCGAGTTGGCCGGTCTCGGGGATCATCTTCACCGCCCGGACCTCGACACCCCGGTCGCGGGCCAGGGCACGCCAGGGATCGACATTGGCGTGGTGGTCGAGCTCGGTAACGACGATCGTATCGCCCGGCCCAAGGCCCCGCCCCAGCGCCCGGGCGAGGTGAAAGGTCAGGCTGGTCATGTTAGCGCCGAAGGCGATCTCATCGGGCCCGGCGCCCAGCAAATCGGCCAGCACCCGACGCGCACCCGCGAGCGCGGCGTCCGTCTCGGCACTCGTGGGAAACGACCAGTGTGTGTTGGCATTGTGATTCGTCAGGTAGTCGGCAACCGCCTCGACGACGACCCGGGGGACCTGAGTCCCGCCAGGACCGTCGAAATAGGCCACGGGATGGCCCTCGTGGCGTCGATGGAGCGAGGGGAAATCCTCGCGGAGAACGGTCGTCGCGGCAACCTGCGGCGCGGATGTCGATGGACGGTGCGGCGTCATCGTGGAATCCTTGAAGACACAGCGAACACCCAGCGCCCACGGTCCAGGGCCTGGCATCGCCGGGTATCGCGAGCGATCATGGGACGCCTGGCATCCTAACCGGTCTGCTCCGAGGAATCGAGGTCGAGGAGTCCGCCCATGATCTGCGTCGCCGTCACCTACGTCATCAAGGAAGGACATGAAGCCGAGGCCATCGAACTGTTCGAACGGCTGACCGAGGCCACTCGCGCCGAGTCAGGCTGCCGGATGTACCTCGCACATCGGTCGACGACCGACCCACGCCGCTTCTTCCTCTACGAACAATACGACGACCAGGCCGCGCTCGATGCCCACCGCGCGGCTCCGCACTTCGAGCGATACGCCAAGCAAGGACTCTTCTCAATCCTCGAAACACGGATGCCAGAGCTTTACGCTCCACTCGAAGGCTGAGCGCGCACGAAGGCCCCGGGCCGATGCCATGTCCGGCGCCCGGGGCCGTCGTGAAGCTTCTCGCGACTCGATCAGTACGGATACGGCCCCGCCGTGTAACTGCCGGGGGTCGTGTAGGTCGTGTTGCCGTACGTCGTGTATCCCGAGGGATACGACCCATACGAACTGTTGTAGCCACCATAAGGACTCGCCGGGTAGACGACCCGATTACGACGTCCGAAAAGGCCGCGACGGGTCGGCGTGTACCGGGGCACCATGTAGGTGGTCGGATAGGCCGTGGTGGCGCCATAGGCATAGGGCATGGCATTGTATCCAGAGTATCCCGGCGCGTTGTAGGTCGCATAGGGAAGCCCGGCGGTGCCCGCGTAGTAATAGCCGGGCGTCATCGTGGTTCCCATCGGGTTGACCGCGTTGTACGTCTCCATGCCGGGCATCAGCCGGCCAGCGTAACCCGGAGTCGCGGCCGTCGAGGTGCCCGGATAAATCCCCTGGTTGGCAAGCCCAGGGGTGTAGGTCTGCCCGGGTGTCCCGACCGCCGCATGGTTCATCCCAGCCCCGTTCCCACTGGCGGGCGGAGGGACCACGTTGCCATTGCCGATAACCGGAGACATGCTTGCCGGCTGATTTGAGACTCCACGAGACTCCACCGGACTTTTGAAGCCTCCGGGAACCGTCGTGTTTCCCCCCTGGACCGCTGTTTCTGAGGGGGAAACCACGGAACCAGGGATCGCTGTGGTGGTGCCGGCGCCCATAACGCCGCCCGGCACGGTGGCCGGACCGGCCGGAGCCGCCGTGTTCACGCCCGGAACCGCCGGGTTGGCGGCGGGAATCCCCTTCGCCTCGGCCTGCCCGTTGGCCTTCCGCGCCAGGTTGTTCGGCGCGGTCACCAGCGTACCGTTCTCAACCGTCCCCACCGTCGCCGGACCACCACCCTGGCCATAAGCCAGACCACCACTCCCAGCAAGGTAAGCCGCCGTCACGACCAAAGCCAGTTCTATGCTTTTGTTTCTCATTGTTGATCCTCACATTTCTCGATCCTTCCGACGCCCGGGAGTCGGCCCGTGGCGTGACCATCCCTTCCCGATCGGCAACCGGGAAGGGCCTCGCAAAGGCGACGGTCGCCGCGCCACGAGTTCCGAGAGGATCGCGGCGAGGAAGGGCCGGCACGAATCTCAGGCCGGAAGGACCAGGGTCGTTCTTACCAACTGTCGAGCAAACCGTGCGCCGGTGGCGCGGTTCTGCCGGTCGTCCGGGAAGATCAGGAGAGAATCTCGCGGACCACCTCACCGTGGACATCGGTCAGGCGGAAGTCTCGGCCGGCATATCGGTAAGTGAGCCGGGTGTGATCGAAGCCGAGGAGGTGAAGGATTGTCGCGTGCAGGTCGTGGATGTGGACCGGCTTCTCGACGGCTCGATAGCCGAACTCGTCGGTGGCGCCGTGGACGTGCCCGCCGCGGACGCCACCACCGGCGAGCCAGATCGAGAAGCCCCAGTGGTTGTGGTCGCGTCCGAGTGCCGGTTTACCTCCAGCGAGTTCGACGGCGGGCGTTCGGCCGAACTCGCCGCCGCAGATGACCAGCGTCTCCTCGAACAGCCCGCGCTGCTTGAGGTCGGTCAGAAGCGCGGCGATCGCGCGGTCGCACTGGCCGGCGAGGGCTCGATGATTCTCGGCGATGTGGTCGTGGGCGTCCCAGGGCTGGACGTCGCCGTGGTAGAGCTGGACGAATCGGACGCCCCGCTCGATCAGCCGGCGTGCAATCAAGAGCTGCCGCGCCTGGATGCCGGGACCGTACGCCTCGCGGACCGACTCCGGCTCACGCTCGATGTCGAAGGCGTCGGTGGCGGCCATCTGCATCCGGTAGGCGAGCTCGAAACTGGCGATCCGGGCCTCGAGTGCGTCGTCCTCAGCGCGGGGGGCCTGATGCCGACGGTTCAGCTCGGCGAGCAGGTCGAGCTGCCTGCGCTGGTCGCGTCGCGAGATCCAGCCGTTCTGAATGTTGTCGATCAGGTCCTCGGCCCGTTCCTTGCGGGTGTCGATGTACGTCCCCTGGTAGACGCCGGGCAGGAACGCCGACTTCCAGTTGGAGACATCCGCCACCGGTAACCCCGGGCACATCGCGAGGAAACCAGGCAGGTTGGCGTTTTCGGTCCCCATCCCGTAGGTGATCCACGAGCCAAGACTCGGGCGCGAGAGCCGCTCGTCGCCACAGTTCATCAATCGCATCGACTGTTCATGATTCGGCGTGTTCGCATGCATCGACCGGATGATGCAGAGGTCGTCGGCGTGACGAGCGGTCTGCTCGAAAATCTCGCTGATCTCCAGACCGCTCTGACCGTATTTTCGGAACCGAAACGGCGAGGGCAACGCCGTACCCGTCCTGCGCTCCGTGGTCAAATTCCCCCGCGGAAGGGTCTTCCCCTCGTATCGCTTCAGCAACGGCTTGGGGTCGAAGGTGTCGACCTGCGACGGCCCACCGTTCAAATAAATATGAATAACTCGCTTGACTTTCGCCGCGAAGTGCGGCCGGCGCGGGGCCAGTGGATGATCGACCGGGGCACGACCACCGACGAGATCGGCGGCAGCCAGCTCGCCCACGTCGCCCAGGACGCCGAGAAGCCCCAGCATTCCCATCCCCGTGCCCATCCGGCCGAGGGCTTCGCGTCGCGTCGTTCTCGCCGGACCAGGATGGGGATACATGGCCGTCTCCTCTTTGTGATCAGTCGATGAACAGAAATTCGTTCGTCATGAGCAGCACCTGTGCAAGCTGCTCCCATCGAGAGAGTTTCGAGGTTGGATCGGGGGTGTCGAGGAACCGCTCCGCAGACCTGGATTCGTCGGGAGTCGGGGCGCGGCCGAGGGCCTCGCGATAGAGGGCGGCGACCCTGTCGGGCGCCCTCGACGACCGGGCGGCCAGGGCGCGGGCCTGCTCGATCGTGAACGGGGCGTTCATGCCGAAGAGAGCCTGCTGCGGAACCGTCGTTCTCGGGCGGCGCTCGGCCGACTGGTCGGGGCTGGCGAAGTCGAAGGCGCGGAAGACCGTCGGAAGGCTCTGACGGTCGACCAGGCCGTAAAGGGTCCGCCGGCGGTTGGCCGGATCGCCGGCCACGTCGGTTGACCGACCTCCCATCTGGCTGTCGAGTCGGCCCGAGGCGAGGAGCATCGCGTCTCGCATCGCCTCGAAGTCGAGCCTGCGCCGCGATTGCCGCCAGAGGAGGCGGTTCTCCGGGTCGATCTTCCGGCCCTCAGGGCGATCGCGGCTCGACTGGGCGTACGCCCGAGACAGGACGATCGTCCGGTGCAAATTCTTGATCGACCATCCGCCGTCGATCAGCCGGGCGGCGAGGAAGTCGAGCAATTCGGGGTGAGTCGGCGGGGTGCTTCGCGTGCCGAAGTCGCTCGGCGTGGCGACCATCGGCTCGCCGAAGTGGTGCATCCAGACCCGGTTGGCGATCACCCGGGCCGTGATCGGATTCTCGGGCGAGGCGATCGCGCGGGCGAGGTCGATCCGGCCACTGCCATTCGGGAACGGACGCCGCGAGTCCCCGGCAAGAATTCGCAAGAACCGCCGAGGAACGCGATCTCCCGGCTGCCCCGGATTGCCGCGGACGAAGATCCGGGGATCGTGGGGAGACTCGGCGTCGCGAAGGATCATCGCCCTCGGCCGGGCGTCGGGCGCCTCGACCGCCATCCGATCCAGCTCGCCGAGCATCTTGCCATACGCGTCCTTCTCACCTCGCGACATGTAATAATACGTCTGACTCTCGGGAAACGACGCCGGGCCCTCACGGTCGGCAAGAATCGCGCGGAGGGGCGCGATCGCCGGGTCGTCGGAGGCGGTGATGGTTGTCGGACCCTTTCGAGCCTCGTCATCGACGCGACGGATCAGCTCGCCGTAGACGCGGGCCACGTCGGCTCTCGTCTGGACGGTCGCCTTCGCCAGCGCCTCGGCGACGATCGGGTTGAGCCGCGCGGGCGCCCGAGTTCGCCAGCGATCGATCGCGGAGCGGGCCTTCGCCGCGAGGTCGGTGGGCTCGATCGCCATCAGGTCGTGCCAGGGCCCGAAGATCGGATCTTCGGGCCTTGCCCGCTCGCGGAGAAATCGCCGCCACCGCGCGACGATCTGCGGGCGAAGGTCATCGGGAGCCAGCGAGCGGAAGAAAATCGCGGTCTCCAGCGGGTCGGGCGGGGTCGTCGCGACATGGACCAGATAATCGGGCGTCCGCCGCCTCGCCTCTCCGGAAAGCTCCTCGTACTGATGGCCGAGGAACGCCCGGATCTCGGCTCGCTTCGCCTCGGCCTTCTTCTCAAACGCATTGGTGGGACGGCCCGGATCGCGGCCATCGATGGGCGGAAGTTCCATCGGCGCCTCGGAACTGGCGAAGACACCGTAGAGCGCGTAATAGTCGGCCGTCGGAATGGCGTCGTACTTGTGATCGTGGCATCGGGCACAGGCAACCGTCAGCCCAAGGAACCCCCGAGTCACCACGTCGATCCGGTCGTCAATCTGATCGTGGAGGTTGTTGTCGAACCCCTTGCCAAGCGTGAGGAACCCCATCGCGGCCAGCCGCCAGGGCCGATCGGCCGGCGCAGCGACGTCCGCGGCGATCTGGTCGACGATGAACTGATCGAAGGGGAGATCCTCGTTGAAGGCACGAATCACGTAGTCGCGATAGGTATACGCGAACGGCCGGACGCGGTCGTGGCCAAACATCAGGACGCCGTCCTTGGTATCGGCGTACCGGGCGACGTCAAGCCAGTGCCGCGCCCAGCGCTCGCCGTACCTCGGCGAGGCCAGCAATCGATCCACCACCCGGGCCTCGGCGTCCGGCTCGCGGTCGGCCTCGAACGCCTCGATCTCGTCGAGAGTCGGCGGGAGGCCGACCAGGTCGAACGCGACCCGACGGAGCCAGGTCCGGCGATCGGCCGGGGGCGATGGAGTCAGGCCGGCCGCCTCCAGCCGGGCCAGGACGAACCGGTCAACGGGCGTCGCCGGCCAGTCGGCATCCCTCACCCGCGGCGGGACCGGACGCCGGATCGGCCGATAGGCCCAGTGCGACCGGGCCGCCTCGAAATCGATCCCGCCCCGACGGATCGCCCCCGCCTCAACCGCATGAGGCATCGCCGCGCCCGAGCGGACCCATAGCTCCAGCGCCTCGATCGAAGCACCCGGCAACTTCTGCTTCGGCGGCATCCGGGTCTGGTCGTCGTCGTAGCGGACCGCCCGGATCAGAAGACTGGCCTCGAGATCCCCAGGAACCACCGCCGGCCCCGAGTCGCCTCCGCGAGACATCCCCTCGGCCGTGTCGAGCCGGAGGCCCCCCTTCAACGACTTCGCCCCGGCCGAATGACACCGGTAACAATGGTCGACCAGCACCGGCCGAACCCTCGCCTCGAAGAAGTCGGTCGGCAAGGCACCCGGGCTCTCACCGGCCACCGCCAACCCGGGAGCCACCGCCAGCGTCGCGGCCATCGCCCAGCGCCTCACGGTGCTCCTCGCCAGGCGCCCCCATCTCTCGCCGGCCTCTCGCATCATCCCGGCCCCTCCCCACGTGTTAAACATCTCTCCGATTATTCCCGCAGGAGCAAGGCCCGGCTGTCAAGCAATATCAGGAAGGATCGTGGTCGGCCGGCATGTCGGCCACAGCCCGACACCACAATAAACTCCATATCTTTACAGTTCAATATTCTCTTATACAACATCCGATCTTGACGCGGGCCGAAGATGGCGACTAGGATGAGGTGCCATTTGACGGCCCTGACCCAGCCCCGAGACGCGGCGATATTCGCCGGCTTTCCGATGATGAGCCTCGGGGTGGCCGGAGTGCTTGAGCCGAAGGGAAAACGAGATGCCATCCCGCGCGAGATGGGCGGTCGTTGCTTGCCTGCTGGCGGTTGCGACCGGGACCGTGGCGATCGCGGCCGACGGTCCGATCCGGGGCGAGGTTCAATCGATTGACCACGCGACGGCGCAGGCCGTCATTCGCGACGAGGCGTCGAAGCAGGACGTCACGGTGAACCTGTCGAGCCTGGCGCGTCCCTCGGCGTCGAGGTTGGGGAAGGTCATCGATCTCCGCGATTTGCGGCCCGGGACAAAGGTGGTCGTCCACGAGGGGGTGGTCGCCTCGGGCCTGGAGATCGACGAGGCACGGCCGAAGCCGCGCGGGCCGATCCTCCGCGAGTTCTGGCACAACTTCACCCATAACCTGTTCAAGCCTCTGCTCTTGTTCTTCTACCTGGGGTTTCTGGTTCCGATCCTCAAGGTCGAGTTCGAGTTCCCCTACGCCATGTACCAGGCGCTGACGATTTATCTCCTGCTGGCGATCGGATGGCACGGCGGCGAGGAGCTGGCGAAGATCGACCCGTCGCTTTTCGGAAATGTCGCCGGGTTCATGGTCGTGGGATTCTTGACCAACCTCGGCATCGGCGTGCTTGCCTATGTCCTGCTCTCAGCGCTGACGCCCATGCGGCGGATCGACAGGGCGACGGTCGCCGGCTACTACGGTTCCGACTCGGCCGGAACGTTCGCCACCTGCGTCGGCGTGCTCGGGACAGTCGGGCTGCGATTCGACGCCTACATGCCGGTGATGCTCGCCGTGATGGAGATCCCTGGATGCCTGGTCGCCCTTTATCTGGTCGCCCGGCTCCGCCACCGTGGGATGGACGCGCTCGGCAACATGCCCGACGAACCCGGCCACGACCCCCAGGCCCGGCCGACCCCACCACCCGTCGGCGACCACGTTCCCAACCGTCGCGAGCAGATCGACGAGGAAGTGCTGGAGCTCTCCATGGAGAAGCGGGAGCACCCCGAACGCGACGGTGACGAAGACCGTAACCCCAGCCAGAAATCGCCCCTGATCACCCTTCGGCTGCTCCACGAAGTGCTGCTCAACCCGGGACTCTATCTCCTCTTCGGCGGCATCCTCATCGGAATGATCAGCCAGCTACAGGGCGAGAAGGTCACCCGCGAGGACGACCATTTCTTCCTCAACCTGTTTCAGGGCGTCCTTTGCCTGTTCCTGCTCGAGATGGGCATGACCGCCTCTCGGAAAATGCGAGACCTCAAATCCGCCGGCCCCGTCTTCATCGCCTTCGGACTGATCGCCCCCGTCCTGTTCGCGACGATCGGTATCGCGGTCGCCCACACCTACGCCCACCTGACCCACACACCGTTCCTTCCCGGAAGCTATGTCCTCTTTGCCGTCCTCTGCGGAGCCGCCTCCTACATCGCCGTTCCCGCCGTCCAGCGCCTGGCGATCCCCGAGGCCAGCCCCACACTACCCCTCGCCGCTTCACTCGGACTGACCTTCTCCTGGAACGTCACCGTCGGCATCCCCATCTACATCGAGATCGCCAACGCGGTCATCGAACGGTTTCCGGTGGCATGAATCGGTTTGGACTGGGTATCCAAGATTCAATATGTAATATCGATAATTTATATATAGTTTATTCAAATGATTCATTAGGACCTAAGCTTTGTGTTCCCACGGAGTCCCGCATGTCCGCGACATCGACGACGCCCGCGCCCGACGCCCTCGAAGGCGAGAATCGGATGGATGACGAACTGGCCGAATCGATCGAGCATGCGGCCCATCTGCTGCCACAGCAGGGGCCGATCACCGTCTTTATCCACCACAATACCCTTCACGCGCTGGAAGACCTGACGTTCGACCAGGCCCTTCGTCGCGGGGCGGAGGTCTTCGGCTGCCGGACCTATCTGGACGAGGATCGGTATCGCGACGAGTTGATCCGGGGCCGAATTCGGTTCGACGAGCTGCGCGAAGTCCTCGCCGAAGACCTCGGCGCATCGGCCGATGATCCGGTGCCCGGGTTTGGGACGCGGCTCGACCTTCGGCTGGCCATGCTCCAGGACCCGCTCCGGATCGGTCCGACCGAGGAACTCGTCTGGTACGTCGCCGAGTACGACGCACTCCGGCGGACCAGGCCTGAGGTCTCCTCGGCGACGCGAGCCCGGCTGATCGCCGAGACCCGGCGATGGGCGATGCGCGACCTTCGCCCCAACGGCCACGGCGACCCGATCGCTCGGCTGATCGGCCCAAACGGACCACCCGCCGCCCGGATCGAGGACTGGAGCGACGCCGAATGGGAGCAGTTCGCGCTCGGGGCACTCTGGCGAATCTGTGGCGAGGGCGTTCGCAACCTGCCGCCTCCGCCTGCCCCGACGCCGATGCCGGTCCGCCATCGCGACGTGCTTTTCCAGGCCACCGGCCACGACGCCGATGCGATGGTCCATCCGCCCCTGATTCGCCTGGTCGCCGCCTTCCTCGACCAGGGCCTGGCGGCCTGGACTCTCCCCGGTCGCGATCAGGGTTTCTTTTCGGCCTTTCTCGCACTCTATGCGAGACCGGGCCGATTGCCGGACCCCTGGCGGCGCGACCTCGCCATCGAACTGAGGCGGCTCATCCGAGACAGGGTTGAGCCACTCGAATCCGTCCAGAGGTCGCTCGACGATCTCGGCGTGGGCCGCGACGAACGAGACGCCTTTCTCTCAGCGACACTCCTGGCCCTTCGCGGATGGGCCGGAATGATCCAGCAGGTCGAGGAACGCAGCGATCGCGTCGTCCACCCGATCGCGCCGGGAAGCCTCGTCGAGTTCCTGGCCGCCCGACTGCTCATGGACCGCTTCGCCCTGGCGCAACTCGCCCGGGAGATCCTCGGATACGAGGGCCCACTCTCCGGGCTCCGCGAGGCGATCCGCCAACGAGCGTCCGGGCCGCGCGGGCCAAGCGTCGAGCAACGCGCGTTCCTGGTCTTCCAGCTCGCGCAGGTCTCAGGCGCCTCGCCCGACGTGCTCGACCGGCTCAACCCGGCGGGATGGGCCCAGCTTGTCGACGAGATCGAGAGGTTCGGCAGTCTCGATCGGCGTCGGGTCTTCCAACTGGCCTACGAGCGTCGGTTTCAAACCCGGGCGCTCGACGCCATCGCGATCCACGCGAAGGATCCGGCACCGACGCCGGAGCATCCCCGGTTCCAGCTCATTTGCTGCCTCGACGACCGCGAGGAATCGTTTCGCCGGCACGTCGAGGAACTGGCGCCGGACGCAGAGACCTTTGGGACAGCGGGCTTCTTCTCGGTCGCGATGTACTACCGAGGCGCGGACGACGCACACGCCGTTCCGCTCTGCCCGGCGGTGATCCGACCGCGACACTGGGTCGTCGAGCGACCGATCGACGAGGACGCGGGCGAATCCAGGCGCCGGCATTGGGGGCGTCGGCTCCTCGGAATGGCCTCGCACCAGATTCACACGGGGAGCCGATCGCTGGCGGGGGGAGCGCTGCTGGCCCCGATGGGGGTGCTGGCCTCGATCCCGCTGGTTGCCCGGACCCTCTTTCCGCGGCTGACCGCCCGGCTTCGGCAATCGCTCGGACGGATCGTACTGGACCCCCCGCGCACCCGGTTGCAGCTTGAGCGGACCACCCCCGAGCCGGGTCCCGAGGACGGCGGCATCGGCTTCACCGTCGATGAGATGGCCGAGATCGCCGAGAAGGTCCTCCGCGAGCTGGGACTGACGGATCGGTTCGCCCGGCTGGTCCTGATCGTCGGCCACGGCTCGTCGAGCCTGAACAACCCGCACGAATCGGCCTACGATTGTGGGGCCTGCGGGGGATCACGGGGCGGACCGAACGCCCGAGCCCTGGCACAGATCCTCAACGATCTTCGGGTTCGAGGGCTCCTGAGTGACCGCGGGCTCGCGATCCCGATCACGACCCGGTTCGTCGGCGGGATGCACAACACCAGCAGCGAGGAATTGATCCTCTTCGACGTCGACCGGCTCCCGGCCGATCACCGCGAGGACATGGTCGGCATCCGGGCGATCCTCGACCGGGCCCGCGAGCGAAACGCCCACGAGCGCTGCCGACGGTTTCTCTCAGCGCCCCTGACGCTGAGCTTCGCCGGGGCCTTGCAGCACGTCGAGGCCCGCGCTGAGGATCTCGGCCAGGCGCGTCCGGAATGCGGTCACGCCACCAACGCCATCATTCTCGTCGGACGTCGCGCTCGGACACGCGGCCTTTTCCTCGACCGGCGCGCGTTCCTGACCTCGTACGACCCCAGCCACGACGATCCTCTCGGCACCATCCTGGAGCGGATTCTCATGGCCGTCTTCCCGGTCTGCGCGGGGATCAACCTGGAGTATTACTTCTCGTCGGTGGACAACACCGGCTGGGGCGCGGGGACAAAACTCCCGCACAATATCACGGCGATGCTCGGCGTGATGGACGGCTACCAGAGTGACCTCCGAACCGGGCTCCCCTGGCAGATGGTCGAGCTTCACGAGCCGGTCCGGGCGCTCTTCGTGATCGAGACCCGCCCGGTGGTTTTGCTCCGCATCCTCGGCCGCAACCCGGGCCTTCGGCGGCTCTGCGACAACCGATGGGTCGTCCTGGCCTCACTCGATCCCGAGACCCTCGAGCTTTCGACCTATCGCCAGGAGTCGTTCGAGCCCTACCGGCCCCGATCGGGCGTGCTGCCAGGTGCTCCCTCGTCGGCCGACTGGTATCGCGGCTGGCGCGACCACCTCGAATTCGCGACCATCCGGGACGGTCAGGCGAGACCCCGACCAAACACGGATTCAATTGTTTCAAGATAGTATTGAGATTTTCACTTGCAACCTTCAGAAAATCCTGGAATTTTCCAGGGTTACAGAATTCCCGACGGACGACGCAATCGCCATGCACCAACCCGCCCCCCAATGGCTGATCTGGACTGGTGTAGTCGTGGTTGCCGCGCCATCGGCGCTCTGTCTGGCGCTGGGGGTGGCGACGGCGATCGGGCGTGGGCCTTCGGAGCGGATGATTGTCCGATGGGTGCAGGCGGCGGTGATTGCCGGGCTTTCGGCGGCGCTGGTGGTACTGGCGTCGATGCTGCTCCTTGGGACGCGGCACGTCGCGATTCCGATGGGCGACTGGGTGGCGATTCCCCGGCATTACCAGTTCGCGGTGACGTTTGTGTTCGACCGGCTTTCGGTGCCGATGGCGATTCTCTCGTTGGTGCTCTCGGCGACGATCGGAGCGTTTGCCAGCCGGTATTTGCACCGCGAGCCGGGGTTTCGGCGGTTTTTCGCGTTGTACGCGATTTTTCTGCTCGGGATGGTGGTGGCCTCGCTGGCCGGTACGATTGAGACGCTCTTTGCCGGTTGGGAGCTGGTCGGGCTTTCGTCGGCGCTGCTGGTGGCCTATTTCCTGGATCGACCGGCGCCGGCGCGGAACGGGCTCTGGGTGTGGACCGTCTATCGGTTCTCGGACGCCGCGCTGCTGCTGGCGGCGGTGGCGTTGCATCACATCCGAGGCACGGGCGATTTTGTCCGGCTGCTGGGGGAGGGTCCGTGGCCGGCGGGAGAGGCCGACCTGGGCGCCTGGCCGGCGTTTGGGATAGGGCTGCTCATGCTGCTGGCCGCGGCCGGGAAATCGGCCTTGATTCCGTTCTCCGGCTGGCTCCCGCGAGCGATGGAGGGGCCGACCCCATCGAGCGCTGTGTTTTACGGAGCGCTCTCGGTTCACCTGGGGGCGTTTCTGCTTTTGCGGATTGGGCCGATTCTGGAGGTCTCGCCGCCGCTGGCCGCGGTGGTGGTGGGGCTGGGGCTCGCGTCGGCCGTGCTCGCGTATCTGGCCGGTAGCGTGCAGACGGACATCAAGTCGGCGCTGGCGTATGCGTCGCTCACTCAGGTTTCGATCATCGTGGTGGAGATCGGCCTGGGATTCCGATACCTGGCGCTGGTTCATCTGCTTGGCCACGCCTGCCTTCGGATGTTGCAATTTCTTCGGGCACCGACGCTGCTGCATGACTACCACACGCTGGAGAACGCGCTCGGCGGCCGTCTGCCGCGCGGGCGGTCGCCCTGGACGACCCGAGCGGCGGGCCGGATTTACCGGCTCGCGATCGAGCAGGGTCACCTGGATGGCGGCCTGGTGGAATACGTGGTTCGTCCGTTCACCCGGGCACTGGAGTGGTGCGACCGGACCGAGCGGCGATGGACCGATTTCCTCGACGGGAACGGCTCGCGCGAGTCAGAACGCGTGCCGCCCTCCCCCGTCTCGATTGACGAGCATTCATGAATATCCTGGAACTTCCCTGGCTGGATTACGCGCTCATCAGCACGGCGATCGGGTCGCTCTGGGTGGGCCGCCAGCGAGACCCGCTTCGAGCCTATTCCTGGGGTCTGGCGTTCACGGGCGGTGCGCTGGCGTGCGCGGCACTGGCGTGGCTGGGCTTCGTACTGGGCGTTTCGACCGAGTCTGGCGAGGCGATGGGCCTCCAGCGCCGGCTGTTCGGGCGGGTTGTCTTCGCGCTCGACGAGCTGAGCGCGCCGCTTTTCCCGGCGATCGCCTTGATTCACTTCCTGGCGGCACTGGCGACCGCCCGGGCGAAAATGCGGCGATTTTCGTTCACGTGGTCGCTGGCGGCCGGGACGCTCCGGCTGGCGATGTTCGCGTGTCGGTCGCCCTGGCCGCTGATCGTCCTGCTGGCCGTCTCGACGGTGCCGCCCTACATCGAGCTAAGAAGCCGAGGCCGGCCGACCCGGGTTTTTGTCGTGCACATGGCGACGTTCCTGGCGTTGCTGGTGATGGGATGGGGGCTGGTGGAGTGGAACGGCCGGGAGGCTCCCGCACCGTTCTGGGCGACGATCCCGCTCGTCCTCGCGATTTTGATCCGATGCGGATCCGCGCCGGCGCATTGCTGGGTGACCGACTGGTTCGAGCACGCGACGTTCGGCATCGCGCTATTGTTCGTGGCGCCGCTGAGCGGTGTGTACGCGGCGGTCCGGCTCCTACTGCCGGTCGCGCCGACCTGGGCCCTGGCGGGTCTTTCGATCGCCTCGATGATCACGGCCGTCTACGCGGCCGGGATGGCGACCATCCAGGCCGAAACCCGGCGTTTTTTCGCGTTCATGTTCATTGGCCATTCGGCGCTGGTGCTGGTGGGAATCGAGCTTCAGACCGTGACCTCGATGACGGCCTCGCTGTGCCTCTGGTTCTCGGTGATTCTTTCGCTCTCGGGGTTTGGGCTGACGCTCCGGGCGCTCGAGGCCCGGTTTGGGCGGCTCTCGCTCCGGGATTTCCACGGACTGTATCCCCACTCGCCGACGCTCGCGGTTTGCTTTTTGCTGACCGGCCTGGCGTGCGTGGGCTTCCCGGGGACGCTGGGTTTCATCGCGACCGAGATGCTGGTGGACAGCGCCGTTGAGGCGAGCCCGATGATCGGCGTGTCGGTGGTGGCGGCGGCGGCGCTCAACGGGATCGCGGTTGTCCGGGCGTATCTGCACCTTTTCGCCGGAGGCCGGCACGCGTCGACGGTCGACCTGGGCCTCGGCCGTCGCGAGCGGTTCGCGGCGCTCTCGCTCGCGACCCTGATCCTGGGCGGCGGCCTGTTCCCCCAGCCGGGCGTGACGTCCCAGGAGCGTGCCGCCAAGGCCATCCTTCGCGACCGGGCACGAATCCAGGGCGGGACTGGTCCGGACCACGATCGAGCCACTGCCCAACCCGCCGCGGATCGGCTATCCTCGACCGCGGGAGGAATCGAGCCATGAAGTCGTACACCGAGCACCTGACGTTGAATATCCCGGTCCGGATGGACTTCCTCAACATCACGCCGCAGGTCGAGGCGATCGTGCGCAAGAGCGGCGTGCAGGAGGGACTGGTCCTCTGCAACGCCATGCACATCACGGCGAGCGTTTTCATCAATGACGATGAGACCGGGCTCCACGAAGATTACAAGAAGTGGCTCGAAGCACTGGCGCCGTTCGACGCCTCGCCGCAGCGCTATCGGCACAACCGGACCGGCGAGGACAACGCCGACGCCCACATGAAGCGTCAGGTGATGGGTCGCGAGGTGGTCGTCGCCATCACGAAGGGAAGGCTCGACTTCGGCCCCTGGGAACAGATCTTCTACGGTGAATTTGACGGACGGCGGCCCAAGCGGGTGCTGGTGAAGGTGATCGGGGAATAAGTAAGGCTCCTCCTGGACGGAAAATGTCGCGAAACCTACCATCACTCTGACAAAAGAATTTCCTAAACAGGAAGCCTTACCGCATTGATCAACAAATAAACTTCACTACAAGGATTCTGGTCTTCAGGCAGTTCGTTGCGCATAATGCCCGGTAAACGCAGCTTTTCTGCTCGGGCGACCGCATCCTCGACTCTCTTCACCATTTCGCGAAAATCGTAAACTCCTTTCTCATAATTGGGAATACGCTTTCGTCTTAAGACGCTGACTACCGAGTCACAATCCATCGACGCTCTGTCGTATTCTTCATAGTGGAGCAACAACCAGTACTCGAAGCACTTCGTAGAAACAGCCAGCTTGACCCCACGTTTTGACGCACTCTCACGAGCGTTCACAATCTTTGACCCGTAGTCTCCATCAATCACACACCAAACTTGACTGTAAGGCTCCGTGCTGCTTGCTTGAGAACGTGCACTTTCCATCAGCATGATCGCTTTCCGAACAACCTGAATAGGCTGCGTTGAACCTCCGCTACCCTCGACCTGAACCGAGGTCGCCGACAAATTGAAGTACCTCTTCAATGCCTTGAAATAGCTCGGAGCAGACTTGTTGTCCTCGCAAACGATTAAAATCCTCTGGGCAAGGTCTCGGATACCCCGCTTTCGCTGAAGCTGATCGAGAAGAGATCGTGTTTTCTTGGAAATAGGTTTCTTCTCGGCCATCTTTTTTGCTCACAGATAGAATCTTTCAACGTCAGGTATCGCACCATACAGTCCAGACATGTAGCGTTTGCGTAGATTGTGGACGGGGCGTGCTGTCTCCTTGAACTCCACGAGAGAATACAGCTCTGTTTCACCCTGCATGTTTTTTCTCGTAAAATACACCTGATCTCGCCGTAGCGCGGGAGGCAGCCCATCTTGCGCCTCGAGCAAGCCCGTATCGTGCGTGGCAAATACAAGTTGCGCTCGATGCGAACCTTCATCATTGATCGACCTAATCAGCCGATCAAGGAGTCTCGGATGCAAGCTAGCCCCGAGTTCATCGATGAACGTGGAGACAGACTGATTGGCAAGTATCCACCAATCAGCGGCAAGATTAAACAGCTTCTTTGTGCCCGAAGACTCGTCAGAATAGTCGATCGGCTGCCTAGATTTTCCCTCATGAACAAACGATATGAGAACTTGCTGATAAGGAAATTTAAGATTACTATTGAGTTTCAGCAAGCTGTCCCTCAGATCAGCTGGAAAATCAAGGTTTTCCCTCCTGATCCGCACATCGCGGATTCCCACATCCGCGGAGCGGATAAGATGCGACATGATCCAATCGCGATATGCCGCATCGTCTGCAAAGCGTTCTCGGCCAGCACCTGCCGCGAAAGTCACGGCGGCCGCGGAATAGTCCGCGTAATGGGTTGAATTTCGGATCGCATCATAATAGGGGCGAACGGACTCATCACCCTCCTTGGGACCATGCTGAGCGAGTTTTGAGAGCACCGAGATATTGGGTTGCATTTTTTCCACGTAAAGGCGATTCGCCGACCCCCTCTCGATGAGGTCCCCCTCGACGTCCTTGGCTGGCCTGCGGTCAATAAGGATCTGCTGGCTCGCCCCCTCCAAAATCGCCATTCGCTCACGCAAGATGGCTTTTTTATTAAATTCTAGCTCGTAACGCAAAATAGCCCGGTCGAAGTAGACGTCGCAACCCAGGAGTATGGGACCCTTTCTCTGCCTGGCGTCAAGTAAGAAGGGCTCATACGGGGCGATGTCCGCATCAGGCTCGGTGCGCGGACTGGATTCCGCGCCGAGCCATCGCAAAGCCCTGGCTGCCAGCAGCACAGTTGACTTGCCAGATGCATTCGCGCCATATATGGCCACGGTCTTCAATAAGCGAAGCGGCTCATCCTCGCCTTTGATCGACACTTCGAGGACACCCCGTTCACGGTCTTCCTTCCTCTTGAGGTCGGCCGCCACAAATGATAGCTCGAACTCGTTCCTGAGAGATCGAAAATTTCGACCGAATAGTCTAACAAGCATAATGGCCTCGCGAGACGAATGACACCATCGCGCAGCTATCCTGCGCTACTTACTTTAGGATCTTGGAAGAACGACGTCCAGCCCAAGACCAGGTGGGTTTGCGGCGGGAGGGACCCAGGCGGCCACGCGTATTCTCGCCCTCGACAGCGTCGGCCGGGCTACTGGCCGTTGATCAGGATCTCGGTCGACCGCCTGGTCAGCAGGAGCGCGATTCTTCGCCCGACCCGCTCCGCCCAGATTTGGCACCCCTGCGCCGAGAAATGGCCGTCGCCGATCCGGCCGTTGAAGAGCGGGTCGCCCGTGATCGGCTCGCCCTTGCGACCGGCCTCGATCTCGATCGAAAGCAGCGCATCGGCGAAGGCGTCGATCGGATCGAGGTATTGCAGGCCGGTCACCTCGATGATGTTCGAGATCGGCCCCGGATAATTCGCCGCGCGCTGCGGACCGGAAAGCTGGTTGACCCAGGGCGCCGGGACGAAGAGGCTCGGAATCCCTCGCGCGAGGCAGTAATCCCGGATCCGGACGAGCCAGTATTTCGCCTCGTCCCAGTCGCCTCCGCCTTCCTCGAATACGACCTTGATATCCCCAGCAAAGTCGTTCGCGAACAGGCTAATCACCACGAACTGGGGAGGGAACTTCTTCCCGTATTCCTCGAGTGCGTAATAGTACTGCTCGGGCGAGTAGCCCAGGTGTCCGGTGTTGAGAATCTCGACGTTGGCGCCGAGCCGGCGTTTCAGGTCGCGCTTCAGGGACTCGGTCGGCGTCTGGTCGTCGCCGACGAAAAGGCCCTGCATGTAGGAATCGCCCAGGACAATGCCTCGGATGCGGGCGTCGAGGTCGGGCTCGGGTCCGCGCAGGCCCCACGAGTTGGTTGACTGCTCGGAGCCCTCGACGATCGCCGCGCCGGTTCCCTGGACGCTCGCCCGCGCCTCGGGACGATCCGGGATCTGGAAAAACGCCTTCATGTCGCCCTTGAACGGGAAGTTGCGGACCCAGACCGACCGGACGCCCGGGCGCAGGCGATACGATCGCGTGTCGTCGGGCTCGTAAACGGTCGAGGGGAGCATCACCGTCTTGTCGAAGTTCCCCCACCGAAGGACGACGTGATCGGGGTCCATCCCCGCGATTTCGAGAAGCCGGCGCTGGGGTTCCGTGTATTCGCCAAGCGTGCTTCGGAGCCGGCCCAGGGCGCTTTGCATGTCGAACTCGCGGCGACGGCGCCAGTCGGCGTCGATCTCGGATCGGTCGGGCTCCTGACCGATCATCCGGATCGCCGCCCATCGGGTACGCGACGAGAGCCACCCGGCGAAGTAGCGTCCCGAGGGGACCACGGCCAGCATCGTTCCCAGGACGACGATCGTCAGGCCGGCCATCACCAGCTTGAAGATCCGATCGACCCGACGCGCCCGATCGACGAACCCAAAGACCTCCTGGCGCATCGGCCGGGGCCGGAAGAGCTGGGCGCGCCATCGGTCCCCTCGCGACCGCTGAGGAACGGTCTCGGTCTTCATCCAGAGTGGAATCTCCCCGGCCGGTTCGCTCACGAGCGGTTGCCTCCTCGATCGGGCGAGACCACCGGCCTCGATGCCCGGAAATCCTCGATATGCAGCAGGAGCCGGCGTCCGACCGACTCGGCCCAGACCTCCGCCCCGAACGCCGAGAAATGGGCGTCCATCAGGTTGTCGTTGAAGAGCACGCACCCCTCGGGCGTCTTTCCCGTTCGTCGCGACTCGATCCGCGCCCTTAAGTGGGCATTGAGGAAATCCTCGGAGGGGTCGAAGTACGAGGCGCCCTCGGGAGCCAGGACGTTGGCCAGCGCCCCGGGGTAGTTGCCGGGATGCCGGCGGCGAACCAGGTCCAGCTCGTAGGGCGCCGGCACGATCAGGTACGGCCAACCGCGCGCCTCACAACGCTCGACAATCCGGCCCAGCCAGTACCGCCCTTCCTTCCAGTCGCCCTCGCCCCGGTCGACCGCCCTGGCGATCGAGCCGCAGTCGTTCGCGAAGACGCTCACGACCACCGCGTCCGGCCGAAACCGATCGGCGTATCGTTCCATGGAATAGTAATACTGTTCGGGCGAGTAACCCATCAGGCCCGTGTTCAGGACCGAGACCGGGCCACCAATCGCTCGCTCCAGATGGCGCCGGAGACATTCCGGCGGCGTCTCGTCCTGGCCGATGAACATCCCCTGCATGATCGAATCGCCCAGGATCAGCACCCGGAGTTTCGCCCCGGGATCGGGCTCGGCCCCGCGCAGGCCCCACGAGTTGGTGAATTGCCGCGAGCCCTCGACGATCCGCATCCGCGTCGGCCGGACGAGTTCCGCCAGTTCGGGCCCATCCGGGATGAGGAAGAAGGCATTCCCCTCCGACTTCCCATCCTTACCGTGTAGCCAGATCGAGCGAACGCCCGGCCGGAGCCGGTAAGAGAGCTTCTCGTCCGGTTCGAAGACCTTCGAGGAGAGCAGCAACGTCCAGTCAAAGTTCCCCCAACCAAACAGGGCGTGGTCGGGGTCCATCCCGGCGTATCGAAGCAGGGCGCGAAACGCCTCGTTGTTCTCCGCGCTATACCGGGCGACCTGCTCTCGCGTGCGCTCGATTCCCGCCCGGCGGAACTCGCGCCAGGAGGCGTCGATCTTGTCTCGGGTCCGAAAGTTGTGGAGCGAGTCGCGGTACGATTGACCGGCCCAGACATCGAGCGCCCGGGATACAAGAAACTCCCAGGGAAAGATCCCGAGCACGACGACGACCGCGGCCAGGGTGGCCGCGAGGATGGCCAGCTTGAATCCTCGCTCGCGGCGAATCGACCGCTCCAGAAAGGCGAACCGAACCTGTCGCATCCTCATCGATCGCCGGCCCTCTCACGCGCCTTCAGGACATCCGGACCCCGCGGGGGAAGGCCCCGGGAGACCCGGCGCGCCTGCTCCTCGCCCATGATCCGGAGGAGCCGGCGCCCGACGCGCTCCGCCCAGACCCGCGACCCCAACGCCGAGAAATGCCCGTCGCCGATGGCGTCGTTGAACAGTGGGCATCCCATCGGCCTCGCCCTTCGGAGCTGCCCCTCGATCACCCGATCCAGGTGCGCATCGATGAAATCCTCCGTCGGGTCCAGCAGGAAAATGCTGTTGATATCCAGCTCGTTCGCGATCAACCCGGGATAGAATCCGGGGCGTCGCTTGCCGAGCAACCCCGGCGCGTAGGGGGCTGGGGCGATGAGGTACGGCCATTCGCGGGCGGCGCAGAAGGCCCCAATCTTCTCCAGCCAGTATTTTCCCTCGCCCCAGTCGCCGAGCCCGCGCGTTGGGACGGCGTGCAGGTCGCCGAAGTCGTTGCAGAAGAGGCTGATGACCACGAAGTGGGGCGGGAATCGATCGGCGAACGCGATCATCGCGTGATAATACTGCTCGGGCGAGTAGCCGAGAACGCCCGTGTTCAGCACCGAGGCCCGGCATCCCACCCGGCCTTCGAGGTAGCGGCGCAGGGATTCCGGCGGAGTCTCGTCGTCGCCAATGAAGAGACCCTGCATGAACGAGTCGCCCAGGACCATCACGCGGAAGGGAGCCCGCGGATCCGGCTCGGGCCCACGCAAACCCCAGGAGCTGGTCGTCTGGCGAGAGGTCGCGACCGGGATTCCCGTCGTCCCCTCGATCGCCTGAGCGAGCCCTGGTCCGTCCGGAACGAGGAAGAAGAACGGCACGCCCCCCTTGAGCGAGATCTGCGAGAGCCAGATCGATCGGGTGAGGGGCCGGAGCCGATACGATCGCCCCGAGTCGTCGGCCTCGAAGACCGTCGACGGGAGCAGCAGGGTGAGGTCGTAGTTCCCCCACCGGAGCAGGCCGTGATCGGGATCGAGCCCGGCGTATCTCAGAAGCTTCCGAATCGGCGGATCAGCCTCGGCGTAGACCCGCGCCAGCCCGCGCCGGGTTTCCTCGATGCCGAGTTCGCGGCGCCGCCTCCAGGCTTCGTCAACCTCCTCACGCGGCCTGGGCAGGCCAAAAAACCTCCGAACAACCTGGCGAGCCCCCCACACTGTGACCGCCGCGCCATAACGTCCCCAGGGCGACGACGCCAGGATCGCCGCGACCACGACCGCCGTTCCCGCGACGATCCACCGCCGAAACCACTTCTGCCGGTCCCGCGACCGCGCCGCGAACGGCAAAACGAGCTGGCGCACAGCGGCGTGGCTTCTTCGAGAACGTGGCTGGCTGATCATGAGAGCATCGTCGCGGGACAAAAACCGTCGGGACTCCACTCGTCACCCCTGCTCATGCTCCAGGATATAGGCGATCCTCAACCGAATGAAGCCGGTCGTCCCGAGCCCCGACCCATCGGCCCTGGATCGAGGTGGCAGGGCCCGCGACGGGCGGATAGGATGGCCTTCTTCGACCACGAGGAGCCGTCGGGATGTTCGAGGAGCTCTACGATCGCCTGGGGATCGCCGCGCTGGATCGTGCCGTTCCCGCGTCTGCCGGGGTCGAGTTCCTCCGCCCGGTTAACCCGGCCACAGGCAAGCCCATGCCGGTGGTCCGGGCGATATCGGCCGAGGAATACGAGGCGATGGCCGATCGGTCGGTCGCGGCGTTTCGCGAGTGGCGGATGGTCCCGCCGCCTCGGCGGGGCGAGGTCGTCCGCCGGATCGGCGAGGCGCTCCGCGCCAAAAAGGCCGACCTGGGCCTGCTCATCACACTCGAAACCGGGAAGATCCGGACCGAGGGCGAGGGCGAGGTTCAGGAGATGATCGACATGGCCGACTTCGCCGTGGGGCTCTCGCGCCAGCTCCACGGCCTGACGATCGCCAGCGAGCGGCCTCGCCACCGGATGATGGAGCAGTGGCACCCGCTCGGACCGGTCGGGATCATCACCGCCTTCAACTTCCCGGCCGCGGTCTGGGCCTGGAACGCCATGATCGCCGCCGTCTGCGGCGATACGATGATCTGGAAGCCCTCGCCGCGCACTCCGCTCACCGCCCTCGCCGTGCAGAAGATCGTTGACGAGGTTGTTCGGAGCGTGGATCTCCCGTGCGAGGGCGTCTTCCAGCTCGCGCCGGCCGACGAGGCGATCGGCCGTCGGATGCTCGAAGACCGGCGGCTCCCCCTGATCTCGGCTACGGGAAGTTGCCGGCTCGGCCGGGTCGTCGGCGAGGTCGTCGGGCGTCGATTGGGGCGGTCGCTCCTCGAACTCGGCGGGAACAACGCGATCGTGATCGCGCCCTCGGCCGACCTTGAACTGGCGATCCGCGCCACGGTCTTCGCGGCGGTCGGGACCGCCGGCCAGCGCTGCACCTCGGCACGCCGGCTGATCGTCCACGAATCGATCCACGACCAGGTCCTCGATCGCCTGACCGCGGCCTATCAGCGTGTCCGGATCGGCGACCCGTGGGAAGACGGCGTTTTGATGGGGCCGCTGATCGGAGAAGGCTCGATCGCCGCGATGCGCGCGGCCCTCGACGCCGCGATCGCGCAGGGCGGAGAGATCGTCTTCGGCGGCAACCGCCTCGATCGCCCTGGCTTCTTCGTCGAGCCGGCGCTGGTGAAGGCCGATCCGTCGATGCCGATCGTCGGCGAGGAAACCTTCGCTCCGATCCTCCACGTGATGAAGTACCGGACCATCGACGAGGCGATCGCCATCCAGAACGCCGTCGAACAGGGACTGACCTCGGCCATCTTCACCAGCGACCTCCGCGAGGCCGAGCAGTTCCTCTCGCCCGAGGGCTCCGACTGCGGAATCGCGAACGTCAACATCGGAACCTCGGGTGCCGAAATCGGCGGGGCGTTCGGCGGGGAGAAATCCACCGGCGGCGGCCGAGAGGCCGGCTCCGACTCGTGGAAGCTCTACATGCGCCGGCAGACCTGCACAATCAACCACGGCCGAGACCTGCCACTGGCCCAGGGCGTCCAGTTCGATCTGGATTCCTGATCGGTACGTCGTCGGCACCCGCCGCACGGACCAGCCGGGCGACCCGATCGGGGTCGATCGCCCGAATCCGATCGCCTCCCTCACACGCCGCGCCCCGGACCGCGAAGAGATCCGGCTCCATCGATCGGAGTCGTCGGATTCGCTCCTCGTCGAGCGAACCAGCGATCGCGACAAATCGGCCGAACGCTCTCACCCGGTCGATCCTGTCTCGCCATTCGCGATCAGGAACCGCAATCGGGCGAGACTTGTCGAAGGTATCGAACAGAACGCCCGCGCAGTCGGCGATCGTCGCGGCCTCGTCGATCACGGCGAACGGATCGGGCGCCCCGGCGGTTCGCCAATCGAGATAGGCGACGGCCACCCAGCCTGGCCCGGTTTCAAACCGCGCCCGGAGATCCGACCATCGCTCGCGCCAGTGCTCGCCCGAGCCGGCCAGACCAATCTTCCGATGGCGAATCCCCTCCCAGCCTTCGCGTGGGAGATCGCCCGTCGACCACTCGACCAGTTCGCCGAGGGCGACGCTCAGGATCGTGGAATCGGGGATCGCGGCGCGCACCTCGCGCCAGACATCGACGGAAGCCCTCCCGAGCGATCCCCGGGAAGGTTCCTTGACGTCGACAATCGCCGCGCCCCCCTCAACGGCGGCGCGGGCCTCGGACGCGGATCGGACGCTGACAAGTAACCTGGCCACGAGATGAGATGGTCGATTCAGGCCAGGTCGGCGACCTCAACCGGAGCTTCGGCCTCGGGCGCCGCGGTCGACCAGGCCCGCGAGACGGCCCGCTCGATCACAGGCCCCACCCCGAAGAGCACGCAGGTTCCGAGAAGGTCGGCCGCCAGCGTGTTCTGGTAGAACGGGATCGCCTTGATGTAGCAGTCGACCAGTCCGGCGAGGTTCATCGGGTAGAGCTGGCCCTCGGCCCAGACTCCAAAATTGGTCGTGGCGAAAAACAGCGTCGACCCGGCCAGGCCGAGCCCAGGCGCCATCCAGAGGCGGAAACCGGGGCGCCTCGCCAGCGGACCAAGGAGCGTCAGGGCCGCGAAGGATCCGTAGACGGTCCACCGTTCCAGGCTGGTGATCGGATAGCTGCCCGCGAAGTGGATGAATGCGTCGGAGATCCCCATCGCGGCGAGCGGGACGAGCCAGGCCCACCTCCAGGACATCCTCGCCCCGGCGTAGATCGCCACGGCACCAACGGGGACGAAGTTCCACAACGCCAGGTCGTGGGAAATCAGTCGGCAGGCGACCGCCAGCGCGACGAGCACAAGGCCGGTGAACATGGCAGGAGACCTTTCTGGATCGCGTTC
Source organism: Planctomycetales bacterium (assembly GCA_027449865.1). GTDB lineage: Bacteria > Planctomycetota > Planctomycetia > Isosphaerales > Isosphaeraceae > JAKAUH01. Next base: position 64,280 of record DAIDKV010000184.1, read on the forward strand.
GTTCAAGGCTATCAATCTAATCGCTGGCCGATCGGCATTCAACCTGGATAAGCTGACTCGGAGAACAGTCAGGGCCCTTTCCTTCTCGGACCTCACTCCAGAATCGAAGATCCGGAGGAACCACGAAAAACACGAAGGGCACGAAAATGGGAAAGAATCGCATTCCTTCATGATGGGAGAACGGTCAGGGCCCTTTCCTTCTCGGAATGCCCGGGAAACGGGGACTGGCTACGGAGCGCGGCGCAGGTGCCTGTCCCCATTTCGTGGGCCATCCGGTGCTGGTCCTGAACGCGGAGGTAAAAGGGTCGAGTGAATAAGGACAGCGACCGGTCGAAGAGGACCGGAGCCAGTCCCCGTTGACCCGACCAGGGTGAAAAAGAACCGGCCCTGGCTGATGATTCGGGCGGCGTCCGGCCGATCCCAATCGGGCCCTACCCGATCGACCTTGTTCTCTTGCCGAACATGGAACCATCCCGTCGACAATTTTTGATAGCCGTCGGCCTGAGCGCCACGCCTGGATGCGCCCAGGCACCCGCGCGACCGGCGCGGACTCCAATCCGACCGCTGATCCAACCCCCCGACGATCCCGATCCCGGGCGTCTCATTCCACCCGAGGAGCTCCAGGGGATTCGAGACCGGATCATCGAGGCCCACAACACGATACGCGCTAAGGTCAAGCTCGGTAAACTGGTCCCCAGCCGCAAGCTGACCCTCGCCGCCCAGGCTCACGCCGAGGACATGGCCGCCCGCCGAAAGATGTCGCACACCGGAGGCGACGGCTCGTCGCCCGCCGACCGGGTCAAGGGGCGAGGTTATCGGTATCGGCGAGTCGGTGAGAACGTCGCCTATGGCCATTTCACCGAGGATCGGGTGATGAAGGGCTGGATGGAGAGCCGGCACCACAAAGACAACATCCTCGGAGGTTTCACCGAGATCGGAGTCGGTTGCGCCGTCGGCGAGGACGGCAAACGCTATTGGTGCGTCAATTTCGGACTTCCCGCGACCCGATGATCGCCGACCGGTCCCCGATCCGGCGGGTATGCTTACCTGGTCGGCGCGGGGCGTCGACGGTCTTCGATGCCGCTGGATCGCCCCGACCGCCCGATGAGGAGGACCCGAAGATGCGTGGGATTCGCTATCGGTTTCTGGGAGCGGTGGTGCTGTCCGCCGGATTCCTGTCGCAGACCGGCTGCCAGACCTCGGGGAGCAAGCGTCCGGCGACGATCGTCTCGCCTGGCCCGGCCGTCTCCGATGCCGGCGAGGCCGCGGGCGAGAAATCCATCGCGGCGGCCCCGATCCGGACAACCGGCTTCGCCGCGCGCCATCCGCTGTTTTACAAGCCGAGGGAATACTGGGAGTCGTCCGGCAACCGCAAGATCGTGAAGGCCGCCGCCGCCACGTTCATCGGCGTCCCGGCGGGCCTGGTCGGCGAGGTCAAGCAGATCATCGTCGGCGCCCCGGCCAGTGCGCCCTACTAGACGCTATAACCAGACAACCTTTTGTCGCATCAGCAGCGGGGCCGGGTATGCACGAAACCAAAAATCGAAACGTCCCGGAGACCGACATACCAAAGGCGAGAGTCGTATCCGCCATCTGGACGACATTCCTATCCGCCGACGCTCTGAACGAAGCTCGCTCCATAGTTTGCGGCAACCTGAAACTGAAGAGCCAGGGCGTTGCTCGTCCCACCCTGCATGCCCATTTGCGTTTCCTCGGTCACTGGCCAGGCGAGACCCGATACAGGGTTACCCTCGGCCACGGTTAAGGCTGGCAAAGGTGTGTAAGCGGTAACATTGACAGAATTCCCCGTCCACGAAGAACTGATCGTGGATCCGTTGGGGCCTGCCATGATACTCCCCGTAGGAGGGATCGACTGACCGTTGATTGTGAGATGGTCAATCGTGTTCGTGCCACCGGTGTTAATTGCTAGTGTTGGCGTAGAGAGTGTCAAGGTGGATGCAATGAACATGGGATTGATCTTGGTGGAATCCGGCGCGGAATAGGAGACGCTATAAGTCTCCTTCACATACCAGCCAGTGAGTGGACCTGTACCATCATCGGCGATGGTATAATTGCGGTATGCGTAAAGGTCGAATGCTCCACCGATGTACCCACCGAAAACACCGCTCCAATTGATAGTCCCAGACTCATCAATCGACGTTGTATAAGAGCCTTGAGCTGCGGCGGGTGGCGCTGGGTCATTATTGTCGACGATAGAAGTCGTCGCTGTTCCACCGATCGATCCGCTCGGACCTCCCGAAGGCGTGGTGTTGGAGAGCGTGTTTGTCGCGCTATTGTCCGCCGAGACGGTAGTCGGGCTATTCGCCGAACCAGTCTGCGAAACCGACGCGATGTCCAGATCCCCGATGCTGCCGAATGGAACACGGTAGAGCGCCGGCGCCGTCAGAGATCGCCCCTCCAACAGGCAAGCCGACTCACCAGTCATCTTCTCGGGAACGAAGCGTCGCCTCGGAGCCCTGCGATTCGAGATCGGCCGCATTCCGAGGTGGATATGGTCGCCAAACATGAGCGACTCCCTGGTGTGAAATCGTGATGGGGACCAACCTCCCCTCCATTCGGCTCACGCGGTTCGACGCAGTGAGCCGTGAAGGAGGGGAGAATCGGGGATCAATCAATCCTTCAACTCGAAGGTAAAAGTCGTGTGTTCCGCATCAACCTTCGCACTCAGATCGCTCGTCTCGGCAATCTGATATTTGCCGGGGATTGTACTCTTGGCCTTTTTCAACGCGGCGGCCTGGACTTCGGGCGGGACTTGCCCGATGGTGTCCATCCCGTGCTCTTTCGCGAGCTTCTGGGATGCGGCTTTCAATTCCTCTTCGTTGACCTCGCGCTGGTCAACTGTGATCTTGTAGTCGCCCGGGAGAACCCCATCGCCCGGAGTGAGCGTTGTGAGCCCCGAGAACTTGCCGTCGACAACTTCACCACTGGCGCCGGCGTTCTGGCCTTTTGCGGGTACGAAACTGATCCGGGCTTTGTTGACGGGCTGCCCCTTGTAACTCACGGTGCCGGAGACCGCGTAGCGCTTGCCCATTCCGTCGTCGGAGCATCCGATGGCGATGAGCAAGGCGGGGCCGGCGAGAAGGGCCAGGGCTCGGCGAAACAGACATCGATTTCGCAACATGTCATTTCTCAAGCAAGTGAATCGAGCGAAAAAATGGCATCTCGGCATGCCCAGGATTTTCTGGCTCTCCGTGAGGCAAGGGACCACCTTGCGCGGGAGCCGGTGACGACCGCCGCCGAACCGAAGCCGAGTCGTTCTCGGTCATCGGATACGCGCGGCGGTCGCGGATACATCAATAAGCGTCGGAACTGACGACTTCACCGCCGGCCCGGCTACCCAGTGCGTTGTAAGTTATTGGGTTCAGCGACGCCTTGAGGAATACGACGTGACCATCGGCAAAGAGGAAGTTGGCCCCGCCGGGATGCAGGCTCTTGAAACCCCGGCTCGCATAGCTGAAGCGGCTCTGCCAGACGGTGGTCCCAAAGCTTCCCGTGGTCAATCCGGTGTAGTAATTGATCGGAATGGTGGTGCCCGAGGCCACTCCCGTATGCCCGTACATCTCGCTGTTCGGGTCCTGAGCCGGTAGCCCCTCGCCGATCAGGATCGTATTGCTGGTGCCGTCGGTAACACTCTGGATCGAGGCCGGCGCCCCTCGGGTCCGGTAGTCGGAGAATCCCCGCATCTGCCCCTGATCGGCGATGGCATAGGCACCGAGACCGTACGTCGACAAATTCGACGTGCCCCAGAAGCCGTCATACCCGCGACGAGGAACGCCCGGGACGAACGGCGGACCTGTCTCCCAGGGATTCGCACCCGAGAGCGGCAGGATTGCATAATTGTCCCCAAAGCTCATGTAATAGTTCGTCACGGGGACACCATACTGGCCGCCGCTCGGATTCGGCGGAGGTGTCATGATGCTGTACGTACCCTGGGCCGTTTGGAACGAGGTAATTCCGCCGGGGACCGAGCCATCGGATGGGCAGAGATAGACCGAAATGACCGTGTACCAGGCCGTGGCCCAGGCCAGATTGGCGCCGGGGCTATCTTCCTTCAGCATCATGTTGAAGGCGTTGTAGACCGTGTTCTGCTCGAGGTCAGGCATGATCATGGCACGCCAGCTCAGTCCGCCATCCCAGGCCCATCCGTCAGGCTTGCCCTGCGCATTGGTCGCCTGCTGAGACGAAAACGACGGGACAAAGACGTTATTTGTCGAGATGTAATTGTGGACGGCCAGGCCCAGTTGCTTGAGGTTGTTGGTGCACTGTGCCCGACGAGCGGCCTCGCGCGCGGCCTGCACGGCCGGCAGAAGGAGGGCGATCAGCACGGCAATGATGGCGATGACGACGAGCAGTTCAATCAGCGTGAAACCACGCCGAGAGCCCCGAGAATCCAGGCGACTCATCTGATTCCCCTTGTGTACAGGACATTTTCATCTGCTGCGAAACAGGATAGCTATCCGGGGTTCGACATACGTCGTCGACCTGACCCTCGAACAACTAGCTGCGTTGCATCGATCGGATCAGAGATAAATAAGAGAACTGTGACTTTGGTGAGGCCGATTATGAATCCGTTACGGAGACTTGTCAAGACACCTGCTTTCTTCATCGATCGATCTAGGACGAAAAATTTAGGAGACAGCCGTTTCGTCACTGGATGCCGCATCCCTTTCCTTGCCTTCCGACGCTCAGTCTGGGATTCGGCCCCGGTCCGCCATCATTCGATGGTAGTTCGCCAGCCCGGCGTTGCCCTGCTTCTCGTAATAGCCGGCCAGGAGCTCGTGGGTCGGGACGTGATGAGGGTCGGTCCCGAGGATTTCGTGGGCCCATTTCAACCCCTCGCGATCCTGGCCATGGCCCAGCATCCAGCGCGCGACTTCCAGTCGAGAGGCCACGTCCTTCGGGTCCAGGAGGATCTTGCTTCGGACCCGAAGCATGCGATCTTCCTCGTCGCGGAGTTGCGCCGCTCTTTGCGATTCCCGCCGCGCCTCGGCGTCTCGACCCGCCAGCTTCAACGCCTGGGCATGGGCGTAGTGATATTCGTGACGAAATGGCTCGGCCCGCGTCAGCGTTTCCAGTCGCTGGCAGGCGCGGTCGAGGCGCCCGAACCGGATGTCGAGTTGAGCGATCTCCTGGAGCGCCTCGGGGTGCTGGGGGGCGACCGCCAGGGCGTCTTCAAACGCCCGAACGGCGGCCTCGATGTTCCCCTGTCGAAGAGCGCAACGGCCGAGGCCCACCTTCGCGCCGGCGTCTTTCGGGTGGTCGGCCAGGTATCGGCGATATTCTCGCGCGGCCTCGTCGAATCGCTGGTCCTTCACCAGTTGCTCGGCGAGACCGATCCGGGCTTTCTCCAGGTGAGGCGATCGCTCGAGCGCGGCCCGATAGTTCCGGATCAGGACGGCCGGCGGATCGCTCATCCGCGAGGCGATCTCGATCCGCCAGAGGTAGGGTTGAGGGTCCGAGGGCCTCAGCTCTCGGTATCGCTCGATCGCCGGGGCCGCCTGCGTCAGGCGATAGGTTTCCAGGTAGATCCGGGCCAGCTCGCGGGCGACCTCGGCCCGGGGCTCGCTTTGCTCCTCAAACGCTTTCAAGAGGATCGGCTCGGCCGCCTGGGTCTGATGGGCCCGGGCCTGGTAGATCGCCCGGATGATCTCCAGCGGGCGCCGGTCGTAGCCAAGGTCGGCGGCTCGACGGAAGGCCGTCGCCGTTTCGTTCGGCCTGTCGTCCACCAGCCCGAGCCAGGCCCGGTAATACTGCGCCTCGCCCGAGGTCGGACGCGCCTCGATCCAGTGACGGAGCGGTTCCCGGGCCTCCTCGAATCGCGCCTCGGCGAACGCCCTTCGAACCGGAGCCGCCAGTTGCTCCGTTTGAAACGAACGATATCCGGCGTAGCCGGCCAGAAGCCCTGTCGCCAGAATCCCAAAAACCAGCCATCGAGGAATCCGGCGCAGTCGGGCGACGATCGGCGGCCACGAGGATACGATCGAACCGAACACGCGCGATCTCCGGTTGAGGATGCCTCTCTCCAGCGCCGAGGATTGGCCCGGTTCCGCGCCTTGTTCGCGAGGGGTCATGGGTTTTTCTCGCGATGGACCCGGATATGGTGATCGGTGAATCGGGCCTGCAATCGCGGATCGGCCACTTTCGGCATGTGACAGTCAATGCAGTTGGCGGCGGGATTCACCGGGCAGACGAGCGCTCGGCCCTTGCCGGTGTGCGCGGGCTCGTTCGACGAGTGGCATTTGAGACACTTTGATTCATATAGGGGGTTCGATCGAACGAGGCCGCGGTGCGGGTCGTGGCAGGTCGTGCAGTGGAGGGCGCCCTCGGTCGCGGTAAAGCAGCGGCTGAACCGGAGGGTTGTCCCCTGGACGCGGGTGAATTCGGGATCGCTCGGCTCGACGGAACCGGTCACTCCGTGGCATTCCTGGCACGATTCCAGCAGCCGGCGCGCGGGGGAGCGGGTCGTGACGGCGATGGCCGAATCGGCGAAGCCGCCTTCCACGGCTCGCACATGATTGAGCCCTGGGCCGTGACAGCGCTCGCAGCCGATTCCGCGGTCGCCCGACTCGGGACCCGTCGGGTTCTCGGGATCCGGGAGGGCCGCGCGGAACCAGGTGGTGTGGCATTGCAGGCACTGTTCCAGCGCCCTGCCCGAGAGGGGCAAACCCACGAACTCATCGGGGCGGCTGGGGACCGCGTTGACACCCTTGGTCAATCGCCACGATCGATCCGCCGCGTAGTAGGAGATCCGAAGTTCGCGGGGTGTTCCGCCCGGGTCGTCGCGGGCAACCATCGTGATCCCGTGCTCACCCGAGCCCAGGGCGTAGGCCACGACCGCGCGGACGATCCGGCCGCGATCGTCGGACGTCTCCAGTCGAGGGCGGCCATCGGCCTCGCGGGTGAATCGGTGTCGGATGCCGGGCGCGAGCGGGTCCGGGATCGGAGCGTCGGGGAGCGGGACACTGGCCAGGTCGGAGCCGAGGGAAAGCGTTCGGGCGTGCGGACTTTCCTTTTGGCCCATCCGATAGAGATGTCGATGGCAATCGCCGCACCGTCGCGAGCCAACATACGGCGAGGGCTCGACCCGAGAGGCGCCTGGATCCGGGCCGCCGGCTCGTTCGAGCATGGTGTCGGCCAGTTCGTCGCGACCAAGCTGGAGGGCTGCCCGGCTGAGGAGCCAGGCCGCCTCGCGATCGGGATCGACTCCCTCGGTGAAGGGGCCGAGCAGGTCGGCCGCCTCGCTCGGCCGGCCCATCCGCATCAGCAGTTGAGCGATGAGCTTGATGGCCCCCGAGGGACCTCGCACCTCGCGAAGCGGGGCTCGATCGAGGATCGAGAAGCGATCGAGGAAGGCACGCTCCCTCGCCGGGGTTGGGGCGAACCGCGCCAGGCCCATCACCAGCAGGCCAAGGCCGGGACCATCCGGGATCGAGCCGAGATGTTCGACCTCCTCCACCACCCGGCGCCGGGACGCGTGATCGGTGCCCGACGAGAGCGCCAGCGATTGTCCGAGCTCGTCGAGAGCCCGATCGGCGAGGGGGTCGTTGGGATCGACCCGATGGGCGGCCTCCATCGCGGCCCAGCCGAGGACCGTCCGGTCGCGGTCGAGCAGCCCCCGCCCCAGAGCCGCCAGTTCGGCCGCCGTCGGGCCAGAGGAGCCAGGCCGATCGTATCGAGCAAACGCCTCATCCAGGCGCCCGGACCGGATCGCGTCGAGCGAGCCCTCACCCGCCTGAGCTTTGGTATGCGGAGCGTGGCCTCGATCGACTCGCGTCCCACATCCCGGGTTCCCGATGGCCAGGAGCAGGAGGAGAACCGTGGGAAGGGTGAGACTCGGCCATCGAGACCCGATGATTGCGTCCATCAATTCGATTCAGCGTCGGCCCGAGAAACAAACGTCGCGATTTCTCCGACCTATCCTACCCGAGTCGATCCGGGAGCGGCAACGCGACGAGGGCTTCATCGAGGCGAACCGGCCCGGGGCGTCTGGGTGGGGCCTCCGGGCCGATCGATGATCGATCGATCAACCGGCCTGAACGACCCGGTGATCGATGGAGTGGCGACGGCCCTTGTTCGACTTGAGATCGAACCGCCCCAGGCCGAGCGCTCCGGCCAGGGCGATGTGCTGGGGCTGCCGGACGTCGAATCCCTCTTTCTTCAGTGGATCGAGGGCAACCTTGCCGGAAGCGGCGACGGGCGGCAGGCCCTCCTGCTTTCGCTTCGCGTCGACAATGTCCCACTCGATCCGATCGAGCGCGACCGGGTCGGTCGCGAAGAAGACCGCGTTGTATTCCCAGGTGTACTTGCCGCCCTCCCACGAGAACGGCCCGCCCTGGTAGACACCCCGGATTCCGTCCATGATCTGGAGGACGAACTTGTCCTGGATGATCGGGTGGCTGACCATCGTCGGGATGAACTGGTTGCAAACGTTGGTGAACGGTGTCTGGTGCGATCGCGCGACGTTGTTCACCGACCCGTGGCTCATGTTCTTCAGAGCCCCGGTGACGCCGGCGGAGCCGTGATCCTTCAGGACGGGAATCGCGACGATCTTGTTGACCGTCCGCGCGACCAGCTTGCCCAGGTGCGACCGATAGAGCCGGTCGTCCTTCGGGTCGTCGCCGTAGGGAACCAGGTCCATCCAGACATAGGCATCGTGGTCGAAGCCGGCAATCGGATCCTTGGCGAACGCCGGGAAATCGAGTTTGGTCTGATTTCCGTCGGGATCCAGCCCCCCCCAGCGGATATCCGCCGGAAGGATCTTGTGGTATCCGGCCTGCATGAACTCGCCGCGATAACGATCGTAGACGAAGATGTCGCGGGCCTTCACGCCGCAGGCGATCAGCTTCTCGATGGTCTCCAGAACGATCTCGAACGAGGAGTGGGCGAAGGGTTGTCCGTTGGGGACGACCTTGATGCCGACCACGTCGCCCGGTTCGAAGAAGTGCCGCCACCCCTCGACGGCGTCGGTGGCGCCTGTGAGCGCCTGGATGCCCCGATTCATGGCCGACTTGATGGCCTGAGCGTCCTTCTTGCCGTCGTGGATCATTCGAGGGTCGCGGACCTCGATCACGCGCCCTGGATAGAGCCCCGGGACGGCCCACTTGCTCTTCGGGTGCCCCTCGCTGCCGTGATGGGTCACGCGGCCGATCGGCGAGGGAGCGTCTTCCGCGCCACGCGAGGTGCCGAGGGCCAGGGGAAGAGCCCCGGCCGAGAGGGCGGAGGCGGCCAGGAATCGTCTTCGACTGGAGCCGCCGCAGGGATATCCGTGATTCATCTCGGGATCGCCTTCCCAGTCAAGGTGGGGATCCCGCCCGCCAGGGCGAGCCAGGCGGAATCCGAGACAGGCGGAGATCCTCGCCCCGGGGAACCCAGCCAGGATCCCCGGAGCCGGAACGTCCGATCCAAAACGCGGGCCGTCCTGGATACGACGGCCGTGTTACTGGAGCATGACAGGGAAAACGGGAGCGGTCAAGGTTTGACCCTCAACGATCGGGGATCACCTTCAGCGAGTTGAACGCCTTGCCTTCGAGGGATTCGAGGAAGGCGCCGCCGCCGGTGGAGACGTGGCTGACCTTTTCGGCCAGGCCGAACTTCTCGACCGCCTCGGCCGACTCGCCGCCGCCGACGGCCGTGACGGCGGGTGAGGCGGCCATGGCCTCGGCCACCGATCGGGTGCCGGCCGCGAACGCCTCGACCTCGAACATGCCCATCGGGCCGTTCCAGACGACGGTTCCGGCCTGCTTGATGATGGCCGCGTATTCGGCGGCGGTGGTCGGGCCGATGTCCATGCCGAACCAACCGTCGGGGATCTCGGCGCGGCCGACGACCCTGGTCTGTGCACCGGCCGCGGGCTTATCCGCGATCAGGTGATCGCTCGGCAGGGCGATTTTCTCGCCGGCCATTTCCAGAACGTGGCGGGCCAGGTCGAGCTTGTCGGCCTCGACGCGGCTCGATCCGATCGGAACGCCCTGCGCCGCGAGGAAGGTGTAGGTCATCGCGCCGCCGATCAGGAGGCGGTCCACCTTTTTGAGGAGGTTCTCGATGACGAGGATCTTGTCGGAGACCTTGGCGCCTCCCATCACGGCGACGTACGGATGCTTCGGGAATCGGAGCAAGGTGTCGAGAATTTGAAGTTCTTTCTCGACCAGGAACCCGATCGCGCGGCGGTCGGCCGGGAACTGCTCGGGGACGGCGACCATCGAGGCCTCGTCGCGGTGGCAGGTGCCGAAGGCGTCGTTGACGTAGCAATCCGCCAGTCCGGCGAGTTTGGCGGCGAAGGCGGGATCGCCCTTTTTCTCGCCCTTGTTGAACCGGACGTTCTCCAGGACGACGATCCCGCCCGGCTGGAGGGCGGAGCAGGCGGCCTCGGCCTCTGGTCCGACGGTGTCGCCGACCTTCTTCACCGGCTGGCCGATCAGCTCGCCGGGCCGGGCGGCGACCGGGTCGAGCCGGAACGGAGCGTCGGTGGCCGGGTCGCCGCTCGGCCGGCCGAGATGGCTGACCAGGATCAGGCTCCCGCCTCGGTCGAGGACCGCCTTGAGCGTCGGCAGGGCGCCTCGAATCCGACGGTCGTCGGCCACCTGGCCGTCGGATGTCTGCGGTACGTTGAAGTCCACGCGGACCAGCACCTTCTGGCCGGCCACGTCGATGTCGCGAACCGATTGCTTCGACATGCGAATCCCCCGGGGTCCAGGGTCTCGGCGCGCGGCGGTCCGGCCCGCGATCGCCCCCGCCGATGGATTCGGCGAGGGAAGTCGCGGACGGCGCGCCGGGCCGGGACCGATCAAAGCGCGCCCAGTCTCGTCAACAGCTCGGCGGTCCGGTTCGAATAGCCCCACTCGTTGTCGTACCAGGCGATCACCTTCACCATGTTGTCGATGACCAGCGTCTGGTCGGGCATGAAGATGCACGAGTGAGGATTCCCGACGATATCGCTGGAAACCAGCGGATCCGCGGCGTACTCGACGACACCCTTCATCGGCCCCTCGGCCGCGGCCTTCATCGCACTGTTGATCTGGTCCTTGGTGACCGGCGACTTCATCGTGGCCGTGAGGTCGGTCACCGAGCCGACCGGAACCGGGACCCGGAGCGAGAATCCGGTGAGCTTCCCCTTCAGCTCGGGGATGACCAGGCCCACCGCGACCGCGGCGCCGGTCTTCGACGGGATGATGTTCACCGCCGCCGCCCGGGCGCGATACGGATCCTCGTGGATCTGATCGGCGACCCGCTGGTCGTTGGTGTAGGCGTGGACCGTCGTCATCAGCCCCTTCTCGATCCCGAAGGCGTCGTTGAGCACCTTCGTCATCGGCGCCAGGCAGTTGGTCGTGCAGGAGGCGTTGGAGATGATCCGGTGGTTCTTGTTCAGGATGTTGTCGTTGACCCCCAGAACGATCGTGGCGTCCAGGTCGTCCTTGGCCGGGGCCGAGAGGATCACCCGCTCCGCGCCGGCGTCGATGTGCTTCTGGAGCGAGGCCCGGTTGGTGAACCGGCCGGTCGACTCCAGCGCCACCTGGCAACCGAGCTTCTTCCAGGGAAGTTCGGCCGGATCCTTCTCGGTGGTGATCGGGATTTCCTTGCCGTTGACGACGATGCTCTTCTCGCGGGCCTCGACGGTCCCCTTGAACCGTCCCTGCACGCTATCATACTTCAGGAGCAAGGCGAGGTGCTTGGGATCCGACAGGTCGTTGATCGCCACCACGTCAAAGTCGCCCGGCTTCTCGGCCAGGACGCGGAAGACCAGGCGGCCGATGCGTCCAAATCCATTGATGCCCACGCGTAACGCCACGTCAGACCTCCTCGTACGGGGATTCGGGGATCGAGTTGTGCGGTCGGGCGGAAGGCCCCGGCTCGCGGGTAAGATAGCAGAACGCCGCCTCATTTCGTAGCACCCGCCGCCGGGCCGTCCGGTCGGGGTCGGGGCTCTCGGCACGCGGCGAGGAAGGAGGGGCAGGGAATCCGAGGCTCGCACGGTCCCTCACGGCGACCGAGGGGCTTTCGTCCCACTCCGACTGATTTCAGCGAATTCTCAGGGGATTGGCAAGAACCCGCCGCCGTTCGAGCGACAGGCCGACGCCCGAAGCGCCGGCGGCGATCAGCGGGCGATGCCCTTCGGCTCCGGGCAGGCCAGCATCTCGGCCATGGCATCGGCGACCTTGTTCCAGTCGGAATCGGCCACGGAAGCGCGACGACGCTTCGCCATCTCCAGGTCGTGGTCGGCCATCGCCTGGTCGAGCTTCTCCAGGAACTCGTCGTGCGACTCGGCCGTGAGAATCAGCTCGCCATAGGGCTCGAACGCCGGGAGCCTCGCGGCGACCAGCGGAAACCCCAGACACAGATATTCCTTCAACTTGGTCGGGTTGCAGAGCCGGTTGAATTCATTGCGCAGGAACGGAATGATCCCGACGTCGAAGTGGGCGACGTAGGCGGGCATGTCCTCGGGCAGAAGCTGGGGAATGTGGACCACGTTCGGCTCGGCCTTGACGCGGGAGAGGTCGAGCTGCTCGGGGCCGATCAAAACGACGGTCGCCGGCGCGATGTGGCGGGCGATCTTGATGATCAACTCCTTGTCCATCCGGTAGTCGTCCATGCCTCCGAAGAAGCCGACGATCGGCCGCTTCAGGTCGCGGATCGCCGGCGGGGCGGGCGGGCGCTCGCCTTCCAGAGGGCGTGCGGTCGTGTAGGCCTGGTAGTCGACCCCGTGTCCGAGAAACCGGGCGTCCTCGGTTAGCCCCTGCTCCTGATCGAGCAGCGCCTGGCTGATGTAGGCCGCGTGGTCGCAGAGCTTCAGGAGCCGGCGCTCCAGTCCGGCGATGACCTTCGAGTCGGAGTCGGGGAGCGTCGAGAAGTCGTCGCAGCGGTCGAAGACGACCTTCGTCCAGGAGAGGCGTTCGGCGGCCGGGGTCATCGTCGGCATCGAGACGCAGAGGGAGGGCCGGCGCATCCCCAGCCATCGCCGGACCATCCGCACCTGTGCCGCGAGCAGCCAGCCGTTGAACTCGATCATCCGGGGCGAGTACGAGGGGACGAACAGGGGCGAATAGATCCACATCCCCGTCGCCGGGTCGCGACGCAGGCCCTTGACCAGGCTCTTGACCTTCCGCTGATACCGCCGCCAGGCAATCTCGGTCCGGCCGGGGACCGGCATGCGCATTCCTATACTGTTGATCCAGACCGTCGGTACGCGGCGGGCAATCCGGGTCGCCATCCGAACCGAGGCGTGCCCCCGGTTGTGATACCACCAGTCGACGTTACCGAACCAGACGACCCCGTCGCATCGGGAAGGGTCGGCGGCGGTGCCCGAAGGGGTCGAGCCGGGGGTCGTCGTTTCCGGGCTACCGGCGATCAGATGAGACATCGACATACTCTCGGTGGTCATCTCGACGGGGATCTCGCGAAGGCGGGCGGGGCGGGGGTCGTGGGTGGAATCCGGCGCCGCGATTGGTAAGGGTCCGTGATCCCCACTTCCTCTCGACAGGCTTAATCTACCACCTGGCCGCCACAGCGAACAAGAGGTGGCGTCGTGGCAACGCCCGTGGCCGCCAACCCGCGCGATTGACACGGAGGATGGACAGAACTTCCCAGTGCGATATAGGATTTCCTTGCTGCCGTCCACCGCTCTCCCAGACACGACGATGGGGCCGATCGACCCGTCGCACGCCGGCGCTGTCTCGGATCCGGCCGAGACGATTCGCGTTGGGGTTTTCTCACGAGGACATCGATGATCATCTCCCAGACCCCCTATCGGGTGAGCTTCGCGGGCGGCGGAACCGACCTGCCTGCCTTCTACCGGAATGAGCCGGGGGCCGTCCTGAGCGTCGCGATCAATCATCACATGTACGTGACGATCCACGATCGCTTCGAGCCCACCATCCGCGTGAGTTATTCGAAGACCGAGACCGCGACCAGTCTGGACGAGGTGCAGCATGACCTGGTTCGCGAGGCCATGCGTCTGGTGGAAATCGACGACCCGCTCGAAATCACCACGATCGGCGACGTCCCGGCCGGGACCGGAATGGGGTCCAGCAGCAGTCTGACCGTCGGCCTGCTCAATGCCCTGCACACCTACCGACATCGGGTGGTCGGCGCCCCGACCCTGGCCGAGCAGGCGTGCCGGATCGAGATCGAGATCCTCAAGAACCCGATCGGCCGCCAGGACCAGTACGCGGCGGCCTTCGGCGGGATCAACTACTTCCGCTTCAATCCCGACGACACCGTGGATGTCGAGCCCGTTCCCTGCCGGGCCGAGACCCTGGCCGAGCTGGAGAAAAGAATTCTGCTGGTCTACACTGGCCAGTCCCGCGACGCCAACGAGATCCTCGGGCGCCAGACCAGCGGCACGGGCGACCGGATGGAGGTCCTTCGCCAGATGCGCGACCTCGCCGGCCGAATGCGACTGGCGCTGACCGACGACGGAGACCTCGACCGCTTCGCCGATCTGCTGGAGGAGGGCTGGCAGCTCAAGCGATCGCTGGGGTTCGGGATCAGTAACAACCGGATCGACGAAATGTACGAAACCGCGAAGAAGGCGGGTGCCGTCGGCGGCAAGCTCCTCGGCGCGGGCGGCGGCGGCTTCCTGCTCCTGATGGCCCCTCCCTGGCGGCACCGGGCCATCCGAGAGGCCCTGAGCCGGCCTCGCGAGCTTCCGTTCAAGATCGTCCGTCACGGTAGCCGGATCATCTTCATCCAGAACTAATCCACCTGGCCGATCCCATTCGATCCAATCCAACCCAACCCAATCCAATCCGATCGGCCGACGGAAGAGAAGCCAAAGCATGTCGAGCCCCAAGCGACGATCCAATGCGCTGCTGCTGGCCGGCGGTCTGGGAACCCGCCTGCGCCCTCTGACCGAGACCATTCCCAAGTGCCTCGTGCCGATCGGCGGCCGGCCTCTGCTCGACATCTGGATCGACCGCCTGGCGGAGGCGGGCATCCTCGAAACGCGGGTGAACACCCACGCCCTGGCCGCGCAGGTTCGCGCCTACATCGAGCAGGTCCGGGCCGAAGGCCGGCACAACCTGGTCGAGTCGCACGAGCCGGAGCTTCTCGGCTCGGCCGGTACGGTCACCGCAAACGCCGACCTGGCCGATGACGTGGACGAGGTTGTGATTGTCTACGCCGACAACTTTAGCGACATCGACCTTCGGCCGCTTCTGGAATTCCACCGGTCGCACGACGACCCGTTCACGATGGTCCTCTTCCGGGCCCCCAATCCCCGGGCGTGCGGGATCGCCGAGCTGGACCGCCAGGGACGGATTGTCTCGTTTATCGAGAAGCCCGAGAATCCCGCCAGCGACCTGGCCAACGCGGGCCTCTATGTCGTGGACGCCGACGCCTACCGCGAGATCGCGGCGGTCCGGGCGTTTGACCTCGGGCATGAGGTCCTGCCGAGATTCGTCGGCCGGATGCGGGGATGGCTCTGGGGCGGCTATCACCTCGACGTCGGAACCCACGAGGCGCTCGAGCGCGCGCGTCGTGACGCGGCCGAGTTGTTCCCAGCGCGACCGGGCCTCGCCACGAAGGCCACCCGCCCCGCGGTCTTCCTCGATCGCGACGGCACGCTGATCGAGCACGTGCATTACCTCGACGATCCGGACCACGTTCGTCTGGCCCCCGACGCGACCGCGATGATCCGCCGGCTCCGCCGCGCTGGGTTCGCCTCGGTGATCGTCACCAACCAGTCGGCGATCGGCCGGGGCTTCCTGACCGAGGCCCGGCTGCACGAGATTCACGTCGAGATGAATCGGCAACTGGCCGAGGGAGGCGCGACGCTCGACGGCCTGTACTTCTGCCCCGACGCCCCCGTGAGCGACGACCGAACCGTGATCGAGAGCCCGCGCCGCAAGCCAGGGCCAGGCATGCTCCTCCAGGCAGCCGAGGAACTGAACCTCGACCTGTCGTCGTCGTGGATGGTCGGCGACATGATTAGCGATGTCCTGGCCGGGCTCAACGCCGGCTGCCGAAGCCTCCTTCTCACCACGGCCGAACCCGCCGGAACCGTCCTCGAGGCCGGCCCGGCGGGCACCTATCTCACGGCACCCGACCTCGCAACCGCCGCCGAGATCATTCTGACCCCGCGAGCCGCCGATCGCTGATCCGGCCGGAGCGTCCGACGATCAACGATCGATCCGGATCGCGATCGCGATCCGGTGATCAGGAAGCCTGGTCTAAAATGAGATCGTTTCCCCAAACCGCATGTCGGTCATATTCCTTGAAACGAACGATGTGATGCCGCGAACCGACTCAGGACATGGCGACGGTGATCTCGGACAGCGCGCGGAGGAAGGCGTCGATGTCGTCGGGCGTATTGAACGGCCCGGGGCTGAGTCGGATGGTTCCATCAGGGTAGGTGCCGAGCCGGCGGTGGATGTAAGGGGCGCAGTGAAGGCCCGGGCGGATCGCGATATCGAAGCTGGTATCGAGGATGGCGCCCAGATCCTGGGGCGTCAACGGATCGGGAACGATCAGTGAAAGAGCGCCGACGTGGGTCTCGGGATCCCATCGCCCCGCGATCCGCCAGCCGTTGGAGTCGTCGGCCCAGGCGACCACGCGGCGGAGCAGGTCGACCTCGTGACATCGAAGTTCGTCGGGTCCGCGCGACTCGACCCAGGCGATTCCCGCGGTCAGCCCGGCGACGCCCAGGACGTTCGGCGTACCTCCCTCCAGCGCGTGGGGCAATGCCTGGGGCTGAGTGGGGCTCGACGAGTCGCCGCCCGTGCCCCCTTCGCGCCAGGGACGAAGCCGCCCGTCGGTCCGAGGCCCCGCATACAGGGCTCCGATGCCGGTCGGACCGTAGAGCGCCTTGTGCCCAGGAAAGGCCAGCAGATCGACAGGAAGCGAGCGAAGGTCGATCGGGACCACCCCCGCGGTTTGCGCCGCGTCGACCAGGAAGAACGCCCCAGCCTCACGAACGATCGTCGCGATCGGCTCGATCGGCTGCACGGTCCCCAGCACGTTCGAGGCGTGTGTCATCGCAACCAGCGTGGTTGCCGGTGTGATCGCGGCCCGAACGGCATCGGGGAGAAGGTAACCGTCCTCGGAGGCCAGACGTGTCAGCGAGATCACGCCCGCCTTCTCCAGCGCAACCAGTGGGCGGCTGACCGAGTTGTGCTCCAGGTCGGTGGTGACGACATGATCACCGGGGCGAACGATCCCCTTGATGGCGATGTTCAGGCCGTCGGTCCCGTTGAGGGTGAAGATCCAGCGTTCCGGGGCCTCGCCGCGGAAGAATCGATTCAGCGTGTTGCGGCCGGCATCGAGCTGCTCCTCGGCGGCGATCGCCATTCGATGCCCAGCCCGGCCGGGGTTGGCAAGGCTCGTCCGGGCGAAGCGGTCGAGGGCCTCGTAGACCGGCTCGGGCTTGGGGAAGCTGGTCGCGGCGTTGTCCAGGTAGATCATGGTCGGAGCCCCCGAGGGATGCGAAGGCGTGGGCCTCTCTGTCTCGTGTCGATCGATTTATGAATGATTCGGAATTCCCGATTGCGAATTCCAGATTCCAGAGGAGGGGTTAGGCAGGTGGGGTCCTGGACGGGCCCATCCTGTTGCTTGGGGATATCTGGGCGGAGAAGGTCCGCGTTATCGTCTTACTGGCGCAATGCCAGACGACGCTGCGTTCCATGGAGAAAATCCCCCAAAGTACCAACTGCGTAACTTCTATCTGGAATCTGATCTCTGGAATCTGAGCTCCGACTTAACTCCCGACATACTGTGCGTAAAGGCTCCGCGCCTTGCTGATATCGTTGGTCCCTTTGATGATCGCGCGTCCGTCGGGAAAAACGGTGAACTCGTGCCCCTCGGCGGCGAACCGGAGCATGAAGGCGTTGTGCCGGACCTCGCCCAGGGGTGTGAGCCGTCGGGCCATATCGGCGAAGTCGAGGGGCTCAGGTCGTCGGGCGGCGACCTGCACGGCGTTCCGGCCGCAGAGCGTGGTCGTGTGCGAGCCCATGGAGCCGTCGAGCCATTCAAAATTTTTGCGCCCACAGCAGGGGCAATCGACCTTTCCCAGCAGGTTTGCGATTTTGAGCTGGCGGAAGGTCCAGTCCCAGAGGTCGACCATGATGAGGTCCTTGTTCAGGGCCTCGCGATGGCCGGAGAGAAGCTTGATCGCCTCAATGGCCTCGAACGAGGCAATCACGGCGACGGCTGGGCCGAGCACGCCGGCGGTCTCGCAGGTGGGCGTCATGCCCGGCGGGGGAGCGGTTTCGATCAGGCAGCGAAGGCAAGGGGTCTCGCCCGGCAGGATCGTCATGGTCTGCCCCTCGCTGCCGATGACGCCCCCGTAGATCCACGGCTTGCCCAGTTTCACCGCGGCATCATTGATCAGATAACGGGTCTCGAAGTTATCGGTGCCGTCAAGGATCAGGTCGGCATCGCTGACCAGATCGAGAATGTTGGTGTGATCGAGGTCGGTGACCACCGGCTCGACCGTGATCGAGCTGTTGATGGCCCGCATTTTCCGGGCGGCGGCCTCGGCCTTTGGAAGGTTCTCGGCCACGTCCTGTTCGTCGAAGAGAATCTGACGCTGGAGGTTGTGGGTCTCGATGAAATCGCGGTCGATGACGCGGATCGACCCAACCCCCGCCCGGGCCAGATGATTGGCCAGCACGGTCCCGAGTGCCCCGCAGCCGCAAAGCGCGACCCGGCTTCGCAGGAGCGCGCGCTGACCCTCTTCACCGAGTTGTGGGAACCGAATCTGGCGGCTGTATCGGTCGAGCGACTGCGACTCCACGGACATCATTCCTCCTCACGGAGACCACGGACAATCCAAATTATCTGGATAAGAAAGAAAGACAGGAACCACGAAATTCACGGAAAGCGCGAAAGAAGACGGATCAGTGGTCAGTGGTCAGTCACCAGGGCTCACTCGCTGCCATACGTCCATCCATGAGATCCGGACTCGGAGAAACAGCGGACCCGATCACCTTTCCTTCAGACTCTCTCACGACTTCCCCTTCGTCTTTCGTGCCCTCCGTGTTGTTTCGTGGTTCCTCCGGATTTCCGTCAATCAACCACCGGCGACGGCCGGGATGATGCTCACCTCATCGCTGGCCGCGACGGGCGTGGCCAGATCGTCGAGGTAGCGGATGTCTTCATTGTTGACATAGACATTCACGAACCGCCGGAGTTCCTCTCCGTCGAAGAGACGCTCGCGAAGCGCGGGGTGCTCGGCGGTGACCTGGTTCAGGATCTCGCCGACCGTCGCACCGGCGGCTTCGATGCGGTCGAGGCCCCCGGCGTGCGGGCGCAGCGGCGTCGGGATGCGGACAACAGGCATGATCGTATCCTCGCGGAAAGATGGGTAGGTGGGTGGGTGAGGCAGGCGGGCGGAGCGTCGGCAACGACGGCCCGCCCGCCGGGTCTGGCTTGCTGGCTTCGGATCCGATCCGATCCGATCCGATTCCGGTTTTGGTTTCGGTCGTGATTAGACGACACCAGCGGCCAGCGCGTCGGCGTCGGCCCTGGCGGTGGCGTGCGAGGCCCCGAGCAGAGCCTCGAACTCCTCGAGGCTCGGTCGGATCACAACCGGCTTTCGCATTCGCTCAAGCATAGGTTCCTGGGTTTTCAGGCCGTTGCCGGTGATGCAGAGGACGATCGACTCATCGCGGCCGATCCGGCCCTGCTCGATGAGTTTTTTGGCAACGGCGAGCGTGACGCCGCCGGCGGTTTCGGCCCAGATCCCCTCGGTTTCGGCGAGGAGCTGCATGGCCTCGACGATCGACTCGTCGTCGACGTCCTCGCTCCAGCCGCCGGTCTCGACAATGAGTCGGGAGGCGAAGTAGCCGTCGGCGGGATCGCCGATGGCGAGGCTCTTGGCGATGGTTCGGGGATCGCGCACCGGCTTGACCTTCGAGGCACCCGAGCGAACCGTCGCGGAGATCGGGTTGCAGCCGGTCGCCTGGGCGCCGTGCATTCGGGTCTTGACGGGCCCATCGATCAGCCCGAGCCGTTCGAATTCCTGGAACGCCTTGTGGATCTTGCCGATGAGGCTCCCGCCGGCCATCGGCGCGACGACGTGGTCGGGGGCTCGCCAGCCGAGGTCCTCGGCGATCTCGAAGCCCATCGTCTTCGAGCCCTCGGCGTAAAAAGGCCGGAGGTTGACGTTCACGAATCCCCATCCGAACCGGAAGGCGATCTGCGAGCAGAGCCGGTTGACGTGGTCGTAGTTCCCCTCGATCGCGACCACGTTGGCGCCGTAGATGGTCGCGCCGAGGACTTTCCCCTGCTCCAGGCCGTCGGGGATCAGGACGTAGGCTTCGAGTCCGGCGGCGGCGGCGTTGGCCGCGACGCTGTTGGCCAGGTTTCCGGTGGAGGCGCAGCCGACGGTCTGGAATCCCAGCTCGACGGCCTTCGAGAGCGCCACGGCGACGACCCGATCCTTGAACGAGAGGGTCGGGAAGTTGACCGCGTCGTTCTTGATGTAGAGTTCGGAGACGCCCAGCTCGCGTGCGAGCCGATCGGCGCGAACCAGCGGGGTTCCGCCGACCTGCCGGCCGACGGTGGGCTCGCCGTCGACGGGCAGAAGTTCGCGATAGCGCCACATCGATCGAGGCCGGGAGAGGATGGCCTCTCGGCGGAGCGTTCGCGCGACCGCCTCGTAGTCGTAGATGACTTCCAGCGGCCCGAAGTCATCGGTGCAGAAGTTCAGGGCTTCCTTGGGATAGGTCTTGCCGCAGAGGCGGCACTTCAGGCCGATCGCTGTTTCCTCGGACACCGCTCTCGCTCCCATCAAAGGAAGGACGATCGGTCCGCCAGAGCCGCCCGAGCGACTCCCGGGGCGCGGAGGATTTCTCGCACGCGGCCCGTCTCGATCCAGAGCCGGCGCCCGGAGGGAGCGAGGATAAGATATGACACGACCGACCGGCCGATTGCCGGCCGTCGCTCGATCATCTTATCTGCCCCATCGGCGCCGATCGTCCGGTCGTCGGCCTGGGTGGGCCGGGCGCGTCCGGACGGAGGCGCTGGGCGGGAGTTAGCACCAGCATTCGCCGGGTAGGCGAACCGGTTGCTGTGGCGTCATCGGGCCCGTCCCTCAGCCACTCTGGATAAGATGCGCACCAGATTGTAATTCATGAGACTCTACGCCAGGGGTGGGCCGCTCGTCAAGCCCCGAGCGGTCGGGCCTCGCGATTCGGGGGTGGTCGGATCCTCTCGACCCGGCTCGATCCGCGCAGTCGCGCCGGGGAGGCTGGTCTTTTCGGGTTGGGGCGGTCGGGATAGAATCCGGCCGTCACGATCCCCAAGAACCAAGGATGGCTGGGAGTCGACGCCAATGCGACCCACAGACGAGGAGATCCGGCGGGCGGCCTATGCGCGCTGGGAGCGGAGGGGCTGGTCCCACGGTGGCGATCGCGACGACTGGTTCGTCGCCCGGGCCGACCTGACCTTCCGCGCCCTTTACGGAACGACCGTGGACCACGCCATGGACGGGACTGGCCCGCGCGTGATCGGCGAGTCGCCGGCGCGTCGCTGTCGGTTTTGCGAGCGGAAAGCCGGTCCGAACGGGCTTGGGGCGCCTCGTCCGATCTTCGCTGGCCACCCGGCCCCGCTTTCGGCCGAGGTCTGCTCGGATTGCCGCTCCGACTGGGGCGATGGCCTCGACGACGCCTTCCGCGAACTCTGGACCCGGCTGGTCCTCGGCGAGGTCGGCCGGTCGACGTTCCACGTCGCGGCGTTCAAGGCGATGGCCGCGGGGGGTCTGCTGATGATGCCCGCCTCCGACCTCCGCTACTACGGCGACGCGCTCGAGTGGGTGAGCAATCCCGACCACGACTCCGACGACCGCCTGATCGAAGGCGCCGCGTTCCGGGTTTACCGGGCGCCCTTCCTCGGCCGAACGCCACGTCTGAGCCTCATGCGGCGGCTCGACGACGAGGCGACCGTGCCGTACATGCTCCTCTTCATCGAGGCCGACGGAATCATGGTCCAGGCCCCCATGCCGATGTGCCTTCGCGATGAAGACCTTGACGGCCAGGCCGTCGAGCACACCGAGCGCATCCTCGCCGACGGATACGGACACGACTATCGAGAGGCTGGCAGTGAACTCTTTCCGCTCGCGGTCTCGGCGCGACGCACGCGGCGGATGGCCTGGATGCCGGCGGTCGCCTGACGCTCGCGTTCACTCCCGGGCGAGGCAGACAAGGGTGATATCGTCGAACTGGGGCCGATCGGCGGCGAAGTACTGGACGGCCTTGACGATCGCCTCGCCAGCGGCCGAGGCGCCGGTCGGGGCGGCGGAGAATGCCGATCGAAGGCGAGCCTCGCCGAACCGATCGCCGCTTGGGCCGACGGCGTCGGTGACGCCGTCGGTGTAGAGGATCACGGACTCGCCCGGCTCGAGATCGATCTCGGCCGACCCGTAGGAAAAACCGGGCATGATGCCGAGCGGGAGCCCGGACATCGACCGGTCGATCTCCTCCAGCCGTCCATCCTTGCGCCGGATCATCGGGCTGGGATGCCCGGCGTTGACGATCCGGAGGCGGTGCCCTCGCACGTCGATCATCACCAGCAGGAAGGTGATGTAGAGGTCCAGCAGGCCGTCGTCGAACTGGTGGTTGAGCTGGCCGACCACCCGGGCCGGATCCGGGTCGCCCTGGAGGAAGAGGCGGACCTCGGCGGAGAGTTTGGCCGTTAGCAGGGCGGCGGGCATCCCCTTGCCGACGACGTCGCCGATGGCGACGGCCCAGACCCTGGACTCGCCGGGAACCGGCGGGCAGGCGCCGATCGGGAAGAATCCGTAGTAGTCGCCGCCCACGTGCCGGGCCGGCTCGTAGTAGGCCCAGAATTCGTAACCGGGAACCGAGGCCGGGCGCTCGGTCAACAGGGCCGACATCACCTGTCGAGCGAACTGCAATTCCTGCTCCATCTCGCGCTGGCGGACGAGCGCCCGGTGAAGCCGGGCGTTCTGCACGGCGACGCTGATCTGGCAGCCGACCGCGACGAGCAGGTCGAGGTCTTCCTCGTCGAACCGTCCCCGGCCGTCTCGGGTGTCGATCTGGATCAGGCCGATCGGTTTGCGGTCCTGGTCGAGCAGTGGGACGCAAAGCAGGGACCGGATCTGGCTTTCGGAGACGCTCGGGCTCTCGGCGAACTCCGAGGCGACATCCTTCGAGAGAATCGCGTGCCCCTCGTCGAGCACTCGATAGAGCAGTGTCTTGCTGATGGAGAGCTCGCCCGGCGGTCCCGATCGCGACCGGATCGACTCGGGGACGAGTGTTCCGCTGATCGGGTCCTTCAGCAGGACAAACCCGCGCTCCGCGCGTGGGAACAGCTCAAAAAGCGAAACAAACATCCGTTCGAGCAGTTCCGAGAGGACCAGCGTCCCGCTCAGTTCCTGAATAATCAGGAGGAGGGCCCGGAGCTTCACCTCCGGGCGGACCGCCGGCAGGTTTTTCCCGCTGCTCCCCGGGTTGCGCAGGTCGATCGCCGCGTAGACCGTCGATTGCTGATCGTCGCCCTCCTGGATCTGCACCAGGCGGCTACTGAAGGACAGGAGAAGCTCGCCGATCTGCACGGTCTGGCCGTCGCGGAGCAACACCGGCTGGCTGATCTTATGGCCGTCGACGAATGTCCCGCGGGTGCTCCCCATGTCGCGGAGCAAAAAGCCCTCACTCTTGCGGACAACCGCCGCATGGCGCCGCGAGACCGATTTCGGCTGAAGAACCACGTCGCACTCGGGATTTCGACCGAGGATCGTCACGTCGCGATCGAGCGTGAAGATTTGCCCGGCGAACGGCCCGCTGAGGATTTGAAGCGTCGGCACAATGCTCCGCGGAGTCGTCATGTGGTCGCCCGCTCTTGACGTGCCCATGTACGATCAGAGACTTTCCCGCGCCCGATTCCAGGAATTCTATCAGATCCAGGCCGAAACGCTTGCGGGAATCCGTCGGGCTTCGGGGTCAGCTTCGGTCCACCAGCGCCGCGAACGCGAAATGATGGATCAGGATACC
This sequence comes from Planctomycetales bacterium, assembly GCA_027449865.1. Taxonomy (GTDB): domain Bacteria; phylum Planctomycetota; class Planctomycetia; order Isosphaerales; family Isosphaeraceae; genus JAKAUH01. The sequence continues at coordinate 88,243 of DAIDKV010000184.1, forward strand.
CGCGGCCACGGCGACGTTCAACGAACCAGCGCCCGGACGCATGGGAATGGTGACCGCCGCCTGGCAGAGCGGGAGCCAGTCGGGATCGACCCCCTCGTGCTCGTCGCCCAGGACCAGGCCGAGACGAGGCGGACGCCCGGCCCGGGTGAACGGAACCGCCGACGGATCGGCGACCGCCGCGAACAACGCGAAGCCCGACGCCTCGACCAGCCGGCGCGCGGCTTCTCCTGGATGGTCCTCCACGATCACCGGCATCCGAAGCGCCGATCCCATCGAAACCCGCAAAACCCGACGCGAGAGCGGGTCGGGACATCCCGGTCCGGTCAAGATCGCACCGGCGCCGAAGACATCGGCGATCCTCGCGATCGCGCCGAGGTTTTCCGGGTTGCTGATCTTCGGGCAGACGACGAGGAGGAACGGCCGCGACCGATCGCCCGCCAGTTCCTCGATCGAGGGCCAGTCTCCGCGCACGCCGCTGGCGAGGATTCCCCGGTGGAACGGAAACCCAACGACCTGGTCGACCATCGCGTCGGGAAGGACGTAGACCGGTACATCGTCGGGGATCGACCGCGCGAGCTTCCCCTCATAGCGCTCGGCGAGCAGGGCCGACGCGATCGTAAACCGGCTCTCGATCAGGCGATCGACCAGCCGCTCTCCCTCGACCACGAACTGCCCGAGGCGCCGGGTCTGGTTCGTGGCCTTGAGGTCACGAAAAACCGCAATCCGAGGGTCGTCCAGATCATCAATCGGGATGCGGAGCATGGTTCGATCGCGGTCCGTGGACCGTCGAGTCCTGGCGAGGACCAACGACTTCTCGGCGGGCTCAAAGTCGAGCCGGAGCGCCTGGAACTCGCCAGGCTCGCCAACGATCGCGAGCCGCCTCGGGCCGATCCCAGAGACCCGGACGATCGCGCCTTCCGCCAGTATCGCCTGGATTCGAGGCATCCGTCCACTTCCTTCCTCCCGGCTGTTCTTGCAGAATAGAAAACTCGTGGGGTGCCCGGCGGCCTGGTCCGTGGCCGGGCAAGACGCGCGGAGATTGTCGGACCAACCCGGCCGGCCGGTCCCAGTGACCGCGCCGCCTCGAAGATCGCGGGCGAACCGGCCGGGTCGGGTGAACCAATTGGTCTGTCCGTCGGGCCTGCCTGAGGGAACCGGTCTGACCTCGAAAGGCCCAATCGCGTGATGCCGAGATCCCGCCGTCCACTCCCGCTCGACGCCGGAAGTCCGTGTCTCCGGACGTCTCTGCCCATGATGTCCGCGGCGCCCGGGCCGATGGTCTGGGATCGGACCGTTCGCCGCCCGTTCAGCCGCCTGCCCCTCGGGCCGACGTTCCGTATCTCGGCCCCCCAAGGAGCCTACGATGCCTGACCGTTTCCGCGTGCTGATCGCCGACTTCCTCGAAGAGACCTCGGTCGAATCGGCCGTCCTGGCGGACATCGCCGACCTGATTCCCGCCCGAGCGACCGACGAGTCTCAGCTCGCCGACCAGCTTCCGACGGCCGACGCCATCATGGTCTTCCACGACCTTCCGATCCTCTCCGAAACGAGCTTCGTGCTGGCGAAGCGATGCCGAGGGATCGTCCGCGCGGGGGTCGGTTACAACAACGTCGACATCGAGGCCGCCGCCCGACAGGGTCTGGTCGTCTGCAACGTCCCCGACTACGGCACCGAGGAGGTCGCCGACCACGCGATCATGTTCCTCCTGGCGATCGTCCGGCGGCTGGTCAGCTCGCACGAGGCGATCCGGGCCGGAACGTGGGACTATCGATCGGCCCTGGGCGCCCCGAGGCTCCGCGGCCGGACCTTCGGCGTCATCGGCTGCGGCCGGATCGGGACCGCGACGGCCCTCCGCGCCAGGGCGCTCGGGCTCGACGTCGTCTTCTACGACCCCTACCTGCGCCAGGGAGTCGACAAGGCGCTGGGAATCCGCCGGGTACACGACCTGGGCGAACTGCTGGAGCAGAGCCATTTCATCAGCCTGCACTGCTACCTCGACGCCACCAGCCGGCACCTGATCAACGCCCGGACGATCGCCCGGATGCGTCCCGGCGCGATCCTGATCAACACGGCGCGCGGGCCGGTGGTCGACGAGGAGGCCCTTCTGGACGCCCTGGACTCGGGCCAGATCGCCGCGGCCGGGCTCGACGTGGTGGAGCGCGAGCCGCTGGAGAACGAGCGGCTCCGCAACCACCCGAACATCCTCTTCACCCCGCACACGGCGTTTTACAGCGTGGAAGGCTACATCGAACTCCGAACCAAAACCGCCGAGGAGGTCCGCCGGCTCCTGCTCGGCGAACCGCCGAGGAACCCGGTGAATCTGGTGGCCGTGCGGGGATAAGGACCGCGCGGGGAGTCCGTTCGCCGAACGTTACGCCATTGAGTTCCGGAACGGCGCGATGGTCTGTGGAGACCATCGCAGACGATTCGGCCGCCTGCCGCCTTCTGAGAAAACAGATCCGCGGATAGGAGATGGGGACGGACGGCTACTCACCGATTCACCCTTACGTTCCCCCAGCGAACCAGCCTGTGAATCGTGTGTTTGCCGAGCGCCATCAGGGCTCCAGCCACCATCCTTGCGACTGCCATCCTTGCACCGAGGTCTTCCGGCTCGTCGAGAGCCTCCTGGCCGAGGCCTGAACCCGATGACGACGCCCTCTGACAATCCTCATGTGCCTTCACCCCGGACCGGCTCATGCCCAGCCCCATGGGGCTGGCTCCTGGTCGTGGTGCTGACCGCCGCGATGACCACCCTTACGACCTCTCAATCGCTCCGACGCTATGAGGAACTGCGTAGCGGATGGTCGTGGGACCTCGCCTATTACAATCAGTGGTACTGGGCGCTCACCTTCGGCGATCAGAAGATCACGGTCCGACCGATCGCGGCCTATGCTCAGGAAGGCCCGTCAGTCTGGAAGATGAACTATCTCTCGCCGTTGAGGTTCACGCTGGTGCCCATCTACCGGCTCTTTCCCGACCCCCGGACCCTCCTGGTCCTTCAGAACCTTGTGTTTTGGTGGGTCATTCCGGCCGCCTACGGGCTGGTCCGTGCTGAGTCGGGATCGGAGGCCGCCGCGATCTCGGCGGCTGCACTCGTCCCCTTGACCCCCCTGCTCTGGCCGCTCGCCTGGAACGACTTCCGCGAGTTGCAATTCGTGACGCCGTTTGTCCTCTGGGCCGTTCGAGGAGTCCGCGAGCGGTCGGTCGGCTGGACCGCGATCGGGATCGGCGGAATGCTCGCCTGCCGGCAGGAATTCGCGATCGCCGTGATGACGTTCGCCCTCCTCCCGCCTCGACGCCCGGAATCGCTGACCGTCTCCCTCCGATGGCGCGACGCCACGATCCTCCTCGGGCTCGGCTGGATTGTCTTCGGCTTCTTCGGCTACCTGCAATTCGTCGTCGGGCACGGGACGCCGAACGCCTTCATCGACCAGTTCCTCGGCCCACGCGCCTCGCTCGCGGAAACCACCTGGACGGCCGCCGAGGCGCTCGTCCTCGGGCTGGGAGGATGGGCCTTTTTGATGCTCCTGGCGCCGCGAACCGCGGTCCTCGCGCTCCCCTGGATCTGGAGCCTCTGCAACGGACGCTGGGCCTTGCGGTTCCTCAGCACCACCGAGTGGCATCACGTCCGCTACGCGATGCCGATGGTCGCGTTCGTCCTGGCCGCCGGCCTGGTCGGATACGCCCGGCTCGCCGCCCGTCTGATCCCCCTCCGATTCGGCCGCCTCGGACTCGCGGCGGTCTGGATCCTCGCCGCGGGCCTGGGCGTCCTCGGCCTGCGCGACGTCTCCCGGCGCCTGGAATTCGCTCCCATCGCGTTCGACCGACGAGAGGCCGCAGAGATCCAGGGTTGGATCCGACAGGTCGCCCCCGACGACGCCGTCCTCGCCGATTACGACGTCTCCGCCCCTCTCTCGTCCCGCCGCCGACTCTACAGCAACAAGATGGAGATCAACCTCCCGCCCGGTTTCCCCAAACTCGATCCCGAATTCCGCTGGCTGTTCGTCCGGAACAACTGGGGTCCGCTCAACTTGTTACTGGATCAGGGTTTCAGCGTCGTCTATCGTGGCCCGCACCTCACCGTGGCCCACCGCCGGTCGCTCCACCTGGCCGGGTTTTCGAATTTTTTCCGATTTCGCGCGAACAATTCTTCGCGATAAGATGTCTACGTCGACGAACCACCGGAGAGTCGCGCTCGATCCCTGGACCGATCGCCGAGCCTCGCCAGAGCCGAGGACCAGCCTTCCCCACGTGATCGTCCCTCGACCATGGCGCTGAGTGTGTGACCCAGCTCCATCCGACCGGACCGTTTTCTCGGAACCTCATGACCCGTTTCACGAATCGATCTCGCGGGACGTAAAATCGTCCCCATCCACCGTGACCCGAGACGCCGGCGCCTTCTTTCCGCCTCGATCTCGGTCACCTCCAACTCCCGCCTGAACGGCGGATGCGAGGGTTTCGCCATGTTCCACCGCACGAACCTGACGCTGTCGGCCCGGACGCTTTCGAACCGGCTGAATCTCGGGACGCGGTCGTTCGCGCTCTTCGCGAACGTCAAGAACAATGGTCAGACCCTGCGCGCCCGTCAAACCCATCATGACGTTATGCGCGAAGGAATGATGTGGTATCCCGTATCACCGATCATTTCGGAGGTATGCGGAGTACCGAGCATTCCGGGCACCTTGACCCGACCGCGACCAGGCCAGCCGGACGGCCAACCTCGGCGATCCGGACTCCTCGCGGTGGACGTTCGCGTCGAGACCGAACCGAGGTCGGCGGACCTTGGCGGTAGACCCGAACGGAGCTTCTCCATCGGCGAACTCGGGACCATACCCGCGTCGGCCGCCGTCGCTGAGCGAGGTTCGCACGCGTGTGAACCGAGTTCAGGGCGTCGGATCGCGGCGAAGGCTCTGGGTAAACCCGGCCTGAAGCGATCCACCCGGTTCGCTTCGAGGAAAGCCGGGGCGGTCCTATCGGCCGCCGCCGTCGGAAGGTGAGCCCCGACCGTCCACTTCCGCCTCGATGATCTCGACACCCGCGTCGCCGCTCTGATGACGACCCGCCCTTCTTTCCAGGGGCGAGCACGTCAACCTGGGATGGCCGGGCGGTCGGACGAGATCCCGAATCGCGGAATGGAGCCCAAGGTCCCGCACGACAGGTCGATCGATCTCTCACGATCGGGGGACGCGCCCGCGTTCCTGATCGTTCGATCTCGGCCCGCCGCGCTCGCGTAGTGGCCCGTCGCTGGCCGCCGGCCGCCGGCCCGGCACTGGTCGTCCGAATCTGGACGTCCTGGTGTCGCCTGGCCTGGAAACCGGTCGTCCAGCTTGCACGACGTCCATCGATGGCGCCGAGTCCGCCCCCTGCCAACCCCGCCTTTCATTCAGCGGGCCGGGACGGGGCATTCTGGGATTCGGAACGACCCCGCGAACGGGGAAGGCGGATCACGTGTTAACGATGACGAGGGAGATCGAGACGGAGAGCAGGGACTGGTCGGAGCTGGCCGCGGTCGTCGTCCGCGCCCAGCGCGGCGACCGCGGGGCGCTCGGCGAGCTGGTGGAGCAGTTCCAGCCGACAGTCCACTCAATCGCGATCCGTCGACTGGGGAACGCGAGCGATGCGCTCGAGCTGACGCAGGAGGTTTTCCTGCACGTCCTCCGGCGGATCGACCAGCTTCGCGAGCCCGAGCGGTTCGCCGGTTGGCTCCGACAGGTCACGGTCCGGATGGCGATCAACCGAGCGACGCGAAGAGTGGCTCCGCCGAGCGTCGAGGTGGGCGTTCTGGAAGGGGCGTCGCACGAGTCGGACGAACCCATCGACGAGCTGATCAGCCGAGAGCGAGTGGAGCGGCTCCGGGCGGCCCTGAGCCGGCTCCGATCGCTCGATCGCGAGGTTCTGGATGCCTTCTACATCCGCGGCCACTCGCTCCTCGAGATCGCCGAGAATTTCGACGTGCCGCTCGGCACGGTCAAGCGCCGCCTCCACACGGCGAGGAAGCGACTTCGAACCGAACTCGAAGACTCGGTCGCCGACGCCCACGAGTGGACCGACGGCCTCAACGACGATAGCGACGAGCCCGGCCTCGTCGCCACCAGCCCCGGGAGACTCTGGTCGTGAGAACGGAGCGGTCGCTGGACAACCCCGCGACCGCTCCAGAAAAAACCCACGAGGGACCAGGAAATCTCTTGACATCCCTGATGCCACTCGCGCATCAATAGGCCATACGGAATCAAAAGTCCCGATCTCATCGAAAGCCCACGGATCGCACCTCTCTCGATCCTGGGCCTCATTCGATTTCACAACCCGAAGATCCACTTCCAAACACGGCGCCTCGATCCGGTGACCCACGTGAGGTACGCGCCCATGCGATCGCTCCGCCCGCGTCCCGCTTTCCGTCGACGTCGAACCACCGCCCTTCGCATCATTGACCTCGACCGGATGGATCCTCGCTCCCCGGCCACGCCCATCGGACTCGCCGCCTTCGCCGTCGGCTCCCTCCCGCTCGCCGCTCAGATTGCATTCACGCATTCAACGGGGGGGGGGGTATTGAGCCGGTGAGCGGGACGACCACGTCTCTCGCCATTCCAGTACCGGCGACCGGGCGGGGCGTCGGAACGTCGGATGATGTGGTCATCGTGATCGCGACGGCTCCCGTCGGATCGTCGGGTGGGGCGGATTCTGGTGGGATCGAGGGCGTGAAAGTCTCCTCCAGGGAAGGCGATCCGATGGCGTTTGTCCGGTCGCTTGGCACCGTCGCCACACTCGACGCATCATCGTCCGCGCTCGCGACGTCGTGGAAGCCGGCCCAGCCGATAGGCGGTGGTGCCGGTGGGGCGCTGCCCTCGCATCCCGGGTCGACTGTCCCGACATCCCGGCCGACCGGCGCCGTCGGCGCTTCGCCCGCGGTCAAAGCGTCGGCCACGTCGACATCGGCGGCCTCGGCCGCGGCGATGCTTTCCACGATCGGTTTGAGCCGGTTGGATGTCTCGACATCGACTCCGACGCTCTCGCACATCTCGACATCTTCAGCGACCGCAACTCCCACCACGACCGCGATGGCCATTCCCTTGACCGGGTCCGGCGGTGGCGGCGGATCGCCCGCGTTCACAGTGGTCACGCTCGACATCAATCAGGGCTCGGCACTGGTCCCCGGCGCCGATCAGATCGCCATGCCCGGCGCCGCGGTCGACCTCCGCGCCCAGGTCATCGACCCGGTCTCGGGTGCTTATTCCTATTCCTGGAACACATCCGGACTCACCGACGCCAC
>DAIDKV010000185.1 GCA_027449865.1 Planctomycetales bacterium
AAGAATGTCTCGCCATCGATCGTCGTCCGAGCGGACCTCGACGACCAGGTCGGGCACGATCTTGAGATAGCCCCTGGGAAACTTTCCCTTGGGGATTTTCGCATAGCTGTAAAAGCTGATATCCGCGCCACGCACGGTGTCCGGATCTCGCCCGGTGACGACGCCCGAATCATTGGAGAGGACGTGGCCGAGGTCGTGCGGACCGGCATGACTCCGCAGGATGAAATGCGTCTCGCCGCAGACTTTTCCGTGTCTTGGAGTCGCTGGCGGCATCGATACGATCCTCCCCTGAACCAACTCCTCGGGATATCCGGGATCTGGCCGGGTGGCGAACTCCTCGGCGGTCATCGGTTCGGTCGCGGTGGCCATGGAACGCGCCTCCTTTGGAGGGACCTGGCGGATGCGGAGGCATCCGGTCACTCGATTTCGCCGGTCACTCGTCCTCGAAGTCGTCGTCGTCCTCGTCCTCGTCCTCGTCGGTGTGGTCGTCGTCGTCATCGAGGTTGTCGTCGCGGAGGGTGGCCTGATCGCGTCGAGCCTGGATTCCTTCGAGGGTTCTGCGCAGGATGTCGAGGCCGTTTTCTCCGGCGATGTGCTCGCGGAACGGGAGGGCGAGCCGGAGCAATTCGGGGTGGCTCGGGCCGACGTCCTCGACGGTCTGCTTGAGGAGGTCGAGGAACTCGACGAGGCCCTCCTCGGGGAGTCGGGCCCGAGCGACGAGCGATCGGAGTTCGGCGAGGGAGGCGGTTCCGCCGCGGGGGATGGAGATCGAGGCGGAGGGATGCGGGACGACGCGGGAACCGATCGTCGAGGGGCGGTCTCGATCGCGATCGCGGTCGCGTGGGTCGGAGGTGTCTCGGGCGCGCCGGCTGTTTTCGACGGCCTGGATGAGTTGCTCCTGGGCCTCGGCGACGTAGGCGGCCCAGTCGGTGGAGAAGTCCTGGCGGAAGGCTTCGATGTAGCCGGGCTCGTAGGTTCGGGAGAGGAACTTGAGCTGGTGGAAGACGCGGTGCGAGAGGGCCTGCAATTCCTCGGTCATCTCGGCGTCGCGGTCGTGGGCGGCCTGATAGTGCCGGAACCGTCCGATCCAGACCTTGAGCCGGGCGTACTGTTCGAGCTTGCCCAGAGCGCCGAAGGCGGCCATGCCGGCGTCGACCTCGTGGGCCAGAAGCTGCAACTGGCCGCCGGGGAAGTGGGCCTCGGCGTCCCAGAGGAGTCGGTCCTCGACGGCAAACTGCTCGGCCAGCTCGGGCTGCAAGCGGTCGATCTCGCGGCGGAGGTTGCGGTAGGCGTCGGTGGCGGTCCGAAGGTCGCGGCGGGCCTCCTCGACGTCGCGGCCGACATCTTCCAGGTCGGCGCGGGCGCGTCGCCTGGCGTTTTCGATCTCGGCGCGTGAGGTCTCGATGAGGCGTTCGGCGTCGGTCTCCGAGTTTAGCGACGACTTGAACTGCGCGAGCTTGCGCATCAGGTCTTTCAGAAGTTGTTCCTCGTGATCGGCCTGTTCGAGCGCCCGGAGACTGGCCGGACGAACGACGCGGAGCCGCTCGACGGCCTTGCGGGCCCGAAGCTCGGCGGCGCGGAACTGCTCGGCGGCGTGCTGCGTTTCTCCCTCGATCTTTCGGGCCCTGGTCTTGGCCTCGGCCTGGCGGACCAGCTCGGCGAGCTTCTCCAGTGCCGGTGAAACGGCCGGTTCGGCCCCGAGACGGCCCGGCCCCACTCCAACCACCCCACGGACGCCCCGAATCGCCGGGGCCAACCGCTCTTCCCGATCCATGATATTTTCCTTCGGAGTTTATTCAGAACCTTATTTATCGATACGTATCTAGGCTCCGTACGGTCCGATCGCCCCGCGCGGTGATTGCATCTTACCGGACGGGCGCCCGTGGCGAAACCCAGCGGGGCGCCGGACCTGGGGGAATCGGGAGCGGAGCCGAGGCCGGGGTGGTCCGGTGTGGTCGCGACCCGGGATCCGGAGCGTGCGCGGGTCTTTTCCCCGTGAGTGGTTTATCATGAGTAGCCAGCCGCGTTCGGAACTGGACCAGGATTCCGCCTCAAGCCCAATCGGTCGGCGGGACGATCTCAGTCTCTTTCGGTGAGGCGCCGGTTGACGTACGCGGTCGAGTCACGGCCTTCCGACGCCGATGTGTCGTTCCGACGATCAGGAGGAACTCGATGAGCCCGGAGTCGAGCCCGTTCACGCCAGGCCAGCGGGTCCCCATCGAGTTCTTCGTGGGACGGGTTCGGGAGATCGAACGGCTCAGGAGCCTGGTGCGGGCCGCCGCCCGGGGAAAGTTCAAGATTGGCTTTGTGACCGGCGAGCGCGGGATCGGCAAGACGTCACTCGTCTCGTTCGTCCGGCATCTCTCGGAGAAAGACGATCGCGTCGCCGGCGCCCACGTCTTCCTGGGCGGGGCAAAGGATGTCCCCGACATGATCCGGCGCACGCTGGACAGGCTACTGAAGGAGAACGTCGAGAAGCCCTGGTACGGCAAACGGACAAAGCCTGAGACAAAGCGAGCCGGGTGGCCTTGCACCACCCGGCTCGCCGGTCGCCGGACGATTTGCCATCGATCCGTTGCGATCAATAACTGTTGGCGGAGAGAACCTCGCCGTTGCCTCGGGTGCCCAGCGCCATCCAGGTCTGGAAGCTGACGGAGTTCTTGATGAACTTGACACTGCCGTCGGCCGCCAGGGCGTTCACGCCGCCGGCATGCCAGCTCGAGGCGGGCAGATAGTGCGCGGCCTGGGCCTGCTGGCAGCAGCCAACCCGGCAGCTATTCCAGGTGTACTGGCCGCCGCCGTTGGGCGGAACGACGGTGTTGAACAGCGTGTAGCCCATCATGCCGGCGCCCCAGCGATAGCCACGGTCGTCGGCCAGGAAGAGGGTCTGGAACGAGAGGCTGCAATTCTGAAGGTCGGCGGTCACCAGGTTGTAGGCGATCTGGCTGACGTCGAGCTTGTTGGCGGCGTTACCGACACTCGACATCGTGCCATTGCCCGGCGCGGGACCGCCTGGGCTGGCGTTGCCGTTGCCGCACTTGGCCTCGGCGGCGGCGATCGTGTTGGAGGTTCCGTCCGTGATGTCCGAGATGCCGTAGCTGTACGTCATGCCGAAGACCCCCGTACTCGCCGGCATGTGCTGGCCGGTGTTGAAGGTCGTCGTCCCGACGCTCATGTGGTAGCTGTTGTTGTTGATCGGTCCGGCGTTCGGATCGGACGGGCAAAGGAACGAACTGATCTTCGTGTTGTACACGGTCATGTTGATGTAACCGCCGAGCGAGGCATAACCCTTGTCTCGCGCCGTCGGCTCGGAATACGGCTCGGGCGCCCACGACCAGTTGGCCGCGTTGTACAGCGGCATTTGCTCCATGAAGGGGAGCATCTGCGCCTGCGCGCTCCAGCAACTCCAGTTGTAAACCGTGTACGGCGGGTTGTTCGGTTGGAGCGTCGAGCCCATTGGGAAGACGTTGGAAGTCTGGTGGTAGTTGTGCAGGCCCAGACCGATCTGCTTCAGATTGTTGACGCACTGCGCCCGGCGGGCTGCCTCGCGAGCCGCCTGCACGGCCGGAAGCAACAGGGCGATCAGCACCGCGATGATCGCAATGACGACCAGCAACTCGATCAGCGTGAAACCGCGACGTGCATGCCTCTTCATCGGAAACCTCCATCGGGAATGGCATAAAGAAAGGATAAACGAATCGCTTCCGGATCGACGCGGGGGGAGGGACTCCGCGGCCTCCGGATGTGGACCAATGGCCCCAGACTCATGGTCGGTTCCATCGGTCCGATCCCATCGCAGCGGTCGAACCGAACCGTGGCGGAGAACCGATTTACCTCCCCTGCGCGTTATCGGCCGGCTGATTCTTCATCATGAAGTCGCCCATGGCCTTGTTGCGCTGGGTCGCGGCAGGCGGAGGCGTCGCCGGGCCATTCGTCGCCGTCCCCTGATCGCAACCGACCGAAGCGCCCAGCACCACGGCCAGGCATAGCCCAGAGATCCGCTTCTTCATCGATGACACGAGAACCCCCCAGAGAAATGTTGGGTCGAGGAATGCGCCTATGAAATTAGGCTTGCCCATCCCCTGAATGATGGGCGATACATTCCTCATGACCTCTAAATCTGTTCGAAGTAACTGACCCAAAGATTGGTGTGAAGCGAATGTAAACGGAGAAGTCGGCCCTGGCAATCAAAATTCCTTTACGCGCGGCTTTTTTTCGATGCCACGATGGGACAGTGCGAGGATGTGCCACCGGAGGGGCGGAGACGTGGAGACATAGGGGGTCAACGGCAGGGAATTACGTTCTATCCGATCTCTGGATTTACTGGATTTTTTGATGAGTTGAGGGACGGGATGGCCGGGTGGGGATGGCGTGAGATCGGTTTATTCCGGAGGACTCGTATCCAGGGGCGATTGGCGTCTGGCGATTGGGTGCGATCGCCGCCGGGAGCGGTTGGATCGTGCTTCCGAGGGATCAGGGAACGCGCTCGGCCCTGAGCACGCCGTCGTCGGCGTCGAGCGAGAGCCGGAAGCCGAGTCGCTCGCAGACGCGTCTCATCCCGAGGTTCTCCGGGAGGATCGACCCGACGATCCGGCCGATCCCCTCGTCCCGGGCGATCGCGACCAGTCGGTCTAACAAGGCTGTTCCGAGCCCCTGGCGCTGGTAACGGTCGGAGATCAGGAGGGCGAATTCGGCGTCGTCGGTTCCGCGGAGGCGGGAGAGCCGGCCGACTCCGGCGATCTCTCGGGTGTCGGTGGCTTCGGGGTTCTCGCGCTCGGCGACCAGCGCGATCTCCCGGTCGTAGTCGATGTAGCAGATCCGGGTGAGGCGTTCGTGCGCCACCCGGGCGCTGAGCTTCATGGCGTGGAAGTAGCGGAGGGCCACCGTTCGTTCGGAGAGCGTCCCGTGGAAGGCGACCAGCATCGGCTCGTCCTCGGGGCGGATCGGCCGGAGCCGCATCGGGGTCCCGTCGCTGGCGGTCCAGGTGGTCGCGTACTGAGAGGGATACGGCCGGATCGCCAGTCGAGGCAGGGCGGAGGGTTCCACCTCGGGACCGTGCACGATCACCCGGGCGTCGAGCGCCAGCAACCGATCGGGCGAAGCGAGAAGTGGGTTTATATCGATTTCCTTGATCCAGCGCTGCTGGACGACCAGGTCGCTGAAGCGCACGAGCAACTGTTCGAGTGCCGCCAGGTCGATCGGCCGGCGTCCGCGGACGCCCTTGAGCGCCTGAAGGATTCGGGTTTGTTCCATCATCCGGCGGGCGAGCGTGGAGTTCAGCGGCGGGAGGCCGAGCGCCCGGTCGTGAAAAACCTCGACGAGCTGGCCGCCGGTTCCGAACAGGAGGACCGGGCCGAACTGGGGATCGAGGCTACTGCCGACGATCAGCTCGTAGCCGTCGAGCCGGAGCATGGGCTGAACGTTCACGCCGTCGAAGTGCCCGGCGCCGACTCGATCGCGGACCGACGACTCGATCGACCGGAAGGCGAGGCGGACCGCTTCCTCGTCGGCCAGGTCGAGCTGCACGCCGCCGACATCGGTCTTGTGCGTGATGGTTTTGGAGTGCAGCTTCAGGACGACCGGATAGCCGATCGCGCGGGCGGCCTGGATGGCCTGGTCCTCGGTGGTTGCGATCCGAGACTCGGTGGTTGGGATGCCGTAAGCGGCGAGGACGCGTTTCGACTCGTCCTCGGTCAGGATGGTTCGGCCCTCGGCGCGAGCGGCGTCGACGATGGCGCTGGCGGTGGAGGCGGCGTGGTCGGCGTCTTCCTCGCCGGAGGGGAGCGTCGGCGTTTCGTAGATCGCCTGGAGGTTGTAAAACGACCGCCACATCAGGGTGAAGATCCGGGCGGCGGTGTCGGGATAGGCGAAAGTGGGGATGCCGGCATGGTCGAGAACCTCCTCGCCGGGCGCGACCGACTCGCCTCCCATCCAGCTTGCGAGCACGGGCTTGCCGGGGATTTTGGCGAATTTGGAGAGGGCCTCGGCGGTCGCGGTCGGGTCGCTCATGGCCTGGGGAGTGAGGATCGCGAGCAGGCCGTCGGTCGATTCGTCGCGCGCGGCGGCCTCGAGTGCCTGGGCGTAGCGTTTGGGGTCGGCGTCGCCGAGGATGTCGATCGGGTTGGCGTGGCTCCAGGCGGCGGGGAGGAAGGCGTTGAGGGCCTCGATGGTCGTTGGGGAAGGCTTGGCCAGCTCGCCCCGGCTCTTGATCAGGGCGTCGGTGGCGAGGACGCCGGGGCCTCCGGCGTTGGTGACGATCGCCAGCCTCGGCCCGCGCGGGCGAGGCTGCTTCGCCAGGACGTCGGCCATGTCGAAGACCTCGGAGATCGAGTCGACCCGAAGAACCCCCGCGCGGCGGAAGGCGGCCTCAAGAACCTCGTCGCTCCCGGACATCGAGCCGGTGTGCGAGGCCGCCGCCTTCGCCGCGGCCTCGGTCCGGCCCGCCTTGATCACGATGATCGGCTTGGAAAGCGCCACCTCGCGCGAGGCCGAGAGAAACGCCCGGGCATCGCCGATCGTCTCCATGTAGATCACGATGCATTTGGTCTCCGGATCGTCGGCCAGATGATCGATCAGATCGCCCCAGCCGACATCCAGCATCGATCCGATCGAGACAAACGCACTAAATCCGACGTTGACCTTCAGGCTCCAGTCGAGGATCGCGGTCAGCAGGGCGCCGCTCTGGCTGAGGAATCCGACACTCCCGCGCCGGGCCATTCCGGCGGCGAAGGTGGCGTTCAGGCCGATCACCGGGTTCATCACGCCGAGGCAGTTCGGGCCGATCAGCCGGATGCCGCCGCGCCTGGCCTGTTCGAGAACCTGGCGCTCGAGCTCGGCGCCCTCGGGACCGACCTCCTTGAAGCCGGCGGAGATGATGATCGCCCCCTTGACGCCCCGATCGGCGCACTGGCCGATGATCTCGGGGACGCTCGGAGCGGGCGTGACAACGACAGCCAGATCGACCGGCTCGGGGATCGCGGCCAGATCGCGATAGGCACGGATGCCCAGGACATTCGGCCGCTTCGGGTTGACCGGGTAGACGGTTCCGCCGAACGGGCTACTGATGAGGTTCCAGAGGATCGATCGGCCGACGCTGCCGGGCTTCTCGCTGGCGCCGATGACGGCGACAGCCCTCGGCGCGAAGATCGCGCCGAGCGGCCCGCGCGGATCGGGGCGGGGATCGGACTCGGAGGCGAGGAACGTCGACGGAACGCTCATGCGGCTGCTCCCGATCGCGTGAGGGCGGGTGGTCGCCGGCCTCATCCGGCCGGATTCCCCGAACCCGATTGCACAGCGATCGGCTCCGATTGGCAAGGGGAAGCTCGCATGAATCCTGGGTGAACGACTGGAAATCGTGGAGGCATGACCCAATAATCGGCGTAAGACGTCCGAATACCCGCGCGGGGCGATCAAACAACACCCCTCCCGGAGCGCGACGACATCTCTCGCGTCGGAAGTATCAAATTCGTTAAGAACCCATCGAGAGAGGAGATTCCTTCATGGCCACCCCTCAGATCAACGGCGCGACCGCCAGCACAACCACGTGGGTGCAGGATCAATCGTGTTCGTTCACGATTTCGGGGAGCCAGTTCGCCGCCAGCGCGACGGTGCAGTTGACCGACACGCGTGCCACCTGGGGGCCGGCGGCCTACGATCAGCGCACGTCGAACAACGTTCGATTTCGCAGCTCCCCGACCAACATCAACGGTGGCATTCTCATGGGGATCGGGGCGCTAACGATCACCGTGACGAACCCGCCCGCGTCATCGGCCCAGACGAACGTGCAGGGCTATTACATTCTGCCCACGCCGCCGCCATCGACCTCGACAAAGCCGCCGGGATCGGAGGAAAGCTGACGATTCCAGAGTGCCAGGCGAGAGGTTTGATCACGCGATTCGCCCGGCTTCCCCTTCGTGTTCCAGGGTGAAATGCCCCCTGTTGTCGAAGATCAGGTGGCACGCGCCGCCCTTCCGACCTGATCCCGAGAGCCTTGCCCTTGCCTTCGCGGCGAGCATGGCACGTATTCGGGTGAAGCTGGGGTCGGGTGCTGTCGGGAAGGAACTCTCATCGTGTCGCAGGACTGCGGCCGAGTGAATGGAAGACGCTCTCGCCTGAATATGGTCCAGCGCCTCCCTCTGGGGAAGGGCTTTCGACGCGAACGGCGTTAGGATCGCGACAGGCTTGCTGCCGGCCGAAAACCGATCCCAGAGCCCGAGACAAAAGCCGTTCTTCGACCCATGATGCGAGACCTTCACGGCGTGGGCCGAGAGGTCATCGACGGGCTTATCGTCCAGCACATGCTGCCAGCCCTCGTTCTCCACATCGCCGCCGAGGATGATCCTCGTCCGACCGAACTGAATCAGGAGCGCCGACGAGATCAGGTTGTGGTCCGCTCCTGGCAACGCTGACTTGAAGCGCTTTCTAGCGAACGACTTCACCAAACATCGCTTGTATTCGTCGGTGTGGCGCCCGGACGGTGCCAGGCCCCAGATCCGGACGCTCGACCTCTTGTCGACCGATTCCGGATAGATCAGCGTCTTTGCAGACACCGCTTGTGTGGAGGGAACTTGGGACAGAATCCCATCGAAGAGCTCGGAGATTTCCGCCGCCCCCTCCCGCGCATCCGCATCCAATCGGTTGCTGCTGGTCGCGGCGTCGGCCTGGAAGAACGACTTCAACAGGTCGAAATCGGGCGGCTGGAGGCCGCCGAACCCCCAAAATTTCCTGATCTGGAAATCGCGGACCAGGCGGCTCATCCCGGTGAAGTGATCGGCATGAGGATGTGTCAGGCAGAGGAAGGCCAGCTCACGGACGCCTCTGGATTTCAGCAGGTCATGTGCGGGATTCGTCCGTACATCCTTCGACGAGGTTGCGAAGCAATCGATCACGGCCCAGGACCGATCGGGCAGTTGGATCACGATGCTCTCGCCGGAGGACGCGCCGAACAAATAAAGATGGAGTTCAGCCCTCTTCGTCGCCATCGCCATCGTCCACCAGGAGATCGGCATAAGCCGCCTTGATTTTCTTGATTTCCTCCCACAAATCGTCCGGGATCCGCTTTCTTGGCACCTTCCGGAAGGAAGACCGAATGACATCCCCCGCATCCGTGAGGGTCCACCGGAAGAGATCCCCCCGGCCAATCGATTTCCTGGCCAGATCTTGCTCCGGCCACTGCGCGGCGATCGTCTCTCCATGCTCCGAAACGAGCGTGACGAAGGCCGTTCCGTCGATGATGTCATCGACGCGTCCGTCGAATTGCTCTCGGACGACCGCCTTCTTCTCAACCTGCAAGACCGGCCGTTCAGCCTTCCGATCCGCCCGTGGTATGGCCCGAAAGCGACCACGGTCCGAGCCGATCTCCTTCCGACCGGGTCGCTTCGAATTCTCCCGGGAGCGGACAACGCTCCGCTTGGCCTCGGACTGCACCGGGACCTCTCCGAGAGGCGCCCCTCGATTTGCCCTCTTCAGCTTCGAGCCGACGCTCCTCGGCCCGCAAAGATCCTCGGATGCCAACAGCACAGCCTTCCACCGTGACATGGGCCCAGACCTCAGAGAATTCCACTCAATCAGACTCATTCGAATCCTCCGCCCCTACGATCGCGAAGGTGAGGCTACTGTCCCTCGACGAGAAGTAGTTCCGCACCGTCTCCGCTTTCTGGAGAGCCCTCTCGCACTGCTCCAGCAAAAGTCGAAGGTCGAGGGCATCCAGGGCGATGCTCAGGCTCTGGGAGTGGCCGGCATTCAGAAGATTCATCCTCAAAGTGAAGGCGACAACCGCACCCTCGACCTCGTCTCCGTCCTCGTTGAAGACCGGCCTCACGTCGGTCATGATGCGTGAAAACTGGAGCAGGTTCGCATACTCATAAGCGATGTCGAGTGCCTTGACCGTCGTTCGCACCGGCTTGGTGCTGAGCATTTCGACGAGCGGGGGCCGAATCCGGTCCCAACGTTCGATCTTCGCCGGTTCGGAGGCCCACGCCGCCTTAAGGTCCGCCCGGATCGCGTCCAGATAGGATTCGATCTCGGTCATCCCGCGCGAGACAACGGTCCCCATGCCCATCAGGATATTGGCGAGGGCCTTGATCGCATTCCCTTCTTCAGACCGCTTTTCCGACGTCAGGGCGTTCCCGATCAGATCTCGGAGGCCCGAGGGGCTCACCGGAAACTGTCTTACCGCCTTGAGTCGACGGAGAATCTTCGCGAAATCCCGGGGATCGAGACTGAGTATGCGGTCGAAATGAGAGACCTGCTCTCCTGTAAGAATCGATCGCTCGGACATGAGTTTCCAGTCCTACCTGATGGCCACCGGCTTGGACCTAGTGGTCAGGTACACAGACCAATCAGAGAGCGCGGCACCGAACCACAACTTATTGCTAATAAGCAAGATAGATACTTCGCCCGGAACCGTGCAACTCCCTACCGAGGCCCGACAGCGAAATTCAACACGATCTCGATGGCGCTGTCGAGAGCTAAGTTCCATCCTACACGGGGCTAATATCCTGCCATCTTCGCCGGGACTATTCCATTCGGCTCGACGGCCCTGGCCAGTTCCGCGCCCCGAGGCGCGGCGGATCGATCACCGCACACTCCCTTTCGACCCGTCGCCCGCCGGGCTACCATGAGACGGTCGAGAAATCGCGAGGGCGTCCAGCGGCGGAGTATCCAAATGCTCACATTGTCACGTCGGGAATTTCTTCAGGCAGCGGTCGCGGCCGGGTCGATGGCGGCGGCCGGATCGGCGGGCGCAGGCGGACGCTCGGGCCGGAAGATGACCATTGACCTTGTCTGTGGCAACCTCGGCGTCAGCGCCGATCCGCCGACCGCCGTCAAGCTGGCGATCGATCACGGCTTCGAGTCGGTCGCGCCCGACGCCGGATTCCTCGGCAAACTCTCCGACTCTCAGCTCGCCGAACTCATGGAAAATATGAAGGCGCACAACCTCGTCTGGGGCGCCTCGGGGCTCGCGGTCGATTTCCGGGCCGATGAGGCCACCTTCCGCGCCGGGATGCAAAAGCTCCCCGCCTTTGCCGATGCCCTCAAGCGCGCCGGGGCCTCGCGGGTCGGGACGTGGATCAGTCCCGCCCACGGAAAGCTTCCCTACGTCGCCAACTTCCGACGCCACGCCGGACGGCTCCGCGAGGTCGCCTCGGTGCTCGGCGATCGTGGGATCCGGTTCGGGCTGGAGTACGTCGGGCCGAAGACCTCGTGGACCGCCTCGCGATACCCGTTCATCCACACGATGGGCGAGATGCGCGAGCTGATCGCCGAGATCGACCGCAAGAACGTCGGCCTGGTGCTCGATAGCTGGCACTGGTACACCGCCGGCGAGACCCCGGCCGAGATCCGCGGCCTGACCAACGCCGACGTCGTCGCCTGCGACCTCAACGACGCTCCTCGCTTCATCCCCGTCGATCAGCAGCGGGACCTCGTTCGCGAGCTGCCCGCCTCGACCGGCGTGATCGACGTGAAGGGCTTCCTCGCGGCGCTCTCGGCGATCGGCTACGACGGACCCGTCCGCGCCGAGCCGTTCAACGCGGCGCTCCGGACGCTCCCCCCGGCCGAGGCCGTCGCCGCGACCGCCCGGGCCATGAAGCGGGCCTTCGCGACCCTGGAGGGTTGACCCCGACCCGTTCGGGCCGGGACCTCATCGCCTTCCGCGCACCGGACGGATATCCTAAACGGATCGGCGAATCGACGAACCCAGGGATGGACCGGGGTCGTTCGGAAATCTCCAACCAGGACTCCCACCATGTTGCCTTCCCTCCGCCTGCCTGCCCTCGCCCTGGTCTTCGCGACGCCCATGTTGCTCCTCGTCGGCTGTGAGGAGGAGAAGAAGCCGGCCAAGCCCAAGATCCAGGCGCGCGAGACCCTCCACAAGACGACCCAGGATGTCCGCGAGCTGGAAAAGGAGCTCGCCAACGGGGCCATCCTCGCCCCCACTGAGATCGAGGTGGCCGACCCGCTTACCCAGAGCGCCGCCGCCTACCGCACCAGCGTGGGCAAGATCGCCAGGATGAAGGTCAAGATGGACATGGATCAGTATGAGGCGCTCAACGGCGAGAAGCCCAAGACCTATGAGGAATTCATGGAGGTGATCATCAAGAAGGGCCGGGCCGACGGCATCCAGCTTCCGATGCTCCCCTATTACCAGGAATACGCCTACGACGCCAAGAACAAGGAGCTGGTCGTCATCGAGTATCCCGCGAAGAAGAAGGCGATGCAGGAGCAGACCGACCGGGAGATGGGTCGAAAATGAGAATCCCCAGCTCGAAATCCGGCGGGAATCACCCGGGGGCGGGTCCGCCGAGGCCGTGAAAGGAGGACGAGGATGAGGTTCCGTGTGACCATCCAGCAGGATGAGGACGGCGTCTTCGTGGCCGAAGTCCCGGTCCTGCCAGGTTGCCTGTCTCAGGGGCGGACCCGGTCGGAGGTGATCGAGAACATCAAGGAAGCGATCGGGGCCTACCTGGAGAGCCTGAACGCCCACTCCGAGCCGATCCCATCGCCGATCTCCGAGGAGATCGTGGAGGTCGCTCTTTGAGTTTCTTGCCGCTCATTTCGGGGCGGGAGGTCATCAGCGCGTTGGAGAAGATCGGCTATGGGGTCGACCACCAACGGGGCAGTCACGTCGTGCTTCGTCATGGCGATCCTCCTCATCGGCGGCTTACCGTCCCCGACCACAACGAGGTGGCGAAGGGGACACTGAGAGCGATCATCCGACAGGCCGGCCTGACCGTCGAGGAGTTCAAGACATTGCTCTGACGACCATCGGGCCGCGTCCCGGCGCCCGGCCGATCAGGACGCGGCCTCGACTCCGATCGCCTTCCCGGCTTCCGACGTCCGGGCCGCCCGTCGGTTCAGGGCCCAGAGCGCCAGCCCGCAGGCGATCAGGCCGAGGGCGACGAGGATCTCGTCCCAGTAGGCGAGCCAGTCGAGTCGGACCCAGGCCGCCGACTCCCAACCGCTCGACATCACGGCCAGAGGTCGAACCACCGCCTCGATCGTGCTCAGCTCGATGCCGATGGGGCCCAGGCCCATCAAGTATGGTCCGATCACCATCGGGACGAGTGCGATCGCAATGCCCATCATGGTGGCCCGCCGGCGTCGGCGGCACGCCAGGCCCACCGCCGCGCCAAATTGAACGATCGCCGCGCCGTGGGCCAGGATCGTTGCGAACAACAGCACGGCCAGGCCCAGCCGATCGATCCGGGCAGGGGGGCGGTTGGTGTCGTACCGGGCGATTTCCTCCGCGGTCGCCAGGCGGTAGGACGGGATCCCCTTCGCGTCGATCGTGGTCACGTAGACGTCCGAGGTGCCTGAGTTTGTCCAGATCTGCTGGGACGTGCCACTGCTTCCGGGTGGCGTCGGTATGACCCTCGTATCGATCCAGATGCGCACTGGCGCCACAACCAGCGCCACCGCGATCAGCACCGGCCCGATCGCCAGCAGCAGGACCATCCGAAACGCCTCCCACCATCGGACGAGGTACGACCGGCGGTCGAAGACCTCGGCCGACTCGCGCGAGGTCGAGCGCGCCGCCATCGCCGAGGCCAGCACTAGCCCGACCGCCATCCCGAACGCCGCCAGGGTGATCCCGGGCCCTCCGCCGGAGTAGGGGTGCCGGAATGCCCCTCGCCACGCGGCCACCGACCCGATGACGCCGCCCGCCTCCATCATCACCGCCAGCACGAGCAGGACGTCGCCGAACGTCGACCGACGGACGGGGCGGTCGGGGATCCGGCCGAGGCAGTCGTCGAACGTCCGGATCGTCAGCCAGACCAGCCCCAGCGCCAGGATCAGGCACTCGACATCCCAGAACAGGATCCAGCCGAACGGCATCCGGTTGTAGAACATGTCCCGGCTCAGCCATTCCAGAATCTGGGCGAGGGCGACGATCGGCGAGAGGGACGCTAGGCTATCGCCACCCGCTCCTGTCCTCGTGGTCGAGAGCAGGATCGGCCAGCCGCCGCCGATCGCCAGCGTGAAGCCGAGGCTGATCGCGATCGCGCGCCCCTGCCGCGCCACCCAGACGGCCGACGCCAGCCCGACGCTCGCGATCAGGGCGCCGTGGATCAAAATCGTCGCGACCGCCAGCCC
Source organism: Planctomycetales bacterium (assembly GCA_027449865.1). Taxonomy (GTDB): domain Bacteria; phylum Planctomycetota; class Planctomycetia; order Isosphaerales; family Isosphaeraceae; genus JAKAUH01. The sequence goes on from DAIDKV010000185.1 coordinate 14,098, forward strand.
GGCCAGACCGAGCCGCATCCCGAGACCGAACTCGCCGTACGGCCAGACCGACAGTCCCGGCGGGAGGACCCTCGCCGGCCGACCGGCCGTCGCCAGGGCCAGGGCGAACACCGAGGGCCCGATCAGCAGCAGAAGGAGCGGCCGCAGCGCGCCGAGCCACTTGCCGATCACGATCGTCGCGGACGACATCGGCGTGGCGGTCAGCAGGTCGAGGCTCCCTCGCTGCCGCTCCTCGGCCATCGACGTCGGTGCTGACGCCGCAAGCATCAGCCCGCCGAAGGTCAGCAGGATGAACGTGCCGAAGATTCCAGGGATGATTTGATCGCGGCTTGCGCCCGATCCGTAGGGGTCGAGGCCGAGGACCCAGGCGGCCACGGCGCTGTAAATGCAGGCCATCCAGGCGGCCACGGCGCTGTAAATGCAGGCCATGGTCGTCGAGCCGCCGACCAGGACGACCAGGATCAGCAGCCATCGCGAGACGCGCATCCGGTGCCACTCTCGCCAGAAGACGGGATTGCCGTCGAGCGAGGGGCCGGGCAGCATCCGGACCGCCCGCGCCAGCAGCCCGGGCCCGACCCGCTTCGACGGCCGGCCCTCGCCGACGATCCCCTTGCGCGCCACCGGCCGCATCCGCCAGATCGCCAGCAACACCAGCGCGACCGAGAGCCCGAGCGCCGAGCCGAACGTGCCGAGGTAGTCCTCGATTGTCAGCTTGCCCGGCCTCGCATACGGGGCATAGGCGATGTAATAGGGGTCGAGCCAGAGCGTCCATTCGGGCGGTCGGCCGATGATCGAGCCGGGGTAGGTCGAAATCCCGTACCAGATCGGCCAGAGGAGCAGGGCGGCCATCCAGAAGGTGTAAACAACCATCACGACCTCGTGCGACTTCCGCGCCCAGACCGAGAGCGTGATCGCCATCGAGCAGCCGACCAGCGCCACGGCGATCAGCACCGCAAACGCCAGCACCAGCGCCATCGGGTCGATCCCGCCGAGCAGCGAGCTGATCGCGAGGATCGGCCACGAGCAGGCGACCAGCCCGAGGACCGGCAACATCCGCGCCGCGAGCTTCCCGAGGACAATCTCGACATCGGATAAATCGGTGACGAGCATGTGCGCGAGCGTCCCGCGCGCCCGATCGACGCAGATCGCCCCGGCCGTCGCCGCCGGCGCCGCGAGCATCACGAGCGTGATCTCGACGCCGATGATCCCGTAGAAGAGCGACTCGCCGATCGCCGCGTATTCCCGCCACGACATCGAATTGTCAGACGACCATGTTCGTGACGAAACGACCGTGAAGATGGCAACGCACAACATCGCGCCGCCGAAGGCCCGGACGGCGTAGGTCTGCCATCGCCGGGACGCCACGAGGCCATCATAAACGAAGACCGGCCCCAGACCCCATCGCATGACCACGGCCTCCCCTGGCTCGGTCCGCCGCCGGATGGTTTTCAGTTTTCGGTTTTCAGTTTTCGGTTTTCAGTTTTCAGTTTTCAGTTTTCAGTTTTCAGTTTTCAGTTTTCAGTTTTCAGTTTTCAGTTTTCAGTTTTCAGTTTTCAGTTTTCAGTTTTCAGTTTTCAGTTTTCGGTTTTCCGTTTTCCGTCCCGCGGTCGGCTGGCCAGCGAATGGGCGAGACTGGTGAGCATCTTCGAAATCGCCTTCAGCTCGGAGATCAGATGAAAAAATGGCTCATCTTCCAGCATCCCGATTCTCCTGGCGATGTAGAGTTGCGTGCGAAGCTCGGCGGCAGATCCGCGAGCGATCCGGAGAAACCTCTCGAAATCCCTACCGCCTCGCTCGGAACCTTCCGCGATGTTCGATGGTATCGATAAAGCCGCCCGCTGCATCTGATTCCGCAAGGCGAATTCACGGCTCTCCCTGAAGACCTCAAACACATAAACAGCGACCTGGCATCCTCGCTTCCAGACCTCAAGGTCTTCGAACGAATGATACATGATTGCTCTCGTAAAGAGCCGAAAACTGAAAACTGAAAACTGAAAACTCAGCCCACGAACCGCCCGGGATTCATCGCATGATGCGGATCGAGCGCCGCGCGAACACGGTCGGCGATCGCCCGGTCGGCCCTCGGCTCGCCCCAGACGCGGAGGCGTTCCTTCCAGTCGGTTGGGCATCGCGATAGGATCAGGTTGCCGCCGTCCTGGACCGCACGGGCGCGGAGCGGGGCGATGGCGGCGTCGGCGTTGTCGGGCGTCCAGTCGCCGAGGGCGTGGGCGCGGACGATCCCGTTCCCGGCGTGGGCCTGCGCTGCCCATCGCGAGGGATCGAGCGAGGAAACCATCGCCGCGACTGACGACGGCCGGACGTTCGCCACGAACGAGAGCGGCCCGGGCGCCTCGGCCTGGAACGTGGTGAGTGCGTCCCAGAGGGCCAGCGCCGACGCGCCCTCGACGACCGCCCGATCCGTCACGCCGACCTCGGCGCCGAGGCGATCGAGCTGCCAGCGGACGGAATCGGCGTTGTCCTCGTAGCCGACGACCAGCGCCGGCGCCTCGGCCGGAAGCCCGGCGCCCGCGACCCGCCCGACGATCGCCGCGGCCGGAGCGTTCAAAAGCTCGATCGCGACCGGACGGGTCGACGAGGTATTCAGGGCGTCGAGCCGATCGGCGATCGCCGAGGGATCGGGCATCGGAACCCAGGCGATCGCGGTGGCCTCGGGCTTCGGCCGGACCTTCAGCGTGAGCTGCGCGATCACGCCGAGCGTCCCCATCGAGCCGGTCAAAAGCCGGGGAAAGTCGTAGCCGGCGACATTCTTGACGACCCGACCGCCGCCGTGCACGAGCGCTCCGTCGGACGTGACAAAGGCCACGCCGATGATCTGGTCGCGGGGCCGTCCCCATCCGAATCGGCGGGGGCCGGAGGTGTTCGTCGCGTAGATCGCGCCCAGGGTGGCGCGGTCGGGATCGGGAGCGTCGATCTGGAGCCGCTGGCCCTGGCCGTCGAGGAGACCTCGGAGCGCGGCGAGAGTCATGCCGGCCTCAATGGTGATCGTCATGTCGGCGGCCGGGTAGTCGATCAGGCGGTCGAGCGACCGGGTATCGACGGCAACGCCCGGACGCCCGGGGATGCCGCCGTAGTCGAGCGAGGTTCCGCCGCCCTGGGGATAGATCGCCTGACCGGCGGCGACCTGGCCTCGGACAATCTCGCGGAGCGAATCCAGATCGGTGGGACGGAAGGCGGCGGTCGACGATCGGCCGTCGCCGATCGGGGCGGGGGGCAAGGTCTCGGTCAAGGCAAGGGCTCCGAGGCCGCGGGCGCCGCGGCGTTGCTGGGATAGTAGCGAATGTCCTGGCCGGAGAGAACCCGCTCGACGGCCTCCTGCACCGACCGGATCGCGGCGATCATCGCCCCGTCGAACGCACCCGGCCAGGCGTCGGTGAGCAAAACCTGAGACTCCAGCGCCAGGCGGTGCAGGGCGTGCGCCAGGCCCCGCTCGATCGCCGAGACGCCTCGAAGATCCGATTCGAGCAGGGTCAGGGCGTGAAGCAGCTCGGTGATTTTTGCCCGGGGAACGGCCATCCCCCGACGGAGACACGGCAGGAATCCCAGCTCGTCGTTTCCCTGGCCGACGTGCCGGGCCAGAACCTCGAGGGCGGATCGGTCGGAAGCCAGGCGCACGGTCTGGACCGGCTCGGCCTCGACGACCGACTCGATCGCCGCGGACTCATCGTCGTGGATCACGCGCGCTTCGCCCTCGACCTCGTCGGGACCCACGGGACCGGGAAGCATCTGCGATTCATCTCCATCGGCGAGAACAAGGTCCACGGCGAGAGCATCGCCGGGCGGCTGGGGCAGGGGGGCTGAACTCGCCTCGACACGTCCCTGCCATTCGGAACGGTAGTCGGGGTCTTCCTCGATCTCGTGAATTCCCTCGTCGAGGGCCCGACGCGACTCGAAGCGCGCGACCTTCAGGCGAAGGTGCTCCTCCTCGATCGCGTGGGTGAGGAGCCGCTCGCAATATTCCTGAAGGACCGGGATGCCGGCCCGTTGCGCGAGCGTTTCGGCGAGGTCCAGCACCTGCGTGGGCAGGTAGAGGATGATCCGATCCAGCTCCTTGCCGGAGCCGATCGGCCGGTTCTCCCCCGTCCGGAAGACCGGCGGGAGGCGTCGCCATCGCGAGAATGGGGGCCGCTCGGCCACGTTGGGCACGCTCCAGGGAGGAAGACCTGGGTGGATCGATCGATCCGATCGATCGCGACCGCCCACGTCCTACCCAGGATATCCCGCCCGACCCCGTGCGCGAATCGCCGACCGGCCCGGATCGGAAGTCCCGCCCTCTTCGGATGTCCGCCGCGAGACCTGATAAGCCCCGACAAATCGGGGGCCAGCTCCGGGTCTTCGAGGTGCCAGTCCCCGTTTTGTCAGGGCCTCCTAAAACCTGGGCCATCCTCGCCCTCGCCCCGGACTCAGGTCCCTCATTCCCGCTCCATTCGCGAGACGGCCCCGACGAGCCCCTCCGGCACGTCCTCGCGCCCCTCGCTTATTGAAGGGCCCTGGCGCGATGGCGGAAGGCCATCGCCGTCGATCCCGCTCGGCACCCGGTCCGAGGCCACCGGCTTAACTAGCCCTGGAGCAGCCTGGCCCCGGCCCTGGAGGACCGGTCCGAATGGCCCCCCCGATTCGCTCAGGGCGGCCAGCGAATGGGCCCGGACCCACCCGCCTTCATCCAGGGGATCGGCGAGGAACCGGAGGACGAGTTCGCTCCATTCGAGCCCGACGTACAGGCCCTCGAGGGCCTCGGCGCTGGCTTCCGAGAGGCGGCCGTAGAGCTGGGGCTCGCGAATGAGCCGCACCACTTGCCGGGCGAGGTCGCGGGGGTCGGCGGCCCGGAATCGCAGGGAATCGACGTCGGGCCGCAGGCGGTCGACGAACGCCGGGTGGTCCGAGGCGATCAGCGGGCTCCGCGAGGCGAGGGCCTCGAAGATCGTATTCGGCAGGCCCTCGCTGTATTCGTGGCGGGAGGCGACGACCACGGCATCGCTCGTCCTCATCTCCGCAAGGACCTGCTCCGCCGGGATCACGCCGAGCAGGCGGACCGCACTCCCGACGCCGCGACGGCTCGCCAGCTCGGCCCAGGCATCGACATCGCCGGGCCCGGCGAGCGTCAATTCGAGGTCCACGCCAGCCTCGTTGGCGATCGAGACCCCCTCAATGCAATCTCCCACCCCCTTCGATTCGCTGAGCGCCCCCGCGAAGAGGAGCCGGAACGGCCGGTCCGGCGGCGGGGCTGCCTTGGCCTCGCCCTCCGGCCGAACCCGGCAGAATTCCCAGGGCACGATCTCCTCGGGCCCCAGGCCGAGCCGTGCCAGGGACATCGACGCCGAAAGGCTGTGGTTCGCGACACACGGCCGGAGACATCGCCGGAGCGCGCGGGCCAGCCGCCAGTTCCTCAGCCGAGTTCTCAGCCCCCCGCTCGTGAAGATGTCCGCGAACGAGGGCAGCGTGTGGACGCGCTTCCTCGCGGCCCATCTCAGCACGGCCCTGTTCGGCGTCCGGCAGATGAGGGCCTCCGGGGCGAGCCGGTCCAGCACCGGCCAGATCCGGCGCCGATCGTGGGCAAGATCGCACGGAATCCCGATCGAGCGCAATCCCGGCCCAAGCTCCTCGTCGTGGGGCCGACGGCAGAGCGCGACCGACGTCACCTCGTGCCTTGGTGCCAGCGAGGCCACGAAGTCCACGCTATGCAGCTGGTCACGATAGGTCTCGGGGCCACCGGCCCGGAGACGGCGATAAACCTCCCCGAAATCCCCGTACTGAAACAGCACAATGCGCATCTTCGCACACCCTCGCAATGGTTCAAAAGGGCGAGAAACAGAACACGCCCGGCCATTGGACTCGATCTCGAAGTCAGCGGCGTGGACGGGTGCGCTTCGTCCATCGAAAGGCCAGTCAGCGGACGGGATCTGCGGCACACGCGGCCCTCGCGACCGCCCGACTCCGGGCCCTGATCGGCTCCGAACCAGAGCGATCCTCTACGCAGTCTGGTCCCGTCAACGCGAGATCAGTCCCCTGATTCGGCACACGCCGCGATCAAAATCATGCGATTCGCGATCCGTTGATAGCACCCTGACAAACATACCGCACTTATTCAAGATCCGAGTCGAGAATGTTGTGCCCGAGAATCTTTCATGATGAAAAAAAGCATCAGGGAGAAAAGCGGACAAGGATCGATCTTTCGTGTTTTTCGCAGTCCGGCTCTCCGGCCGGCCCGGTCGGGTATGCCGTGATCCGGGGCGGAACTCGCGATCGCGATCTCAATCGAGGGCGCCCGAGGACGAGCCTCATCGCCCCATAGGCGTTAACTTAAGGGCCAAATCTCCGGGAAATCGACGCCACGAGCGTTGAGATTCCAGGGGTTTTTCGGGAGTGCTGGCCCTTAAGTTAACGCCCAAGGGCAGGAGCCCCCTCCTACAAAATGGGACCGACTCCGCGGGCGTGAATGGTTTTTGTAGGAGCCGGCTCCAGCCGGCGATGATGGCGTTCGGATGAGCTGCGAGTGGATCGGGGGCAGGAGCCCATAGGCGTTAACTTAAGGGCCAAATCTCCGGGAAATCGACGCCACGAGCGTTGAGATTCCAGGGGTTTTTCGGGAGTGCTGGCCCTTAAGTTAACGCCCAAGCCTCATCGCCCCCGGGCCTGCCGGGCCGAGGCCAGGATCGAGCTGTCCAGCCCGACGACCTCCGGCTTGATCCGTGATGGCTCGACCCGATGGTCGTGGCCCGTAATGAGCCCTGTCAGAGACGGGGCACGAACGCGAAAATGGTTCGGACGGTGAAATGACGCGTTCCGATTCCAGCGGGCAGATTCCAGACGGGAGAGGAAAGCGCATCGTCCGACCGGCCCGGATGGCCGGAGTACAGCCGGGCCCGGCCGGACCGATTCAACGAATCAGTTCTTCTTGCCTTTCTCGACGGTGGACTTCATCTGATCCATCATCCCGCCGAACTGCGAGGTGTCGGCCGGCTTGGTCAGAGCTTCCGCGGTGGGCGGCGGGGCCGTGCCATCGCCACAGCCAGGAACGGCGAAGGTCGAAAACAGGGCCACCGCGGCAACGGCCAGGCGCGTCATCTGAATGGAGAGATCTCCTGAGGGAGGATTTGTTAAAGTAAAGGTCATACGTCCAAAAGTGAACGGGAAGTACGACCACGGCCTCGGAGGTCTTGCTCCGCTCACACGATCATCCCTGAACTTAGGCCGGCGGTGTGGACGAGATAGACAGGCTGTAGGTTGACTTCAACGTATTTCCATCATTCATAGTTCCATAAATTCCAATCCCACCACTGTAATTAACTCCCCAGGGAACGCCCACGGCAGTCCCATTCGAATTCCACCCGGCGCCTGGGAGGGCCCCGACTGGCTGCGTCTCGGTGACATTGACGCTGTCACCGGCGTTGGTAGCGCTGGCGGAAAACTTGATCGTCTCCAACCCGAACGTGATCGTGTCGCTTCCTTTCCCAGTGGGAACCTCGGCGGTTTGAAAGAGAATCGTGTTGCCCACCCCGATTGTGACGTTGCCGACTGTAGCAGTGACACTGAGTCCCGGGGTTGTGAGACTCGCTTGCAACAGCCCAATGCTGCTGGTTGGGTTCGTGTATTGTAGAGTGAACTTTTCAGTGACATAGGCCGCAGTGTCCCCAGTGCCATTGCTGTCGGCTAAAACGTAAGACCGGGAGAGCGTGGTACCGGCCCCTAGACCGACCATGCCGTTGCCCGTACCGGCGATGGTCTCGACGACTGAGGACGCGAACGAGATACCGTACTGCCCGACGGGACTCGCAGGCGGGGTCGGCTCTTGCAGGTCGAGCACGCCGATATCGGCCTTAGCCACACCCGTGGTTGTGCCGCTGGTCACTGCGGAAGAACTGGTGGCGGACTGGACCTCAGTGTCTGAAGAAGATCCGGTTCCAGCGTAAACAAAGTCTCCTGTGCCGGGCGGGTCCATAGGCGGACCAAGGAGATAGATGGCCGGCGCCGCGAGCGACCTCCCCTCAAGTCGCCCCCAATCACTCCGTGCCGACCAATCGGGGACGAACATCACCGGTCGCCTTTTGTCGCTGTGCCGCAGTCTCCCCAACGAAATAGCCACAGTTGCGCCTCCTGAGAATTGTCTCTTGGATGGATGTCCCAACGGATGCTGGGGTCCACTAGGCCCGCCGCATTAAATTTGGTCCTGAGACACTTGTCAAGAAAAAAATTTTTAACTTACATAGATTTTTGTATTTCAATAAAAAGTCGCGATCAAAAAACCACCTGAGCAACTTAAATAATAGACAAAACAATTACCTTGCATATAATCATATAAATTTCTCCATTAATAAGTTTGGTCAGCCTAAACCCTATAAAATACAAATTAACATTTGTTGATCCGCAAGAGTGTCGCCGGGCAGACATTCTCTTGTGCGGGCTTACCTGAAGCATGTTCTGTGGGCGAGCAGGAGGGGCACGGCCCCACCGAAAGCATGAGCGGGTGCGTGGGACAGTGGACTCGACGAGGACGCCCGAAGGCTCGCCCCAACGCGGTCGGATCTGGGCTCCGACATCCGGATCGAGCCGTCCGAACTGGCCGGCGAGTCTTCCGGCTCACGCCGCGGGCACCTGCTCGGATTGGACGGCGACGCCGATCGGCCGATCGAGACCGTCCGACCCGCCGGTCTCCGGCTCGATCCGGGATGGCTCGACCGCCTGGCCGATGCCATGGCCGACCGTCCCGACCTCCGGCTCGTCCTCGATTTCGGTGAAATCCGCGAGCGATCAAGTGCCTCGCTGGGCGGCCTGATCCAATGGAAGCGCCGCATCGGCACCGACGCCGGGCGATGGATTGTCCGGCTTCTCGATCCGGGCTTGAGAGAGGTTTTCCGGATCACCCGGCTGGATGCGATGTTCGACCTGGATGCCTGATCGACGCGTCGGCGGATGGGCTCTGATCCGGACGGGAGGGCGAACTCCGCCCGAGGTGCGCTCCCAGGCTCGGAAGACACTTCGCCCTCCCCGCGCAATCGGACCTTCCCTGCAGGCGCAGAAAGGAAAGCGGCGAGCCGATCACGGAGCCTTCCGTGAGAGTTCGGCGGCCCGCTGGAAATCGGAGGCGGCCTTTTGTCGATCGCCCCTGGCCGTCCAGGCTTGCCCTCGGTCCATGAAGAGATTGGCGTTCTTCGGGTCGAGCTGGATGGCCCGGTCGAAATCGGCGATCGCCTTGTCGAAATCCCGCTTCATCATCCAGACACCGCCCCGGCTCTCATAGAACATGGATACCCTGGGGTCGAGCCGGATGGCCTCGTCGAGGTCGGCCATGGCCTTGCTCAGTTCGCCCCTGACCATGTACACCTCACCCCGACCGAAGCGAAAAAACGGCTCTTTGGGGTCGAGTCGGATCGCCTCGCTGAAGTCGGCACTCGCCCGGTCGAATTCGCCCTTCATGCCCAGGACTCCACCTCGCGTGATGAACGCCTGAGCGTTCTTCGGATCGAGCTGGATGGCCCTGTCGAGGTCGGCGATCGCCTTGCCGAACTCGCGCCGGTCGGACCAGAGGCAGCCTCGCGCGATAAGGGCCTGGGCATTCTTCGGTTCGAGCCGGAGGACTTCGTTGAAGTCGGCAAACGCCCGATCGTACTGACCCTGGCGGGCATGCTCGATGCCCCGATCATAAATCTCCTTCGCTGTCGGGTCCATCGCACTGGCCTGAAAGGAGGCCGAGACCGAGATCATCGTGATCAGGCCGACGGTGAGCCAGCGAGGGAGACAGGACATTTTCCACCTCCTTGCGAAAAAACCGAGGCGCTCTGGTTGAGTCTTCACGTCAAGGACCGCTTCAGGAATGTCCCATTGACACTTTCCTGTCAAGAGAAAGCGTCGGCCTCCAAACCGAGAAACCGAGACCAATCCGGGGAGCGACTCGAATGCAATATGCCACTTGATGACGGCGCTCGCGTAAACGACCAGGCGTGCCGACGAAGCCCCCGTCTCGGCCCCGGCGGCGCTCATCGTGTCCGGTCTTCCGCCAGCATCTCGGCACTGTCGGACTGCGGACGGTCCCCCAGGCTGGCACGGACCCAGTCGGCCAGGACCCGGTATTCGCCGCGAGAGGGCCGCGACGTCCCCCGCTGGACCGCCTCTTCCAGGATGAGTTTCAGCTCCGCCTGCAAGGAGCGGCCATTGCCGCGAGCGCGGTCCTTGAGCTGTTCGACGACCGCCTCATCAAGATGACGCACCAGGACCTCGGACATCGCAACCTCCGCACCATACCTCCACAATACGAGCACAACGCTATCATTATGCTAACACTCCGTGCCAACCGTGTCTAGTTCCGGGGTCGAGAGTCTATGATGGTGGGACGATTCGTGCTTGCGAGCGCCACGGCGACGAACTTCCGATCACTCCGATTAGTTGCGGCGCGGGGGTGTTCCGTTCACGATCAACGCGCCGGGGCTTGGGTCTCGCGTCCATCCTTGTGGCCTCCATTCTGTGGTAAAAGGAAGGCGACGAGGAGACTGTCACCGGAATCCTTGCAACGCGGTAGAGCCGGGTGATTCGCAACGGAGTCTCACATCATCATGAGCATCTTCGACCGATTCAACCTAACAGGAAAGCGTCTTTTCATCACGGGAGGAAGTCGTGGGCTGGGGCGCGAGATGGCCCTCGCGATCGCCGATGCCGGCGCCGACGTGATCCTCGTCGGCCGCGACACGGCGAGTTTGGAGAAAACCGCCGGCGACATCCGAGCCCTGGGCCGGCAATGCTGGACCCTCGCGGCCGACGTCGGCAAGCCGGACGAGTGCGAGGAGGCGTGCCGGTTGACTCTCGATCGTCACGGCCCGATCGACATCCTGATCAACAACGTGGGCGGCCGTCGCGAGAACATTCCCACGGAAGCGATCGCGCTCGACAAATGGCGCGAACTGATCGACCTGAACCTCACCAGTTGCGTGCTCTGTACGAAATCGATCGGCGCGGCGATGATCGAGCGCGGCCAGGGCGGGCGCATCATCAACATCGCTTCGATCAACGCGCTCGTGGCCGGGCGTGGGATCACGGGCCGGCACTACGAGGCAGCGAAGGCGGCGATGCTTCAGTTCACTCGCGCGGTCGCGGCCGACTGGGCGGTGCACAGGATCACGGTCAACGCCATCCTGCCCGGCGGCTTCATGACGGAGGCGAACCAGCGCTGGTCCACAATCCATCCGGAGGTGATCGATCAGTTTCGCGCCAACATCCCGCTCGGAGATTTCGGCCAGCCGGAGGATCTCGGGCCGCTCGCGGTTTACCTGGCGAGCGACGCCTCACGCTACATGATCGGGGCCGGCCTGGTGATCGACGGCGGATACACGTTGTGGTAAGAAAAAAAGGCGGAAACCATCCACAATGAAGAGGTCCCGGTGAAGACTCCACCCGCGAGAGGTTGTCTTATGAAACGGATAAACGGGTTTCTTGCCATGCTCGTTTCGGTTGCCGTGCTCGGTCCGGCCGTCACGCGAGCGGCCGAGGTTCGGCGCCCGAACATTGTCGTCTTCCTGGTGGATGACATGGGCGTGATGGATACGTCGGTCCCTTTTCTGACCGACCCGAAGGGCCAGCCTCGGCGGTATCCGCTCAATGAATTTTACCGGACGCCGAACATGGAAAGGATGTCGGCGATTGGGATCCGCTTCAACCACTTCTCGGCGATGAGCGTTTGCTCGCCGTCGCGCGTCTCCATCATGACCGGCCAGAACGCCGCGCGGCACCGAACCACCAACTGGATCAACCCCGACACGAATAACGGCGGACCGCACGGGCCGCCCGACTGGAACTGGCGGGGGCTGAAGAAAGGTGATCTCACAGTAGCGAGGCTCCTGCAATCCGCTGGCTATCGGACGATCCACGTCGGCAAGGGCCACTTCGGATCGCGCGCGAGCGAGGGGGCCAACCCGCTCAATCTAGGCTTCGACGTCAATGTCGCGGGGGCCTCGATCGGTTCACCGGGCAGTTACCACGGCCGGGAAAACTTCGGCCTCGGAGGCAAGAACGCCAGTCATGCCGTGCCCGGCCTGGAGAAGTATCACGGTCAAGACATCTTTCTCACCGAGGCCCTCACGATCGAGGCGAAATCGCGCGTTTCGGACGCGGTCAAGGATGGGAAGAGTTTTTTCCTGTACTTCCCCCATTACGCGGTCCACGCGCCGTTCCAGTCGGACCCACGTTTCGCCGCTCACTACAAAAACTCCGGCAAGCCCGCGCCGGCCCAGGCGTTCGCGACACTGATCGAGGGCATGGACAAATCGCTCGGAGATGTGCTCGACCACCTCGACGCCCTGGGCGTTGCCGAAAACACGCTCGTCTTTTTCCTCGGCGACAACGGTTCCGATGCACCACTCGGCCCGCCTCATGAGGTCGCCTGCGCCGCACCGTTGCGCGGCAAGAAGGGAGCGCATTATGAAGGGGGGATGCGTGTGCCGTTCCTCGCGGCCTGGGCGAAACCAAACCCCGAGAACCCGCACCAGAAGCGCCTGCCCATCCCCGCGGGCGCGATCCAGACTCAGCCCGCCTCGGTCTGCGACCTCTTCCCGACCATCCTCCATGTCGTCGGCATCGCGTCACCGGCCGACCACGTCGTCGATGGCGCCCGGCTCGATACGCTACTGAAGGGTCAGCCTGATCCCGGACGAGAGGACGTCTTCCTCATGCACTATCCTCACTCGCCACATCGTAGCAACTACTTTACGGTCTACCGCGCCGGCGCATGGAAGGTGATCTATCACTATTTCCCGTCGGAAGCGTCGGAGAATTCCCACTACCAGCTTTTCCACCTCGACGACGACCCCTTCGAACAGAAGAACCTCGCGACCTCCCGGCCGATCGAGCTTCGTCGCATGATGCGGGGCCTGATCGCGGCGCTGGAGAAGCACGGTGCGGCCTATCCCGTGGGCGAAGATGGGATGACACCGTTGAGACCGCGGATGCCCTAGCCCGCGGTTCGAGGGTCAGGTCTCACTTTCGGGCCGACCGGGCGCGGCCCTTGCCGCCGACGGTCGGCTCGGGACTCCCCGAAAGCGCCTGGCCGACGTGGGTCTCATCCAGCCGCTTCTGGATCGCCGCGGCGTAGTCGGGCGAAAGCTCGAAGCCGAGGAACCGCCGGTCGAGCTTTTTCGCGACGACCAGCGTCGTCCCGCTTCCTCCGAACGGGTCCAGGACCAGCTCGCCCGGGTTCGAGCACGACCGGATGATCCGGCCGAGTAGTTGCTCCGGCATCTGGCAGCCGTGCCAGCCGGCGCGTTCCTTGAACGTCCCGCAGACCCGAGGGAAATACCAGGTGTCTCCCTCGGCGCCGAAGCCCTCGGGAACATCCTGGGGGCGGAGGATCCAGGTGTCGTCCGGCAAACGACCCTTCGGATTCGCCCTCGCGTCGAAGTACACCAGTTGACGCGCCGAGGGAACCCGGATCGACTCGTCGTTGAAGGTAAAACGTTTGGGGTCACGCACGAAGTAAAACAGGTGGGCGTGACTTCGGGTGAACTTCTTCGTGCAGTGAACCCCAAACGTATAGTACCAAACCACCCAGCTTCGGAGCGTGAGCCCCAGCTCGCGGTGAAACATCACCTTCAGCTCGGCGGCATACTCGTCGCCGATCGCCAGCCAGAACGTTCCTTCCGGCTTCAAGACCCGGACCACTTCTCGGCCCCAGGCCATCGACCAGTCGAGGTACGCCCGCTCGTCACGGCGATCATCGTAGATATCGTAATCATAGCCGATGTTGAAAGGAGGGTCGGCGAAAACCAGGTCGACCGTCGCATCGCCTACCCTCCGAAACAGTTCCAGGCAGTCGCCGTGGTGAAGTCGATCGAGTTCCAGGGGGCTGGATTGGCTCGCGTTCGCCAAGGCGTTGGATTGCATTTCGCGTACCCGATAAATGGCCTGGAAAGCAAAACCATTGGCCTCGCGTGGGGAAAAGGTGCCCACCGTCCGAGGCGTTTTGCCGCGCGAGAATCAATCGTCGTCCATCGCACCCGAGTCGGGACCGGAGTCGGGACCGGAGCCGGGGCGTGCGGTGGATGAGTCGCTGGCCGGGCCCTCGTCGTGCCCTTCGCCGTTGAGGGTATCGCCGGGTCCAGCCTCGTCGAGGCGGAATTCCGAGAGCTTCTTGTGCAAGGTGTTTCGATTGATCCCCAGCCGGGCCGCGGCCTTGATCTGCACGCGGTCGCACGACTGCAAGACCTGCTGGATCAGCTCGCGCTCCACCCGACCGACGATCCGATCATACAGGTCATTCGACGACGGCCCCGCGGCGCGCACACCTTGCCGGACCAGTTCCGCGCAGAGAGTCGGGAGGTCGGCCGAGCCAGCCCTTGGGCGGATCGGACGCGGGACCGACTGACCCCGAAGCTGCGGCGGCAGATGCTCGACCAGCAATTCCGGACCTGTGCCGAGGATCACCGCGCGCTCGACGTAATTTTGAAGCTCGCGGATGTTTCCCGGCCAGTCGTGTTCGCGGAGCAGCCGCATCGCCTCGGGATGAACCCTTCGCACCTCGCGACGGTTCTGCTCGGCATACCGCCCGAGGAAAAACATCACCAGTGCCTCAATGTCATCCCGGCGCTCGCGGAGCGGAGGCAAATACACCGGAACCACATTCAACCGGTAATATAAATCCTCGCGAAACCGGCCGGCCTCGATTTCTTCCAGGAGGTCGCGGTTGGTCGCGGCGATGATCCGGGTATCCACCTTCTTGGTGTTGTTGTCGCCGACTCGCTCGAATTCCCCTTCCTGCAACACCCGGAGCAATTTTACCTGCAACTTCGGCGAGGTGCTGTTGATCTCGTCGAGGAAAATGCTTCCGGCGTGCGCGGCCTCGAACCGTCCGGTCCGGTTGTCGTGAGCGCCGGTGAACGAGCCCTTCACGTGGCCGAAGAGCTCGCTTTCCAGCAGGCTTTCTGTGAGCGCCCCGCAGTTGACCCGCACATAAGGACCGGTGGCGCGCGGGCTCAGGTCGTGGATCGCCCGGGCGATCAGCTCCTTGCCGGTTCCCGTCTCGCCGACGATCAGCACGCAGGCCCGAGAGGGAGCCACGCGCCGGGTCGTCCGGATGACTTCCTGGAGCATCGGGCTATGGCCGACCACGCCCGGCAATCCATTCTCGTCACCGACGGAGAGACCACCGACGCCACCGCGCTTCGGTCCCGCCGCACCAGGGATCGTCCTCAGGTCGAGTGGCATGAGTCCTCTTCGTCCTTCTCGTCCTTAAATCCTGGAGTCTTCCGACCTGGCCCCGGACAATCTACGATCGCGATGCGGGATCCACTGACAATGGAGAGCCGAGAGGAAAGGGTGAACGAAAAAACGAGCAACGAGAAGGACCGGCGACGGAAACCCTACCGACGACGCAGAGCGAGCACCACCTCGCCGAGAGCTTTTCGAACGGAGGTCTCGGGCTCGGCGTCGATGGTGGCAACCAGGCGAGATTCCTGGTCGCGAGTCAGCAGTGGTCCGAAGTGTCGGAGGGCATCGGCGAGGCGTCGAGCGGCCTCAGCGCGGAAGTCGGCGGGGCGAGAGGGATCGAGGACCGCATCGGCGAGGGCCCGAATGCCGTCGGGGTTGGGGATGGTGGCGAGCACGGCGACGGCCGATCCGGCGGCCTCGGGCGATCGGAGAGCGGCGGCGAGGGCCGGCTCGATCGTCGGGAGACCGCTGGCGAGCGGGCCGCGGGGCGTCGCCGCGATCCGGGCGAGCAGGGCGGCGGCCTCTCGGGCGTAGGCGATCCGCTCGGCCTCGGTGAGCATCGCGCGACGACCGCCAAGCTGCCCCTCCATCACCGCCGGCTCGGGCGAGGGAACCAGGAACCGCAGACCGGGGAAATCCTCGGCCAGATTGGGATGTTTATAGCGATAATCGTAAGGGCCATACACATAAAGCGGCAACGTGGTGGTTCGGGTGTCGGCCTTGAGGTTGGCGAGCGTATCGGTGAGGAGCCAGCCCTGGTGCAGGTCGTAGGCGACGAGGACGAGCTCGACATCAGCCGAGTTGGCTGCGGCCAGGAATCCGAGTCGCCCGTTTCCTTCGAGCTGTGCGAAATAGCCGAGTCCGTTGAGGGCGGAGGCGACCATCGCGCCCCGGCTCGCGTTGTGGTCGATCACGACGGCGCGGGGGCGACTGCCATCGGCGAGGAACCGTCCGAGGGTCTCGGCAACCTGCCCCGCGCCCGGGAAGGGGCGATCGGGTTCGAGGTTAACGATTGCTCTGGCCGCGGCGAACTGGAGCCGGCGTCCGGGCTTCGTCAGGGCGGTGACCAGGGCGTCCGTATGCCGTGGGGTGCCACTGAGTGCCGATTTGTCGGTGATCTTCGCGAGGGCGATCAGGGCGGCGGTGGCGAGGTCGGATCTACGATCGGCGATGGCCGTTTCGACGACACTGGTGAGGATGGGCCGTCCGGCGGCGGTGGCCGTGGTGAAGGCGGCCGGCTCTCGGGTCGCGACCGCCTCGGGACCCACCCGGCGGACGGCGGCGTCGAGGATGAGGCTGACCCGAGCGGCGATCGCCAGAGTCTCCTTCGAATCCAGCCGCAGGGCCAGATCGGCGAAGTGCAGGCCGAGGGCGGTCCGCCAGTCGGCCGGGGTCACCTCGCGGGGTGTCGGGGTCTTGCGGGCGGCGTCCCAGGTCCAGAGGACGACCGGCTCGTCGGGGGCCTCGGAGACGGCTCGGTGATAGGCCCAGGCGGCATCGGCGAGTACCCGAACCGAGGCGCTGGGGGCTGGGTCGAGAGGGGCGCCGGTGATCGCCTCGATCGCCGCGCGGGCCGACGACCGGACCGAGGGATCGACCGTGGGCGAGGCGGCGAAAAACGTCAGGAACGGGACGGCGGAACGTTGGCCAATGGCACCGAGGGCGGTCGCGGCGGCCGAGGCGATGGCCGGCTCGGGCGAGTCGAGAGCCGCGGCGAGTGGGGCGACGGCCGAGGACTGGAGCCGTCCCATCGCCCCGACGATCAGGGCCCGGTCGCCGGCCGAGAGACCCGGCTCCCGAAGCGCCGAGAGCATCGGAGGAATGGCGTAAGGACCGGCTTCCCAGAGGCGTCGAAGGGCGTATCCGCGCTCGGCCGGGGTGAGGAGCAGTTCTCGGATCAGCCGATCGATCGCGCCGGGACGGCTCGGATGTCGGCGTGCCGCGGCGGCCAGTCGGTCCGCGAGTGGACGGGCGAACGGCTTCGTGGCCGGTTCGGCATCCAGCCGGAGAAACGACCCCACGCCGAACCGGTCGCGGACGGCGATCATGGTGGCGTCGTCGGGCTCGGCCTTGAGGAAGCGGTCGAGGTAGGGAACGGCTTTGGGACCCTGTCCGGTCCGGATCAGATAGTCGGCGGCCTCCCAGAGCTCGGCCGGCGTGCGCGGCTCGCGTGCGAACAGCTCGGGACCAGGCGCCTGCGCCCGCGCCGTCGCCGCGATTGCCGAGATCGCCAGCACCGCGGCGGCGATCCACCGCCCTCGTCTGCTTTTCGCTCGTCGCATCGCGGGCGTTCCCTTTTCGAGAGTGGTCAGTGGTCAGTGAAGGAGCGGTAAGAGTTTGCCTGGCCAGATCGCATCAGCCGACCCGTCTTTCCACCGACCATGTTTCCACGGAACACTACCTACGGAAAACGGAAAATTCGGACCACGGACTATTCAAGGATTTCCGGGCGGAGGAGGTCGTCGAAGGTCTCGCGGCGGCGGACGAGCCGGGCGTTGGTACCGTCGACCAGGACCTCGGCGGCTCGGGGACGAGTGTTGTAGTTGGAGGCCATAACCATGCCGTAGGCACCGGCGGAGAAGGTGGCGATGAGGGCGCCTCGGTCGAGCCGGGGCAGGTGTCGATCCTTGGCCAGGAAGTCGCCACTCTCGCAGACGGGTCCGACGACGTCCCAGGGCTCGGTGCCTTCGGGCTGCGTCTCGGCGTCGCCGGGCGGGGGCGAGACACCGGGCGAGAGGACGGCTGGCCAGATCCGGTGATACGACTCATAAAGCGCGGGCCGGATCAGGTCGTTCATGGCGGCGTCCTGAATGAGGAACCGCTTGTCTCCCGACTGCTTGGTATATAACACACGGCTGAGCAGGATGCCCGCATTCCCGGCGATGACCCGCCCAGGCTCGATCGCGAGGCGACATCCGGCGGCCTTGACCGACGGGGCGATCACGCGGGCAAACTCCTCGACGGGGCGAGCTTCGTGGCCCTTGTAATTGATTCCGTAACCCCCGCCCATGTTGTACCAGGCGATCGGATGGCCCAGTTCTCGAAGCCGTGCGATCAGCTCCACTCCCTTCGCCACGGCGCCGGCGTAGGGCTCAACGGTGGTGATCTGCGAGCCGATGTGCATGTGCATGCCGATCATCCGGACGGAATCGATCGCGACGGCCGACTCGGCGACCCGGAGGGCGCGCTCGATGTCCATGCCGAACTTCGATTCCTTCTTGCCGGTCGAGATGTATCGGTGGGTTTTGGGGTCGACGTCGGGATTGACGCGAAGCGCGATCGGGGCGACCTTGCCGATCGAGGCGGCGACGCGGGCGATTGCGTCGAGCTCGGCCTCGCTTTCGACGTTGAACATCAGGACGCCCGCCTCGAGCCCGGCCTGGATCTCCTCGTCGGTCTTGCCGACGCCCGCGAACACGGTTTTCCCCGGATCTCCGCCGGCGACCCGGACACGGTGCAACTCGCCCGACGAGACGACGTCGAACCCGCTCCCGTGCGCCGCCATCACTTTCAGGATGCCGAGATTGGAGTTGGCCTTCACCGAGTAGCAGACCAGCGGATCGACCCCGGCGTAGGCCGACTGGAGGGCCTTCAAGGTCCCCAGGAACGAGGACTGGCTGTAGACGTACAGAGGCGTCCCGAACCGATCGGCCAGTTCGGCCGCCGGGATGTCCTCGCAATACAGTTGGCCGTCGCGGTAGTGGAAGGGTTCCATGGGTCCTCGGTTCACTCGGTCTCGAAGAGGTTCGCGCACGAGCTAATCAGGAGTTTCGAAGGATGATTCCGGTCGGTCGATACTCAGCCGCCTCCGGGCCTTGTCGATCGAGTCGCTCACATCGAAGCGGTTTGCATCACGGTAGTATTTCCCTCACGGTAAACCGCCCGACCTCGCGGCCGTCGAGGACCAGCGCCATTTCGTCATCGGGGCCGAGGATCTGCGTCCGCGAATAGACGGCGGCCTCGCCCTCGCCCGTCGGTTCGGTGTGGACCTCCAACCGTCGGCGATGGATATCAACGATCCAGTACACCGGCACCCGCGCGGCGGCGTAGGTCACCCATTTGGCGTGTCGGTCGTAAGCGTAGGAGGTGTCGGAGACCTCGGCGAGCAGAGCGGCCTCGGCGGGGGTACGCGGGCGAACCGCGACGTCGCGGATGTGGCCGCGGTAGACGCCCGCGTCCGGCTCGGGCTCTCCGTCGCGGTCCTCGATCGTGACCGGATTGCCCATCGTGACAAAGTATCCGCCCCCACGGGGGACGAGATGATGCAGCAGGTCTGCCAGAAGGTCCGTGGCGATGATGTGAGGCGGTTTCTTGGTCATCTTCTCGACGATGACGCCCTCCAGCAGCTCGACCCTCGGCTCCGGCCCAAAGACTCCGGCGTCAACGATCCGATGGTACTCCTCAACCGTGATCCGACGACGGACGCTCATGAGCGAGTCCACCAATGTCGGCTCGCTCCGGACGGTCGGCTGATCGATCACCGCGGTCGCCATGAGAGTCCTCCTCGGGATGGAATGACGAGGCCGGATCGCCAGATCCTTCTCAGGATGGGAGACTCGCGTCCTGGCCGGTTTGCAACCGCCCCCGCCACCGCCCCAGTTGCTCCTCGACCTCCGCCGGCGCCGTCGAGCCGTACGACCGGAACGCCCTGACGGCGTTCTCGACGCCCAGGACGTTGCGGACCTCGGGGCCGAGCCGGGGGTCGGCCGCGGCGAGGTCGGAGTCCGAGAGGTCGGCCAGGCGAGTCAGCCCCCGAGACTCGCAGAGCCCGACCAGCCGGCCGATCACCTCGTGCGCCGTGCGCTGCGGGAGGCCCAGGCCGATCAGATGCTCCATCAACGTCGTCGCGTCGAGATAGCCCTCGTCCAGCCGCGCGGCGATCCGGTCGGCGCGCAGGCTCGCACCCTCAACGACCACCGCCGCAAGCTGAAGGTTCGCCTCAACCGTGTCGAACGCGTCGAAGAGCGGCTCCTTGTCCTCCTGGAGATCACGATTGTAGGCCATCGGCAGGCCCTTGATCAGCACCAGGAACGTGGTCAGGCTCCCGACCACCCGCGCGGATCGGCCCCGGATCAACTCCAGGACGTCGGGGTTTTTCTTCTGCGGCATGATGCTACTGCCGGTGCAAATAGCGTCGGGCAGGGCCAGAAAGCCGAATTCCTGGGTGCTCCAGAGAATCCACTCGTCGGCCCAGCCGGCCAGGTGCTCGGCGATCATCGTCAGGACGAAGACCGACTCGACCGCGAAATCCCGGTCGCTCGACACATCCAGGCTGTTCGCCGCGACCGCCTCAAAGCCCAGCTCCTCGGCGACCGCGTGGCGGTCGATCGGCAGACTTGTTCCGGCCAGGGCCGCGGCGCCCAGCGGCAACACGTTCAGCCGCTTCCGACAATCGGCCAGCCGCGACCGATCCCTTTCGAGCTTTTCGACATATGCCAGAAAGTAATGCGGCGCCAGTACCGGCTGTGCCCGCTGCATGTGGGTGTAGCCGGGCAAAATCACCGCGCGGTGCCGATCGGCCGACGCCACCATGGCCCGCTGCAAGTCGACGAGCCTCGCGTCGACCCGATCGATGGCCTCGCGGGTCCAGAGCTTCAGCCCGGTGACAACCTGATCGTTCCGGCTCCGGGCCGTGTGCAGCTTCCGGCCGGCGTCGCCGATCTTCTCGATCAGCGCCGCCTCGATGTGCATGTGGATGTCCTCGCGTTCGAGGACAAACGCGAATTGGCCCGCCTCGATCTCAGCCCGGATTTCCGTCAAACCCCGCTCAATTTGCCGGCATTCGTCGACGGTGAGCAGTCCGACCTCGCGGAGCATTCGCGCATGGGCGATCGAGCCCCGGATATCCTGCTCGAAGAGTCGGCGGTCGAAGGAGATCGATTCGGTGAACGACTCCACCCGACGATCGGTCCCGCCCGCGAATCGACCGCCCCACGCCTTGCCGGCCACGTTCCCGCCTCCCTGTCGCACCTGGCGACGTGCCCAGTGTTTCGGCAACCAATGACTCAGTTTAGGCAGTCCGGAACAGAGAGTCAACGAGCGAGGGCCTTCGTTTCGGGGAGTCGGAGCCTCGGATCCGAGAGGTCGAGCCGATAGAGAATCTGGTTGTATTCGTAGTACGGTGTTGGGTGCGGGTTTCCGCTGAAGGTGTTGACGTAAGTGCCTTCGAGGTAGATGATCCGGCCGCCCTCGCGGTCGAGGAACGGGTGCTGAGTTGGGTTGTAGAAGTCGTGAGCATCGCCCGGCTTGTTGGCGTGGGTGATGATCTTGCGGGCAGCGATCCAGGGGCCTTCGGGGTGGTCGGCCTCGCTGTACCAGACCTCGCCGAGCATCGTGGCGCCCAGGCTCTCGGAGGCGATCATCACGTATTTCTTCCGAAAGTTGTTCCAGTGGACCGAGCCGTTGTGGAGCAGGAACGGCTTGGCGGTCTCGGCGTCCTGGAGACGGAACGGCGATTCCTCCCGGCGCATCTTGCCGGCGGCGATCAGGGCGTTCTGATCCCGCGGACCAAGCGGCGGCGTTGCCATTTTCCAGGCCCAGACGAGTCGGCCGTTCGCGTCGCGGTCAAGCTCGGACTTCGCCCCGTGGGCGCGGGTGCCGGGCTTCAGGCAGGTGTACGACTCATAAGACGAGAGGTCGACGAAGGCGTCTCGATCGGCACGGACCCGGAGCGTCGGGTAGGGGGCGGTGAAATAAATGTACGCCGTCCCGTCTCGCTCGACCCGGAACGACTGGCCGGTGGGATTGTACGGGGGATCGATCGGGGCGTCCTTGACCTTCACGAACCGATCGAGGTGGTCGTCGTACTCGACGAAGCCGCTCTCAAGGACGGCGCCCAGCCCTCGCCGACGATCGAAGAAGGCGAGCATCCGATCGCGACCGGAACGGTCGGGGACAACAGCGAGTCCGGAGATCCAGACGACCCCCTCGCCCTTCATCGGGGCCATCGGTCGAGAGAAACCGTCCTTGCCGACGAAGTAGGTCAGGTCGATACCAACCTCGGGGTTAAGCTTCTCCGGCGCGGCCGAGGTCGCGCCCGAGATCGCGAACTGCCCGAGCGCGTAGGAGAGGCGGTTGGTGTCGCCGTAGAACCAGAAGGTCCGGCCCCGGTAGACATCGGCCAAAATGGTATCCTGCCCGGTGACCTGGGCGTTGAGCAGCGGCGCGGCGATCGGCGGCTTGTGGGCGAGCAGGACGGTATCGCGATAAATCCCCTGGCCAGTGATCCGGTAGAGGCGTTCGGCGATGTTGATTCGGTGGATCTTCAACCGGGCCGATCCGCCGGGGGTCGCGACGAGCGCAGCGCCTCGCGAACCGAACCCGTCAGGCGCGAACTCATAGCCGTGCGAGGCGACGCCGAAGTAAACCTTCTGGCCCATCAAACCTGGCTCATAGAACGCGACCAGTCCGGCGGAGTCGGTATAGTACCGGGCGCCCGAGGTGGTCTGCAATTCCACGAGCGGGACGCCTCGGCCGGTCTGGTCGTCGACGACCTCGATGGCGAACGGGCGGGTGTCGTCGGCCTGGGTCGGGCGAGTCAGGAGTGAGATCCCGAGGATCATAGCGGTTAGGCAGGTGGGTCGGGGCATCGGAGAGGTTTCCTCGGTTCAGTGGGCCGGAGGGCTGGGGAGGGAATCGATCTGGGGGCGGGTGACGTCGAAATATCGGCCATTCGTCAGTTGATAGACATCGTCGAACTCCCGGCCGATCGCCCGCGAGCACCAGCCGAAAAGGGTGCGGAGCGACCGGCACGTCTCGGGATTCGAGAGGACGCGGGGAACGTCCAGCCGTTCGATGATCTTTCGACCGTGCTCGATTTCCTTGAAGCCTGGTGAGAGCTTCTTTAGCTCATTCTTGGGGTGGCGAATATCCTCCACATCGCCCTGGTAATCGGCCAGGCGGGTACCAAGGACGGCGTTGATCGCGTCGGCATGGGCGAAGTAGTAGGCTTCCAGCATGTTGACCAGGAAATGGACCGAGGCGCGGTGACTCAATCCCGCTGGCTCAAGCAACGTATCGAAGTCATCTCGATATCTCTGGTACACGGCGGCGGCTTGGTCCCTGAAGTCGTGCTCAAGGTCGTCAACGAGGATGACGTAATCGTACCCATTCCGCAGATACCCCCGAACGCGTAGGCCAAGGCTGCTTTCATTGTTCGAAAGCGACTTACTCTTGCCAACACCCTTCAGTGGTTGCTTCGATGGCTTTTTCGACGTCCTGGGCCTGAGTTGGTTGATCCGTGCTCCAACCTCGAAGGAGCAATGTCCCTCAGCTTCCAGCGAACGGAAGAGTCTGGGCAAGAAACCAGCCTCGCCTTTTCCCGTCACCAGGAGGGCGAACCGGAAAAAGGACCAGGAGGGAAGGCTGCTCATGAGCGGTTGCTCGTAGGAACCGGGACAACGGGGCTACTCTGTGCGCCAACGACTTCCGCCATATAGAGCGAGCCGGCGGCGTAGTCCTCGAGCAAGTCCTGGATGTCTTTCATATCGCTCAGCCGGGTGATGCGGGCTCGACCCTGGTCCTGCCCGATGTCCAATATCTGTTCCGGTTCAAACTGGCTGATAAGGACTGGCGAATGAGTGGCGAGGATGACCTGCTTTCCCCACTCTTCCGTCGCCTCGGTGATCGCTTCAGCCAGAACGGCCATCGCCCAGGGGTGGAGAGAGGTCTCGGGTTCGTCGATCAGCATCAACGAATAGCGTTCCCGGCCTTCAGCAAACAAGGCCGTAAGCAGGATGAGCATCTGGAGATGCCCATCCGAAATTCCTGATGCGAGAATCGGCTTTCGACGCCACTTTTCCAGGAAGCTGGCATACAGTGAGTTTGGTCCAAGCGGATCGATGACCACTCCATCGAAAGTGGGGAAGGCTCTACCCATGTATCGCATGATCGTGGTGTATCGATCATCGAGTTGGCGACGGCCTTCGAGATTGCGAAGAACCGACCACAGGTTGTCAGCCCTCCCTTTCACCCAGGTTTCGTATCCCGTACTAGAGCCGCGCTCCTTGAGGCCCCACAGGTTCAAGGAACGGGAGTGGTAGAAATGGACATAATGCAGAATCCGATCGAGCTCTGTTGCTTCGTCGCAGCTTGGTTCGAAGTCCAGGTATCGAGCGAAGGAGAGTTTTTCCGGCTCACGCAGATCAAAGGCCGCGGTCTGTCCTCCCGTGCGAAGACTGAGAAAGTCAGCCCGAGCAGTACCTGCCCGGCGTTCAAACAGGATTCCGCCGCGGTCATGGGAATAGAGCCTCTCTCCCGCGAACGGCTCGATCCGCCCGGCGGAGAAGCCAAGGCTCAGGGCATACGCGATCCTCTCGGTGGCAATCTCGATCTGAATGGGATCATTCTCATCGGCCCCATCGAATAGGAGCCCGATCCCGTGATCGCGATTGGCTGAGGCTAATTCGACACTGCGAATCGCGCAGTCTCGAACGAACCAGATCGTGTCAAGGAATGTCGACTTGCCCGCTCCGTTGGGCCCGAAGAGGACGTTGATCGGCCTCAGTTCGAGCGAGACGTCCACCAGCGATCGGTAATTCTGGATGCGGATCGATTTCAGCAGGGCCGCCATGATATCCTCCTCCAGGATCGCCGGACGACGCCGCGCCCGGCCGCCCTCCATCCTATCCGACCGGGCCCCGATCATGAACCGGGGGTCGGACGGCCTGGCGCCGGGCGTTCGACCCGGCCGTAACGCCGGAGCACCCGTTTCAGAGTGGCGATCGTCTCCGCCGAGCCGACGAATGTTTTCTCCGGGAATCGGTAATGCGCCAGAATCCCGGCGAGATTTTGAGGACCCATGTTGGTGTTCAGCCACATCCCGGCCAGGTACTGCAAGCGCAGGTTGCGGTCGGTGTTGATCTGAGCGCCCTTCGACCAGTCGCCCAGCATTGGCGCCTGGCCGGCGTAGGTCGCCAGCAGCTCGATCGACTCCGGCCTCATTGTCCCCTCGTCGGACATCGGGTCGGGGCCGCCGAAGCCGACCTCCAGCAGCGATTGCTTCACCGCCTCGTGGTCCGGCCGGTCGATCCTGCGCTGGAGGGCGTCGACATCGATCACCGTCGGCTCGACCTGCCCGAACAGGATCGCGTCGTAGCCGTAATGCTGCTCGCCGAAGAGAGCGTCCGCGCCCATCGCCTGGCGCTCGTTGCTCCAGAGAATCGCGTTCGGGAAGACCTCAAAAAATGTCGAGATCAGGCTCTGTGTCGTCTCGGCGTTGGCCTCGTAAAGCGGCATCCAGAGAGAGACGCTCCCGCCCGGGTTCAGGTGATCGCGGCACATCCGGTAATATTCGATCGTGTTCAACGCAGCACACCCCTTGACCCACGGGTCGATCGGGTCGGAGGTGATCACGTCGAACTTCTCGCGGGTCGTGCTGAGATAATGCCGGCCGTCGTCGTAGATCACCTCGACTTGCTTGCCGTTGACGACGTGCGGGTTCTCGCGGGCGATCCCGTCGACGACGTGGTAATTCTGCTCGCCGAACATCGGCGTGACGTGCTGTGGGACGATCGGCTCGATGTCGCAGATCACGATTCGCTCGACGTCGGGATGCACGACGAACGAACCGGCCGTGACGCCGGCCCCACAGGCGACGACCAGGACGGTCTTTGGCTTCGGATGAAGAAGCGCCGGGATGTGGCCAAGCATCCGCTGCAACCGCATGTCGACCGGCTGGTTCGACGCCTGCACCTTGCCGGCGCCGTGGAAACTGCGAACACCCTGCGGCGTCTCCAGCACGGCCACCGAGACGTTCTCCCCCTCGCCGACGTACCGGCAGAACATCGCGGCCTCGTCGGCGCCTTCGGGGATCTTATCGACGACGCCGGGGACCGCGTTGGGGATCGCGGCGGGTGTTTCGCGGCCAAAGGCGATCAGGGCCCAGGGGACGGGCGTGACGCTCCATCCCACGACCGCCGCAATAGCGATCGTCGCCACGATCCCCGCGAGCCGCGCCGGCCGGATCGAAATCCCGAACGCCGAAATGGCCGCCACCGCCGAGAGCCCGATCATCGCCCGCTCGGCGCCCGTGGTGCCGAGCATCGGGACCAGGACCAGGCCGAAGGCCAGCGCCCCGGCGATCGCGCCGAGGGTGTTCGCCGCGTAGACCCCGCCGACCAGCCGCCCGGCGTCGGTCCCGGGCGCGGCGACCGCCCCGATCGCGATCGGGAAGCTTGCCCCCCAGAGGATCGCCGGCGGCAGGACCGCCCAGAGGCTCATCGCCAGGTCGAGCTGGAAGGTAAACCATGGGCTGGTCGACATCGACGGGACGAGCGGCCAGTACGGGAGCGACCGGGCGATCATCGCGGCCGTCCAGGCGATCGCGGCCGTCAGCAGGAGTTGCCCGATCCCCAGCGCCAGCCGGGGCGACCGCGCCCCCCGCGCCACGACGGCCCCGATCGCGCTCCCGATCCCCAATCCGACCAGAAAAACGGCCAGGATCAGGCTGAAGCTGTAGACCGTCGGGCCGAAGAGGAGCGAGAGAAGCCGGGTCCAGACGACCTCGCCGCCCATTGCGGCCATCCCCGAGATCGCGATCGCCAGATAAACCGCGGCGGAGCCCCTCGGGCGTTCGGTCTCGATCCGGGGCACCGAAACCGCTGGCGACGGCCTCCGCGAGACGATCAAGGCAATCGCCGCGACCAGGACGTTGATCCCGACGGCGGCGTAGGTCGCCACAGCAACGTCATAGACCCGGAGCAGGTAGAACCCGGCAAGCAGGCAGCCGACGACGGCGCCGGCGATGTTCCCGCCGTAGAAGAACCCCAGCCAGGCGACGCCCGAGGGATCGGCCTCGACGCGTCGGGCGATCGCCGGGAGCGTGGCGCCCATCAGGATCGTCGGCGGGAGCAGGCAGGCCCCGGCGGCGAGCCCCCGGATCAGGATCGCCGGGAGCCCTCGGCCGGCATACTCGACATAAATCTGCTCGACGTGCGGCATCCCGAAGAGCACCGCCAGCGCAATCGCCCCGATCCCCAACTCGAGGACCGCGTAGACCCGGAGCGGATTCCAACGCGCCGGGACGACCCGGGGCAAAAGCAGGCTGCCGAGGCACATCCCGCCCATGAACGTCGCGAGCAGGACGCCCAGCGAGACGGCCGTCGAGCCGATCACCAGTTGCAGGAGCTGCAACCAGACGACCTCGTCGATCAGTGCCGCGCATCCGCTGCCGACGAAGAGGACGAGCAGGATCGGCAGCGAGCGCCCGATGTGGGGCGAGGGGATCGTCTCGGATTCATGCATCGCGCGGGGGTCTCCGGGGGGCGTCCGACCCGCCGGAGGCGGAACGCGGCCAGGGGAAGGCTCGGTCGTGGAATCTACGGCCCCGTCGGATCCGACGTCCCGGCGCCGTCCCAGGCAGCATACCTCCCCGAGGGCCGGTCTTGAAGCGCGGGCCGCCGTGCCGGGCCTGGCACTCCGCCGCCTGCGTGCTAGAATCGAATTCGATTCGTAAAAAGTTCTTGCCCGGAGGCTCCATGCTGGACATTAGCCGCGATATCCAATCGCTGACCGACTTCAAGAAGAACACGCCTGAATTCGTCGAGCAACTCAAGCAGACCGGCGAGCCGATCATCCTGACAATCAACGGCAAGGCGGAAATCGTCGTGCAGGACGCCGCCGCCTATCAGAAGCTTCGCCGGATGGTCGAGGAAGCCCGCGTGCTGGAAGGCATCCGTCAGGGCATCGCCGACATGAACGCGGGTCGCACCATGAGCCTGGACGAGATGAAGGAACACGCCGGCACGAAGCATGGAATCAAGGCGTGACCTGTACCCTGCGGGTTACGGCCCGTGCCGTCGCCGACGCCGACGAAGCCCATGCCTGGATGACCGAGCATCTTTCCCCCGCCCAGGCCGACCGCTGGTAACAGGGGCTTTTCAGGCATATGGAGACGCTCACGCGGCAGTCGCAACGCCGCCCGCGTGCCGCCGAGAGCGACAAGTTCCCCGAAGAACTCCGCGAACTACTTTACGGCAAGCGGAAGAATAAATATCGTATCATATTCACTATCCGTGGTGATGCGGTTTTCGTGCTGTTCATCCATCACGCCGCCCGCAAGGAGCTTGAGCCGTAGCAGCGATACCACTACGCGTCCATTGATACTATTCGCTTACCAAATGAACAGGGACCATGAGAACGGATAAGGGTTTCATCGGATGATGAGTCAGGAGCCTTAAACAAAAGCCCTTGACCCCTTTGTCTGGTCCCGTCCACCACCGAGGCAAGTTTCGATGATCGTCGGCCATGGCATCGATATCGTCGAGATCGGCAAGATCGAGCGTAGACTGGCGACCGCCCACGGCGAATGGATCGAGAGCGCATTTACCGCGGCCGAGCAAGCCCAAGCCGACCCAGATCCTCACCGGGCCCAGTATTTCGCAGGCCGATACGCCGCCAAGGAAGCCGTCGCCAAGGCCATGGGCACCGGGTTCTCGGGCGATGTTACTTGGCACGATGTAGAGATCCTGCGTTCGGTGACTGGGGCACCGACAGTTGGTCTGACAGACGCGGCGGCAGACGTCGCCGAGTCTCTGGGGATTACTCTATGGCTGCTCAGCATCAGCCACAGCGATTCTTTCGCAATCGCCAGCGCTATCGCCGTGAAGGGGTAATACGTTCACTGGGAGCCCTTGAACGAGATCGACCTTTCATCCAGGTTCAGCACGAGCGTTCCTGAACCTCGCTTCTTGATCTCGCGCCAGACGGAGAACGCCTGAACGATGGCTCGCTCCCATTCCCCCTCCGTGCAGTTCCCGACTTCCAGGTGGGAGGTCATGTTTCGGATCATCCGGAGCAGCTCGGAGCTGACGCTCGCCTTGCCCTCCAGCCAATTGTAGTCGCGGGCGTATGCGAAGATCATGGTCGACAAGCCCTCCTCCGTATAGAGAGCCCTCGCCCCGTCCTGCACCTCGTCAACGGTAGGGTTACTCTTCCTCTTGAGCCCGAGCAGCTTGCGGGTCAGAGGCGACCAGCCGAGGACGGCGGTGAAAGACAGGTGGATCGCGTCGTGGAAGCCGTAGCCATCGGGCTCCTCGGCGTTGTCGGTTAGCGGGTCGCCGTACGGCTCGCCTTTGTGAAATACCCGGATAATCGGTCGCTCATTCCCGTCGTGCGTTGTAGCGAAGTCGATCATCATGCGCCGCGGGAAACGTTCGTTGTCGGGATGGCCGGCGTCAAACGTGTCCTTCCGGTAAGCCTGCCTGAATCGTCGCGGGGGATTTGCTACGGTGGCGGTCCTCATTCGGGAGGATCGCGATGGATACGACTCCGCACCGCCAACGGCCTGCCGATCTGGTCCGGGCTCAGCAACGCTTTC
>DAIDKV010000186.1 GCA_027449865.1 Planctomycetales bacterium
GAAGAAATCGAGTGCCGTTCCGGGGACAGACTGTGAACTCATGGGAGACCTCGGCGCGAACGTGTAAGTTCTCATGGCACAAGAGCTTAGACGCCGAACGAGGTCTACTTATTCGATCCGGGCTGAATAATCCGGGCTAGCGCGATGATCGCACTCGAAAGGACGCGAGGCATCCTGATCGCGGCGGCGATCGTGGGTGCCGGCCTGCTGGCCGACCGGCTGACGATCCAGGCCACCTCGCCATGGTGGCCAGACTCGCTCCGAAACGACTGGGCTCGGTGCCGGGTCTACTTCCGGGAGATGGCGGCGCCCCGGCTGGCCGGCTTCGAGCGGCGGCCGGCGCCCGACGGCCGCCCGATCGGCCTGTTCGTCGGCTCCTCGACCCTGGAGTACGATGTCGACACCGAGGCGGTCGGCTCGATGATCGAGCCGGGGCTGCGATGGGTCTCGATGATCTCGTACGCCGCAACGACCGCTGAAACCGACCTCATGACCGAGCTGGCGCTCCGGGGCGGGCTGCAGCCCCGCGTCGTCGTGGTAACGACCGAGGTGCGCCGGCTGGCACGCAACCCTTCGTATCGCTATCCCGGCCTGGACGACAAGACGAGTCTCGACCCCAGCCCAGTGCTGGCCAGCCTCCGAACGGGTCAATGGAGATCGGCGGCGAGCGCGGCCGCGTCGCTGGCTTCCAACGCCTACCACGCAGCGCTGCCGGGTCGACTGCGCGCTGCGAGCTATAACAAGGCGTGGGGGGCGACCGCCCGACTCCGGCTGCTCGAATCACTCGACCAGCCGCTCTCGGCCATCTTCGAGCCCGACCCAGACCCCTGGACGTACCGGGGCGGCCCCGGCCGAGGCGCCGACCAGCCCCCGCCCGACCTCGAAGCCTGGCAGCTCCGCGAGTTCCGCGACGACCTGGTCTCCTCCGGCGCCTTCGACCCGGCACTCTATGACCTCGACCGCCCGGCCGCCCGATCGCTCGTCTCGGCCGTCCGACGCGCCCGAGAGGTCGGGGCCCGCGTCGTCGTCCTCGTCCTCCCGGATTCACGGTTCGTCCTCGACCAGACGCCCCAGGCCGGCCTCCACGCGATGGAACAGCTCTCTGACGAGCTGCGGCGAATCGGCGGCGTCGAGGTCCACGCCTTCCGCGATGCCATCCCCGACCGCTACTTCTGCGACCCGAACCACCTGGGCCCCGAGGGCAAGCGCCTCTTCACCCGGGCCTTCCGCGAGCGATGGGCCCGGCGCGAAACGCAGGTCCCCAACGGCGACCGCCTCGCCTCGTCCCCTCGATGAGCGTGATCAAAGGTACAGACCACTAGCCAGATCGAGGCGCATCCCGTAAATTCGATTCAGGCCGCCCCGCCTGCGCAATAAGCGACGGGGTCGGGATCGAGCCGCCCCACCGCGGACGTGCCGTGCATCCACAGGGAGAGAGACCAGCCAGCGCCATGATGATCAAAGCGACCGACATCCGCCGGGGGATGGTGATCACGATGGAGGGCGTCAACTTTGTCGTCCTCGATTTCGCCCATCACACGCCAGGCAACCTCCGGGCGATGGTCCAGACCAAGCTGCGGAACATGAACACCGGCTCCCTCATCGACAAGCGGTTCCGCTCCGTCGACCAGATCGAGGTCCCGTTCGTCGAGACCAAGGAGTACGAGTACCTGTACTCCGCCGGCGACGAGCATGTCTTCATGGACTCCGAGACCTACGACCAGCTTAGCTTCTCGCCGGAGATCATCGGCACCGCCATGGATTACCTGCTCCCCAACAGCAAGGTGATGGTCAAGTACATCAATGACAAGCCCGTCTCGATCGAGGTCCCCGACTTCGTCGAGCTGACCGTCACCGACACCCCGCCGGCCCTCGCCGGCGCCACGGCGACCAACCAGTACAAGGAAGCCACCCTGGAAACCGGCCTGAAGGTCGACGTCCCGCCGTTCGTCAAGCCAGGCGAGCGAATCCGGATCGACACCCGGACCGGTGAATACCTCGAACGAGTCAAGTAAGTTTTCAGTTTTCAGTTTTCAGTTCCTTGAGCGAAGCATGCCTGCGAGATCGTTGACCGGTCTCCGGTAAGAAGACGGAAGACTGAAAACTGAAAAACCGGAGAGGAAATCCAATGGACGCCGTGGTCCGCCTGCTGTCGGAGCTGGTCGCGATCCCGAGCGTCAACCCGATGGGACGCCCGCCGTCGGGTGACATCTACCTCGAGGGTCGGCTGACGGACTTCCTCGAGCGATGGCTGGGGGATCGCGGGACCACCTGCTGTCGCGAGGTGGTCTCGCCCGGCCGGGAGAACCTCCTGGCGCGATACGAAGCTCCCGGCGCCTCGCGGACGATTCTTTTCGACGTCCACCAGGACACCGTCCCCGTCGATGGGATGACAATCCCACCGTTCGAGCCGGCGATCTCCGGAGGGCGGCTGCATGGCCGGGGCTCATGCGATGTGAAGGGAAGCATGGCGGCGATGCTGGCCGCCTTCGAGCGGCTGGTCCGCGAGCGGCCGAGTGGATCGGCGTCGGTGATCCTGGCCTGCACGGTCGATGAGGAATACACCCACACCGGCTCGTCTCGACTGGCGACCTCTCGGCACGGGGCCGACCTGGCGATCGTCGCCGAGCCGACGCGGCTCGACCTTGTCACCTGCCACAAGGGGGCACTCCGGTGGAAGGTCCGGACGCACGGCGTCGCCTGCCACAGCTCGACTCCCCACCTGGGCGCCAACGCCATCTACCGGATGGCTCACGCCCTCCTGGCGCTCGAAGGATACGCCGAGTCGCTCTCGCGGTCCCACCCCCACCCCATGCTCGGCCCGCCGAGCCTTTCTGTCGGCCGGATCGAGGGAGGCCTCACCGCCAACATCGTCCCCGACCGTTGCGAGATCGAGATCGACCGCCGGCTCCTCCCCGGCGAGAACGCCAGCGATTGCATCGAGGAGGTTCGCGTCCTGCTCGAGCGCGTCCCCGGCGGTGCCGAGTCCCTTGAGTTCGGAGAGCCCTGGGTCCACATGCCGGCCCTGGCGCCGAGGGCCGACGTCTGGATCGGTCCGCTCTCCAGCGCGATCGAGGCGGCGACCGGTCGACGTCCCACCGTCCGT
This sequence comes from Planctomycetales bacterium, assembly GCA_027449865.1. Lineage (GTDB taxonomy): Bacteria > Planctomycetota > Planctomycetia > Isosphaerales > Isosphaeraceae > JAKAUH01. Next base: position 3,107 of record DAIDKV010000186.1, read on the forward strand.
GGCGTTCCGTTCGGCACCGACGCCGGCCCGCTTTCTGAGGCGGGGACGCCCTGCGTGGTCCTTGGCCCCGGCGACATCGCCCAGGCCCATACCAGGGACGAATGGATCGAGATCGAGCAGGTGCAACTCGCCGCCGAGATGTATTACCGGATCGCCTGCGACCTCGGCCGGGCGTGAGCTCTCGGGTTTCCTCGCAATGAAGTGGACGACGACCCGGGAATAGATGCTCGTTCCGGTCATCTTCGCCGTTTAAATGGCCTTGCTGCCCCGCCGCTGGGAACGCGAAGTCTTTGCGACGTCCTTCGGCTTCGTGGTCGGCTCGATGATCGACCCCAGGTTGAAGGGGCGACTCTCGCCAGGGATGATCCTATCGCCGGCCGTTGCTTTTGTGGCGAATGGCTGTATCAGGCGTTTCGCTGACGCTTCAGGCGCCGTTCCCTTCGCTTGGCCCGGCCGGGAGCGGCGAGGCCTCGGCGGGTGCCGGAGAGACGATCTCGACCACATTCAAGAGATCAATCCAGTGCGAGGTGAATTCGCCCGGGCGCTCGCCTTCGGTGTACAGGAACGCCTCCATCCTGTGCGGCACGGGCGGGATCGCCAGGAATTCGGGGTGGCGAACGACGTATCCGGTCCCGTCCGCGAGTCGAAGCAAGAATGACCGAAACGGCTGCCGGCGAAGGGCCTCGCGCACCTGATTCCGCGTTGCCATGCTTCTCTCCTTGGACTTCTGTTCACCCAAAAGGATAGAGTTCGAGGAGCGAACCGTCCAGCCGGCGCAGGCGAAACGGGCGGGCCACCCGATCAAATCAGGGGCCCACCCGTTTTGTGGGGGATCATCGATGGTGATGGCCGAACCGCTTAGAAGACGTCCATCGTGTAGTGCATCCCCTGATACCAGCGCTTCTTCTGCCAGCCGTGCCAGCCGTGCGGGTGGGAGAAAAGGCCGAAGACCCGGTAGCCGCCGTATTCGTTCCGGTAGTATGGGCCCTGGATCTGTGGGACGATCCGCTGCTCGCGAGGATAGCGATACCAGCCGTCGTACAGTCCGTTATACTCGAAGCCGTTGCCCGGCACCTGGGGCGGGACGTACGGCCAGTGGTAGAAGTCGGTCCAATCCTGGGCCTTCGCCGACCCCGTCCCGCCGAACGCGACCAGCGCGAGGGCCAGGGCGAAGATCTTGATCCGAGTGCTGCGCGACACGCGACACCTCCGTGTTGGGAAGCCGTTCCCGAGAACGTGGGCTACTATGCCATACGATCGGCGGTCGCGCGGCCGATTTCCGGGAATCCGAGGCGAAGGAGCGACGCATCATGCCGCCGGGATCGACTCAAACGGATAAGCCGGGCACTTTTCAGCGGACGGATCGCCGACCACTCGCCCTGATCCTCACCATCGCCCTGATCGCACCCGTATCGCTGCACGCCGGTGACACCCCCGCACCGACACCAGAGCCCAACCGCCTTCGCGCGGTCGTCGAGACCCTTGCCTCCCCCGAATTCGCCGGCCGAAGCGGCCCGGGTGCCGAGAAGGCTGCCAACTACATTGTCGATCGCTTCCGGGCGCTGGAACTCGAAGGAGCGTTCGATGGCGACTATTCTCAGACAATCCCCGGTCAGGAACCCGGCACCCGGATCGGGCGAAATGTCGCCGCCCGTCTCGTTGGCTCTGATCCAAAGTTGCGCGATCAGTACGTCCTCGTCGCGGCGCACTTCGACCACCTGGGTGTCCGCGGCGGACGGCTCTACCCCGGGGCTGACGACAACGCCTCGGCCGTCGCGATGATGCTCGAGGCCGCTCGTTGCCTGAAGACCTCGCCAACTCCTCCGAAGCGAAGCGTCCTCTTCATCGGATTCGACCTGGAGGAAGCTGGCCTGTTCGGGTCGCGCTACTTCGTCGCCCATCCGCCGATCCCGCTCGATCGAATCGCGCTTTTCGTCACAGCCGACATGATCGGACGCTCCCTCGCGGGGCTCTGCGGCGACCACGTCTTCGTGATGGGGACCGAGCACGCCCCGGCCACCCGACCCTGGATCGAGTCCGCCGCGAAAGGACGTCCGCTCACGGTCGACCTTCTGGGCGCTGATATCCTCGTCCTGAACCGGAGCGACTACGGCCCGTTCCGCTCGCGCGGCATTCCGTTCCTGTTCTTCACGACCGGCGAGAACCCCTGCTATCACACCCCCCGCGACGTTCCCGAGACCATCGACCACCCCAAGATGCTCCAGATTTCGAGGATGATCGAGCAGGTCGTCCGATCGGCCGTCGACGCCCCGGAGGCCCCTCGATGGAGCGACCACCCCGACAACCCACTCGCCGAGGCGGTTGCCCTTCGGACGGTCCTCCGCATTCTCCACGGCCACCGCGACGACCTGAAAATTGGCGTGGCGCAGGAGTTCGTGATCCAGAGCACGCTCCGTCTGCTCGACGGCATCGTCGAGCGTGGGGCGATCACGCCGGAAGAGCGAGCCCGGGTCATCCAGGGGGCTCGGGTGGTCCTCTTCACGGTGCTCTGAAGGAAAGGGAAAGTTCCACGGGCCTGGTCGGGGCGATCTTACCGGCGGAGGGCGCGTGCGGCAAGACGACCCAGGTGTTCGTGGGTCTACCAGCAGGTACGCCAGCCGCCAGGAAGACCATCTCAGCGGAGCGGCCACGCAGAGGGCCCCTGGCCGCTCCGGGCGTTGGGATCGAGGCCGATGATCCGGCTCCGGGGTCGGCTGCGGTCGAGAACGATCGGGCCGAACTCGGTCGATTCGGCGAAGCCGCGATGGCCGGCTGAGTCGGCGGCCTCGACGCGGATATGGAACCTGGTGGGGACATTCGTCGGAACGTTCCAGATATAGCGGCCGGCGGCCTCCTGTCCTTCGACGACCGGCTGCCAGGCGGCGCCCGGCTGGTCGGGACGCCAGAGGATCGCGACGGATCGAGAGGCCAGGTGCATGTCGGTCGCTCGCCAGGAGATCGCGACCTTCCCCGCGTTCGGGCCCATGCCAACCTGAACCGGATCGAGTTGCACGGTCGGCGGAGTCGCGTCGACCACGACCCAGCCGAGGGGCGGATCACCGTCCTGGGGGATCGGGTCGCCGAATCCCGCCGACGAGCGAGCGACCAGCCGGATGCCGTACGTTCCCTCGCCGCCGAGGTCAACGTCGATGGGCGAGGTCCGGTCGGGGTCCTCGATCGGCTTTCTCCACGTCCGTCCGCCGTCGGGGGTCACGTAAAGTTCGACGAAGGCCGGGCCGTTCGGTCCGGCATCATCGACAGCGTACTGAAGCTTGAAGCGAGGGCTGTCGACCAGGAGCGTCTGACCAGCAATGCCTCCTCCGGCGGGCGCTGAAGGGCTTTCGGCCTGTGGGCGGGCGCCCGATGACGCGAGTGCGGTCTGAGGCGCCCAGGCGGCGCCAGGGCCAGCGTCGGGCGATAGTGCGGGACGGGCCGGTCGAAAGGGATCTCCGGCGTTTGAATCTTCCAGGTCGTGTCGCAGCCGTCCGCGGCTGGCGGGAGCGGCGGAGGCCAGGCGGGCGCCGGCGCCGCCACGGTTTTCGACCGACTCGCGGTCGGCGGACCACTCGGGCGCGGCGGGACGGGGCCGCGATCGGCTGGCGGTTGCAGCGGCGGCCGACGATCGTGTCCGCGCCTGGGGTGCTGGAGCCGGACGCGCCGGCGGCGGTTCCTCGGAGACCGGCGTGAAGCCGTCGCCAGCCACGATCCGCGAGGGACTGGAGATCGGCTCGATCCGAGGCGGGCTCGCCCCCTCGGCCGTCGCGATCGGCGACGAGTCCAACTCGGGCGCCGACCCGGTCCCATCGGAAAGATTCAGGACCGCCGAGGTCTTGTTGCCGGCCGCATCGGCGACGGTCAATCGTGCTCGAAGCGCGGCGGCCGTCCCAGCGTCCCATCGCTGCTCGCCGATCCGTCGCGGGGCACGGACCGGAACGCGCGTCCACTCGCCAGCTCCCTCGATCTGGTATTCCAGCGTCAACGAGTCGAGGTCGAGGTTCTCGTCCTTGACCTCCCACCGGACGCCAGCGACACTCCCTCGCCGACGGTCTGGGTCCAGAACCAGTGTCGGCGGCACGGTGTCGATGATGACCTTCATCTTCGGCTCGACGATCGAGTCGGGGTCGGGCGAGACCTTTCCGTCGATGGTCCGCGTCTGGACCGTGAACCAGTATTCACCGTCGTGCGAGGCCCGAAAGGAGAACGCCGGGTGTGCCGCGTCGGTCCGGCTCCGACCTTCCCATCGGTCGCCTGCCTCCGAGACCCAGAGGATCACTTCCTTGATCCGGCTCTTCTGACTGGCGCTCAGATTAAACGGGATGCGAAAGCTTCGCTGCTTCTGATAGATGACAGGAACGTCGTGGCCGGGCGCGGTATCTCGGGCGCTGGCCGGCGTGGCGGCGGTCGAGGTTACCGATGAGGCCCAGAGTCCCAGCCAGGCCAGGGAGGATACCCCGAGCGCTCGAAGGGCCCGGGCGCGAAGGCCCGCCCTTGACCGCTTCCCGGGGCTATCCTGCCGCTTCCTGCCCACTGGTTACGTCCCCCGCGCCCGACCTGACTCGTCCGGTTTTCTTGCCCCGCCCGGCCGTCAAGGCGCGGGGCGAGGGTCATGGCGGGTTTATCGTCTCCAATTCCTCTCTCTCTTGAAACGAATCCGCTGGATCGCACGATCGGATTGATTATGCTGGCCCAGCCTCTGGATCACCTCGGCAAAATCAGAAAAATGGCGAAGCAGAGCAGCCTGACAAATACGGGGGCACTGGGGATTGGAGCCGTTCCTGATTCCCCAAAAAATGCGGGAAGAGGAACGTCGTCTTCAGGCGACGGGGGAATTCTCGTCCTCCGGTCTCCAAAAGTGCGATCGCGTTTGGACTCGTGATCGATTCTCACGCACGCGGACCTCATTCCCTCTTCCGGGCATAGCCGGGAGTGCCGAGGTCTCGCCATTCCTCGTCTTCCTGTGGGCCGGATTCGAGCATCCAGCAATGGCCGGTTGTGGTCTCAGTGAGGATGAGCAAGGGAAAGGAGCCACCGTTGTTCAAAACGGTGGTCTGAAAACGGGTTGGAGTGGCCGTCGATGCGGTGGGAAGTGGGTCGAGCGCGGGCGGCTGGCCGGCGGTGGGCCGGTTGAACGTGAGTCCGCCGATGTAGCCGGCCGCGAGGGCCATCCCGACAACCAGGGCCTGTGAGATCCGCATGATGGAACTTCCCGGCGCGCGAAATCGGTCCCGACCCGGCCCGGCACCTCGCCGGGCGCGGACGGAACCTCGTCCTTTATTTCGGCAGTCGGAGAGGCCGACTCATGAGCGGTCCCGGGGGAGATCCCCGCATCGAGTAGGGGAAGGGCGGACGAGGGGGAGAAGAGGGTCGGACCTTTCCGCCGGGGGCGGCCGTCGACTTCCGATTCAGACGTCTGATCCACTCGCTCGGAGCGGCCAGTCCACTGGTCCGCTGGCGAGCCAGGCGCCGTTGCGGTGCCTGGGGCGTCCGCGACCAGACCGGAGCGCGGCGGCGAACTCGGCGATGGTCCGGACCGGAGCGTCGAACTCAGTGAAGTAGCAGCCCAGATTCTCGACCTCGTGGGCATCGCTTGAACCGCTGGCGCGCATCCCGCGCTTCCGCAGGACCTCCTCGGTCAAGGCTCGCGTCTCGGGGGTCACGTTCTTGCTGACAAGCTCCAGGGCGTCGAAGGCGTCTGGGCCGTGTTCGTCAAGGATCTCGGTGAACGGCTGGTCCCACCGGAACGGGTGCGCCGCGACGATCGCCGCGCCTTGAGCCCGGACGACCCGCAATAACTCGCGCAACTCGATCCCGGGCGCGATATCGTCGAGAGTCGGCAGGCCATAGACCAGGAAGTGTCCCTCACGCGCCGAGACCTCGACGCCCGAGAGCACGACCAGCGGGGCCGCCTTCCGAGCTAGCTCATCCAGTTCATCGGTCTTCCACTGGTAGTCGTGCTCGGTGATGACGACCCCATCCAGGCCGATTTCTCGGGCGCGGTCGATCAGGTCGTTGGGGTCGAGGATGCTGTCGGGAGAGTGTCGGGCGGTGTGCAGGTGGTGGTCAAACTTCATCGAGTGGGGCCCATGGCGGTAGGGTTGGCGGAGATTTCGGTGGAGGGATCGGGGACGACGCGGTAGCTCACCCCCTGGTCGTCGATCTTCAGGAAGCTCGATCGATACTGCCATCCGCCGAGAACGATCATTCGAGGACGTCGATCGTCGGCCGGCTCATCCACCGCGCGGTGGACGTGTCCGATCACCAGAAGGTCGGCGGCCTCGCGGCATGATTCGGCATAGGTCCGATAAACGCGCAGGTGTCGCTCCTCGTCGTCGAGGAGCCCACGCTCGTTCCGTCGCGAGAGGGCGCGGTCGAGCGGCCCGGCGACCGTGCCGGGAAGCATCCCGAAGGCGCGGAAGAAGGCATGGCTCTCCATCCCGGCTTTCCAGAGCCGGCGTGCTCCGAGTTTGTGCCCGTGGACCATCCGCACCCGGACGCCGTGATAGATCCGATCGACTGGCTCGACGAGGATCTCGGCGCCCAACTCTCGCTCGTAAAAGGGGCAGAGCCAGTGATCGTGGTTGCCGGCCAGGATCGCGACCGAGCCGCCCCGGCGGCGGAAGTCGGCCAGGGCGCGGAGACTCGGGTACTCGGCGAGGCGGCGACGCGGCTCTCTCGCGCCCATCCAGAAATCGCAGAGGTCGCCGAGGATCACCAGCGCGTCGGAGGTCGAGCGATCGTCGAGCCATTGGCGAAACCGGCGATCGCGCTCGGGATGGTCGCCGCGCAGGTGGACATCGCTGGCGAAGTAGTGGGCCACGGTTCAGGGCGCTCCGGTCTCGTCGAAAAGGCCGGCGAGGACGGGCGACGGCCAAGACGAGACGGTCGCGCCGGCCTTCCGCTCCGGTCGGATCCGAGCGGTGGGTCGGCCCGGTCGGATCCAGAGGTTGGGGTGGGCCGGATCCTGCCTCGCCGCGTGGACCGCCACCCTCCGCCCCAGGCCGCGCAACGCTCCCCTCGCCGCGGCGATCGCCAGCGAGGGGTCGTTGCACTGCTCGCTCAGGTGAAGCAGGACCAGGTGCTTCAGCGAACCGGGCCGCGACCGCCGGACAATCGCCTCAACCAGCTCAGCCCCCTGATCGTTCGAGAGGTGGCCCCGGTCGCCAAGGTTACGACGGACCAGTACCCAGGGCCGTCCCGAGGTGCGCTGCATCTGCTCGTCGTGGTTGAACTCAATCCCCATCGCGTCCACGTCGGCCAGTGACTCGGCGATCCGATCCGTCCAGCAACCCGAGTCGGAAAGGTACCCGAGCGCCACCGGCCGCGTCCGACGCCCGGGCGAGACCTCGATCCGAAATCCGAAAGTCGGGCCGCCATCGTGCGAGACGGCGATGGGCTCGATCCGAATGCCGGCGCGGGTCAGGATTGGCCGATCCTCCTGATAGCAGGAGACCAGCCCAGCGCGTTCCAGACTTTGGAAGCCGGGATTGTCGCCGAGCGCGCCACGGTGTCCCTCGTGACAGTGAACGACGATCCCGAGCCGGGCGAGCTGCATGAAGGTCGCGGAATCGACGTGATCGCCGTGAGTGTGAGTCAGCACAACGGCGCCGATGGCGTTCCAACCGGCGCCGACGCTCGCCAGTCGATCGCCCAGGGCCCGGGGACCAAGGCCGGCGTCGATGAGAAGTCCGAGCCCTTCGCCGCGGACCAGGGCGGCATTGCCTCGTGACCCGCTGGCCAGGAAGGCGAACTGCACGCGGCCGTGTCCGGGCTCGATCGCTGTCGCGGATACGGTCACCCATCCCCTCCTGGTCGCGTCCGTGGTCGAAGTTCCGCATCCGGGGCGGACCATGTTTTCTAGTGTAAAATGGAGGATCGGGCCCGGCAAGGCGAGAGGCAGCGTGGGGCGACTCGGATCTCGATGACCGAAATCCGGGCGAGATCCTGCCCGCCGTCCCGCGATCGTGTACCATTTGGGCAGATTGGGCGGACGGGCCGGAGGACAGCCGGGACCGGCCGGACCGCCTCAGGAGCCTTTTCCGTGGCGAATGTCGTTGTCTCGACCCATCCGATCGTGCAGCACCATCTGGGCCGGCTCCGCGACCACCGGACGCCCCCGCCCGAGTTTCGTCGGCTGGTCCGGACGCTCGCCACGCTCCTCGCTCAGGAGGCCACCGCCGATCTCGGCACGGTCGCCGGAAAGGTGACCACCCCGATGGGCCTTGCCCACTCCCAGTCGCTCGCCGATGTCGTCGGAATCGTCCCCATCCTCCGCGCTGGGCTGGGGATGGCCGACGGTGTTCTCGACCTCATCCCCGACGCCGAGGTCTGGCACATCGGCCTTTTCCGCGACGAGGCCACCCTACGGCCGACCGAGTATTACAACAAGTTCCCGCCGCGGCCGAGAGTGACCGTCGCCCTGCTGGTCGACCCAATGCTCGCGACCGGTGGATCGGCTGTCCGCGCCTGCGAGATCCTTCAGGCCGCCGGCGTTCCCCGGCTCAAGCTGATCTCGCTCATCGCGGCGCCCGAGGGAATCAACCGCGTCAACGAATGTATGCCCGGCGTCGCCATCCACGTCGCGGCCGTCGACGAGCGGCTCAACGAGGTCGGCTTCATCGATCCTGGCCTCGGTGACGCTGGTGACCGTCAATTCGCGACCGGTTCGGGGTAAAGGGTGAGATACTTTCGTCAATCGCCCATACTCGTGGAACTCCTGATCGATTCTCCCTTTCTCACGGTTTGATTCCAAGGCCCATGATCCGAGCCGCCGACATCATCCGAAAGAAGCGCGACGGGCACTCGCTCGACCCCGGCGAGATCGCCGCGATGGTCGCTGGGATCGCCGATCGAAGCGTCGCCGATTACCAGTGGTCGGCGCTGCTGATGGCAATCCTCTGGCGCGGGATGAACGCCGAGGAGACCGCCGCGCTCACCGACGCAATGCTCCGATCCGGGACGGTCGTTGACCTCTCGATGATCCCGGGGATCAAGGTCGACAAGCACAGCACCGGCGGCGTCGGCGACAAGACCTCGCTGATCCTTGCTCCGATCACCGCATCGCTGGGCGTACCAGTGCCGATGGTCTCGGGCCGCGGCCTGGGCCACACCGGAGGAACGCTCGACAAGCTCGAATCGATTCCCGGCTTCCGCGTGGATCTCGACCTGGCGCGTTATCGCGAGGTCCTTGCCGATTGCGGGCTGGTGATGATCGGTCAGACCGCCGAGATCGCGCCGGCCGACCGGTTCCTTTACGCCATGCGAGACGCCACCGCGACCGTCGAATCCATTCCGCTGATCGCCGCCTCCATTATGTCGAAGAAGTTGGCCGAGGGAATCGACGGGCTGGTCCTCGATGTGAAGACCGGCGGCGGCGCCTTCATGGAACAAGTCGACGACGCGCGAGCGCTCGCGCGGGCGATGTGCGAGATTGGCCGGGGGCTGGGCAAATCGGTCGTGGCTCTGTTGACCCGGATGGACCAGCCTCTCGGCCATGCGGTTGGGAACGCGGTCGAGGTCGTTGAGTCGATCGAATGCCTTCGCGGCGCGGGGCCGGCTGATCTGGTCGACCTCTCGATCGAACTGGCGGCCGAAATGGTCGTCCTGGGCGGCCGGGCCGGCTCGCTCGACGAGGCCCGAGGCGCCTGCCGGCAGGCGATTGCCAACGGTTCGGCGCTCTCCACGTTCGGCCGGCTGATCGCCGCGCAGGGGGGCGATCCCCGCGTGATCGACGACCCGACGATCCTGCCCCGGGCACGTCGCGAGGTGGTGCTCGAGGCGCCTCGGACGGGGTTCGTCCGGTCGCTCGCCGCGCGGCCGATTGGCCAGGCGACGATGTTGCTAGGCGCCGGGCGATCTCGGATGGAGAGCCCCGTCGATCACGCCGTCGGCGTTCTCCTGCACAAGAAGGAAGGAGACGCGGTCGACCGGGGCGAGCCGATCGCCACGATCCTCGTCAACGACGAGTCGCGGCTCGACCAGGCCGAAGCGGCGATCACCGGCAGTTTTGCCATCGACGACCGGCCGGCACCGCCCGCGCCGAGGATCGTCGAGCGAATTGCCTGGGATTCCTGACCACGGGAGACGACGGACGGATGAGAACGAGCGTCAGGCGAGTGGTCGGAGTCGCGGTGATCGGGCTGGTCCTGACCGGACTGGGAACCGTCGCCCTTGCACAGAACGAGGTGAACGAGCCCCCGCCTCGGCTCGTCCGAGGTCCGATCGAGATCCGGCAAGGCTATCAGGTGAGGCTTGGACCCTGGACGTGGCAGTTCAGCGTCCCTGAATCGTACGACCTTTTCGATATCGCCGACCGCGTGCGATCGGTCTTCGGAATGCTGACGATCCTCGGCGTCGCGGTCTTTCTCTCGGAGAACCCACGCGCGATCTCGGGTCGCGTGGTCTTCTGGGGGCTAGCGCTGCAATGGGGGTTCGCGCTACTGGTCCTCCGCGTCCCGGCCGGGATCGAATTTCTCAAATCGGCAGGCGACGCCGTAACCTCGGTTCTCGACTCGGCTCTGGAGGGCGCCCGGTTCGTCTTCGGCGACGCGATGATCGCCGCCGAGGGCCCGGTCGGCTTTGTCTTTGCCTTCCGTGTGCTACCGACCGTGATCTTCGTCGCGGCGCTCTTCGCGGTCCTGTATCACCTGGGGATCATGCAGTGGGTCGTTCGAGGGCTTGCCTGGGTGATGGCCCGACTCATGGGGATCAGCGGAGCGGAGTCGATGAACGTCGCCGCCTCGCTCTTCCTGGGCCAGACCGAGGCACCGCTGACGATCCGGCCTTATCTGTCCCGGCTGACCAGGTCAGAATTGCTCACGGTGATGACCTCGGGCATGGCGCACGTCTCCGGCGGGGTGATGGCGGCCTATCTGGCGGCCCACGTCGAGGCCCGGCACATTCTCACCGCCGTCATCATGACCGCTCCGGGCGCGATCCTGATCTCGAAGATCCTCGTTCCCGAGACCGAGAAACCCGAAACCCTTGGCACTCTCCACGCCGCCGAAGGCTCAACTGACGCCAACCTGCTCGATGCCGCCTCACGCGGGACCCGCGACGGTTTGCAGCTCGCCCTGAACATCGGCGCGATGCTGATCGCGTTCGTCGGCCTGATCGCGCTGACTAACAAGGGCCTGGCCCTTGTTGGTACCGACCTTCAGGGCATCCTCGGCTGGGCGATGACCCCGGTGGCCTACCTGCTCGGTGTCCCCTGGGAAGACGTCCGCGAGGTCGGCAAGCTGCTCGGCACGCGAACGGTCCTCAACGAGTTGATCGCCTACAACGCGTTGGGCAAGCTGATCGAGGGTCGCCAGTTGATGGAGCGATCGGAGGTGATCGCCAGCTTCGCGCTCTGCGGGTTCGCCAATCTCAGCTCGATCGGCATCCAGCTCGGCGGGATCGGGGCCCTGGCGCCCGATCGGCGGCACGACCTCGCCCGATTCGGTGTGACAGCCCTCTTCGCCGGGACACTCGCCAATTACCTCTCGGCCTGCATCGCCGGAGTCCTCCTATGAGAGAACCCTCGAATGCGGGCGACCTCCACGACCGCGCCGCCGCCGCCGCCGAGGCGATCCGTGCGGCCTTTGGGACGATTCCTCGGGTCGCGGTGGTCCTCGGCTCGGGTCTGGGCGAACTGGCTGATCGAATGACGGAGGCCATCGCGATCCCTTACGACCGCATTCCGCACTTCCCCCGCCCGACGGTCGCAGGCCACTCGGGGCGAGCCATCGCCGGCCGGCTCTCGGAGACGCCGGCGCTCATGCTCCAGGGCCGGTTCCACCATTATGAGGGGCACGACCTCGACGCCGTCACCTTCCCGGTACGCGTCCTCCAGCGGCTCGGGGTTCGAGCCCTGATCCTGACCGCGGCGACCGGCGGCATCCGCTCAGACCTTCACGCCGGAGATCTCGTTCTGCTGACCGACCATTTGAACCTGCTGGGCGTCAACCCGCTCAGGGGTCCGAACGACGACCGCCTCGGCACCCGCTTCCCCGACATGACCGAGGTCTACTCGGCCCGACTCCGAGCGATCGCCCGCGACGAGGCGGATCGGCTCTCGATCCCGATGAACGAGGGCGTCTACGCCTGCATGCCGGGTCCGAGCTATGAGACGCCGGCCGAGATTCGGATGCTTCGGACCCTCGGCGCCGATGTGGTCGGAATGTCCACAGTTCCCGAGGCGATCGCGGCGCGTCACGGAGGGATCGAGGTGATGGGCCTTGCGCTGGTCTCGAACGCCGCCGCGGGTGTGCTCGGGATGCCGATCACGCACGAGGAAGTTCTGTCCGCCGGCCGAGACGCCGCGCCCCGGCTCGCCGCACTGATCGAACGAGTCGTCGGGCGGATCGGCGAGTCGTCCCCGGAATTGGGCCTCGCATTCGGGGCGTGAGCCAGTCGATCAATCCTCGACCACCTCCACGTTCGCCCAGTCGAGAGAGCGAAGCGGCGACAGAACGTGGGCGGCATCGGCGACCACAACAAAGGTCAGAGCTTCCGGACGGACCGCGGCGGCGGCCGACTCGATTAGCTTGGTGCGGTCGATCGCGGCAAGCCGGTCGGCGAAGGCCGCTTCGTCTGACGGGGGCAGGCCGTGGACCAGCAGGCCGCCGTATCGGCTGACCAGGGCGGAGGGCGTCTCCAGAAACCGCGGATGCCCCTCGATCAGCGATCGACGCGCCCGGTCGATCTCCTCGCTCGTCGTCGGGCGATCGCCGAGGATCGCGCGAACCTCGTCGCGGATGTCCGTCAGCGCCTCGGCCAGTCGGTCGCTCTGCAAGGAGGCCCCGATCGAGAAAGGTCCAGCCGAGCGCCGGCACTCGAACTGGCTTCGAACACCGTAGGTAAACCCACGCTCCTCGCGTAGCTTCTCATTCAGCCGAGAGGTGAACTGGCCGCCGAGAACCTGGTTGAAGACCAGAAGGGGGTCGAAGACCGGATCCCGTCGTGCGATGCCCCGGTGTCCGACGCGGACCACCGCCTGCGGAGCACCCGGACGGTCGATCAGCAGAATTCGAGGCTCGGTGGGAAGCGTCGGGTCGGGAAGAATATCCAGCTCGCCGGAGGGGCCGGTCCAGTCGGCGAGGCGGCGGTTCAGCTCGTTGGCGACGGCATCCGGTTCCACGTCTCCGGCGACGATTACCGAGGCCCGGCCCGGAACGAAGTGTCGCGAGTGGAACGCCTTCAGGTCGTCGATGGAGAGGCTGTTAACACTCGCCTCGGTCCCGGCGAGTGGGAACCGGTAGGGATGGCCATCGCCGTAGATCGCGCGGAGCAGGGCTCGATAGGCCCGAGACTCGGCGGAATCGCGGTCGGCTCGGAGGGCGGCGAGGGTCTGAGCCTGTACTCGCCGCCATTCGGCGTCGGGGAAGCTCGGGTTGCGCAGGATGTCGACGGCCAGGTCGAGCGTGGCACTGAGATCGGTCGAAAGGCATCGGAAGCCGACATAGATTCCATCCCAGCCGCAGCTCACCGAAATCGAGGCGCCCATCGCCTCGGTCTCAAGCGCGATCTGAGCAGCGGTCCGGTGGATGGTTCCCTCGTCGAGCATGTCGGCGGTGAGCTGGGCGAGGCCAGGTCGGTCCGTGGGCTGCAAGCCGCCGCCGCCGGGGATCACGATCGAGCCGGCCACGGTCGGGACCTCGCGCCTCGGGAAAACCCAGAGCGGACGGCCACCGTCGAGACGAATCTCCGTCGGCATCGGCGCGGCAAACCGCGCCGGCGCGGCGGTCGGCACGATCGAACGATCGGGCGCGGAAGTCACTGACCGGCCGCCCCGGCCCATCACCGAGAGGATGACCCGAGGATGCCCGTCGAGATATCGATCGACGGCCGATCGAACCTGATCGGGCTGGACTTCCTCAAACCGCCGGACGTCCGAGGCGATCCGGCCGGGATCGCCGAGGAAGATGTTGTACGCATTGAGCCGGTCGGCAATCCCGCCAAAACCGCCGATGTGCTCCAGGGCGAAATAGAAACCGGCCGACCGCATCCGCTGGACCCTCGCCAGTTCGTCGGCGGGAACTTCGGACCGGGCCATCGAGGCCAGCTCTTCGTCGACCAGCCGTCGGGCCTCGGCAATGGTCCGTGAGGGACGGAGCGTCACGATCACGCCGAAAGAACCGGCCAGCTCTCGACCCGACTGAAAGGCGCTGATGTCCTGCGCGACCTGCTCTTCCAGAACAAGCCGGCGGTAGAGCCGGCTCGCCCGGCCGCGAGCCAGAATGTCACCCGCCAGAATCAGCCCGGCGTCGTCGACGTGGAAGTGAGGAACCGTCGGCCACGACAGATAAACACGGTCGAGCTCCACACGGTCGCGGAGAACGATCTCACGGTCGGCCTCGAGACTGACGGCCGGAGTCCAGGGCCGAAGCGCGGGCGTTCCGCCCGGGATCTCTCCGAAATAATGCTCGGCCATCGCGATCGCTGCATCCTCGTCGAGGTCTCCAACGATCGCCAGGCTGGCGTTGCTCGGAACATAGTACCGCCGAAAGAAGGCCGAAACATCCGCCATCGAGGCGCGCTCAAGATCCTCCATGCTACCGATTGTCAGCCAACTATAGGGATGCTGAGGAGGATAGAGAGCCTCGGCAAGCAGACTCCAGACCATTCCATAAGGGCGATTGGCGTAGTTCTGGCGGTACTCGTTGGTCACGACGCCCTTCTGGATGGTCAGCTTGCGGTCGTCCAGAGCGCCAAGGAGGTTCGCCATCCGGTCGGATTCCATCGCGAGAACCCGCTCGACATGGGCGGTCGGAAGGTCCACGAAGTAATTCGTTCGATCGGAAGACGTGGAGCCGTTGATGCTGGCGCCGAGGGGTTGCAGGTGCTTGAAGAAGTCGCCTGGGTAGTTCTCGGAGCCCTCGAACATGAGGTGCTCGAAGAGGTGGGTGTACCCGCGTTGGTTGCGTTCTTCATTTTTGGAACCGACATGATACCAGAGGTTTACAGCGACGATGGGAAGCTGGGCCTGACGTCGAGCGATGACGTCGAGGCCGTTGGCGAGGGTGGTTCTGGTAAAGCGGAAGCCATCGAGAGGAGACGATTCTGTCATGGGATTTCGATCGGAGGGCAAGTATGGAAGAGTTTGGGTCACGACGGCGATGACGATGAAGTATTATGGTGACACAATGGCGTCGGGCGAGAGGAGAACCGGGGAAATTGGGTCCGAATTCGGTCGGGGCGTCGGCTTCTCGGCGAATGGTTTGTGATGTTACAATCGTCTGATCTGGCATGGCCTGGGGTCGAGCCGCGGGGTGGGGGAATTGCAGCGGTACGGGCTTGAGTCGGACGGGGTTCGGCCGGATCATGGTGGGACGATCAGGTCGGTCGGCGCGGGGCCGGGGGTTGGCCTGGCGTTGACGAACGAGGTCAGGGGCCGAAGGTGAACTGGGACGACGAGATCATCGACGAGGCCGCGACCGACACCGGAATGCGGCGGTCGAACAACCAGGACAGCTACACGATCGTCCGCGCCCCGAACGCCGAGGCCTGGCGGCAGCGCGGACATGTCTTCCTCGTGGCCGACGGGATGGGGGCGCACGCCGTCGGCGAACTGGCGAGCAAGATGGCCTGCGACCTGATTCCGCACAATTACATGAAGACGCGGGTCGGTACGCCAGCCGAGGCGGCGGTCAAGACGTTCCGCTCAGTCAGCGCCCTGATCCACAGCAAGGCGACGGCCAATAGTGACTTCAAGGGGATGGGGACGACCGCCTCGGCCCTGCTCCTACTGCCCGAGGGGGCGCTGATCGCGCACGTGGGCGACTCTCGAGTTTACCGCATCCGGCGGGGACGGATTGATCAGCTTTCGTTCGATCATAGCCTGGTCTGGGAACTGGTCCGGCGCAACCATCTGACGCCCGATCAGGCCAGGCTCTCCGTTCCCAAGAATGTCATCACGAGGAGTCTCGGGCCCGAGGCCGAGATTGAAGTCGATATTGAGGGGCCGCTGCCGACCGAGGTGGGCGACGTCTACCTGCTCTGCTCGGACGGACTCTCGGGACCCGTCGATGACCTGGAACTGGGCGTCTTCGCCGAGAACTTCCACCCCCGCGACGCCTGCCGATACCTGGTCAGCCTGGCGAATCTCCGGGGCGGGCTCGACAACATCACTCTCATCGTGGTCCGAATCGGCGGGTGGGTCGACCGAGACTCGACCGAGATCGTGAAGGTCGTCGACGAGAAGCCCGAGGACAACGGCACGGTGAAACCCGGCTGGTCGCAGCGCCTGGCCGGGCTTTTCAAGGGACGAAAAAAGGGCGCCGACGCCGAGCCGGTCGAGGAGCATCTCTATCGGTCGGCCGATTGCCCGATCAGCGAGGACTTGATCGTCCGGCTCGACGAGCTGACCCGCGCCTCGCAGGAGCAGGCGATCGAGCAGGCCTGGCCGATCGACTGGACCCTGCTGGCGAGTCTCCGCCGCCAGCAGGCCGAGGCCCGAGCCGCCCGAAACGACTGGGTCGCCCTTCGCAAGATCGGCGAGGTCATCCACATGCTCGGCACCGGGGTAAGGTTCCACCGCAAGGCGGTCGGGTCGGCCGAACGCCGGTGAGGCCCCGGGCTATCCCCAGGAATCGCACCGATGCCGACGCCCGACCCTCTCGATCCCTCGACCCTCTGCGCCCGGGCGCCGGAGCGTCGCGAATCCTCCAGCCGACCGCTCGTCCCACCGATCGAGTTGAGCGTCGTCTACTGCCCGGATGACCCCTCGCACGTCGACGCCATCTACGAGGGCCGGTCCGAAGGCTTCGTCTACGCCCGCGACGGCCACCCCAACGCCGCGCAGCTCTCGCAGAAGCTGGCAAAGCTCGAAGGCGCCGAGGCCGGCCTGATCTGTGCCTCGGGAATGGGAGCGATCGCCGCATCGTTGCTCACTCTGCTCGGCCAGGGCGATCATCTGCTTCTGGCCGATGGAGTGTACGGCAAGACGTCGACGCTGGTCGCGCGGCTGCTCCCGAAGTGGGGGATCGCACACGATCTCTTCGACCCGACCAACGCCGCCGCCGCTCGGGCGAGTTGCAAGCCCTCAACGAAGGCGATCCTGGTTGAGAGCCTGTCGAACCCGCTGCTTCGAGTCGCCGACCTGCCGGGGCTGGCGAAGGTCGCGAGCGAGGCTGGCGTCCCTCTGATCGTGGACAACACGTTCTCCCCGATGATCTGCCGGCCGATCGAGCTGGGTGCCGATCTGGTGATGCACTCGGTCACGAAGATGATCGGCGGCCACAGCGATTTAACCCTCGGCGCCCTGGTCGGGGGCCGGTCGCAAATCCAATCGATGACAGCGACCGCCTCAACGCTCGGCCAGACGGGAAATCCGTTCGAGAGCTGGCTGGCGCTCCGGGGGATGTCGACGCTGGGCCTTCGGATGTCGCGCGCCTCCGCCACGGCGATGGTGATCGCCCTCCGGCTGGAGGAGCATCCGGCCGTCCGTCGGGTGTATTACCCGCTTTTGCCCTCGCATCCGGATTTCTCGGAGGCGAAGCGGATTCTCGGCGCGGGGGGCGGACACATGCTGACGATTGACCTGGGAAGTCGCGATGGCGCCGAGGCGTTCATCCGCTCGGTCTCCCCATCGATCCCGTTCGCCCCGAGCCTGGGGGACGTTCAGACAACCCTCAGCCACCCCGCGACCACCAGCCACCGCAACCAGGACCCCGAAGCGATGGCCCGCCAGGGCATTCATCCGGGGCTCGTCCGGCTCTCGATCGGGCTCGAGGATCCGGAAGACCTCTGGCGGGAGTTCCGGGCGGGGGTCGAGGCCGTCGGGACCTGGCGGTAAATCTCGAATCTAGCTGCGCACCCGTTCGCCTCTCGTTCGCCCCTCCCGTTTGCCCTTTTGGGGGCTGGCATCCGCTCGAGAATCGACAAACCTCGGTGGCCTTGGTAAGCTAGAAATTGAAGGAGAACCCGTGCTATGACAATCCGTCTACCCGAGGATCTCCAGCAGTTCGTCGATGACGCCGTTCGCGCCGGCCGCTATGCCCGGAAAGCCGACGTGATCCGCGACGCCCTCATCCGGCTCAAGGAAGCCATGCCCGAAGAGGCTCCCGCGACCGAGCGTCGGACCGGACGTGCCGAGCCGGCGCAACCGAAGAAGCCTCGCTCCAAGGAGGCGTTCCATCGCCGCCTGATCGCGATGGGCCTGATGAGCCACCTACCCGACACCGCGGCCGACTTCGAGGATCCCGACGACCAGCCGATCGTCATTCGGGGCGAACCCCTCTCCGAGACCGTGATTCGCGAGCGCCGCTGAGATGGATTTCTTCTTCGATACCTCGGCGATCGTGAAGCGCCACGTCCATGAGGCCGGCAGCGCCTGGGTCCGCTCCCTGACCCGTCCCGACGCTGGTCATGAGCTCTACATCGCACGCGTCACGGCCGTCGAGGTCTTCGCCGCCATCACAAGACGGCAGCGCGGCGGCCATCTCTCTCCCGCCCAGGGCCGGGCCTTCATCGGGCACTTCCGCCGGCACCTGACCCAACGTTACAACGTCCTGGAGCTGACTCCGGCCCTCTTCACCGAGGCGATGTCCGTGGCGCGCAAGCACGGCCTCAGGGCCTACGACGCCGTGCAACTGACCGCGGCTCTCGAGCTCAACCTGCTGAATCGAGCGGACGGCTACGGGCCGGTGACGTTGGTTTCGGCCGATCGGGAGCTCAATACCGCCGCTATGGCCGAAGGGCTGACGATCGATGACCCGAACAGCCACCCCTGACCGGTTTCCATCGCTCGTCGCGATTCATTGGTCGCCGATGTGCCATCGGAAGGCCGTGGATAAGGTGCCAGGAACCTTTAACAACGGTTCCGGACACCTTATTTCTTCCCCGCGACCACCAGCTACCGCAACCAGGACCCCGAAGCGATGGCCCGCCAGGGGATTCATCCGGGGCTCGTCCGGCTCTCGATCGGGCTCGAGGATCCGGAAGACCTCCGGCGGGAGATCTTGGGGGCGCTGCGGGACGTTCGATCCTTTTTGTAGGAGCCGGCTCCCGCTCCCGACCCGGACGAGGCCACGAGTGGCCGCGCCGATCGCCGGCCGGAGCCGGCTCCTGCAGTCGATTACTGACCACTCAATTCATGAATCCGGCCGTCGAAGGCCAGGATATAAACCTCGCCATTCTGGTCCTCGCCGAACGAGGCGATGTTCAGCTTCGTTTTCGGGGTGACGTCGATGAGCTGAGAATTCGCGAGCAGCTTGCCGTTCTGGAAGCGGAGGCCCCAGATCCGGCCGCTGTCATAATCGCCGTAGATGTAGACGCCGTCGAGAGACGGGATCTTCTGGCCGCGGTAAACATAGCCGCCGGTGATGCTCAGGCCGGTGTCCTTGCGGTCGGCCGTCGGGGCGTGGGGATACTCGACAATCGGCGGGCGGATCGGGCTGGCGACGTCGGGCCGCTGCCGTCGTTGGGGTTGAAACGCGTGGAAGCCCTCGCGAATGCTCCAGCCGTAATTACCGCCATTCTCGATCCGGTGAACCATCTCCCAGGTGTTCTGGCCGACGTCACCCGCCCAGAGCTCGCCCGTCTTGCGGTCGAACGTGAACTTCCAGACGTTCCGCACACCGATGCAATAGACCTCGGGTGCCCAGTGGGCGTACTTCCCGCCCCGCCGAGCGGGGTTGTCGGCCGGGATGCCGTACGGCTTGCCCTCCGACGGATGATCGACATCGATTCGTAGAATCGAGCCGAACCAGTCGCGCGGGTTCTGGCCGGTCGAGAGCGGGTCGTCGGCGGCTCCGCTGTCGCCGAGAGTGATGTAGAGGAAGCCGTCGGGTCCGAAGGCAATCGTCCCGCCGTTGTGGTTCTCATAGGGGTCCTCGGCCGAAACCCAGACGCGCTGCTCGCTCCCAGGGTCAGCGACGGTCTCGTCGCCCGACGACGTTCGGAATCGAGAGACCACCGATCGGCGGTGACCGTTGTCATTCGCCGAATAATAGACGAAGAACTCGTGGTTCTGCTTGAAGTTCGGGTGGAAAGCCAGGCCGAGCAGGCCCTCCTCGTTGCCGTGATGGATCGGGTCGGGGAGTTGCAGGAAAAGGTGCTTTTCTCGGGTGTTTGGGTCGTTGGCGAACGACCAGACTTTCGCCTGGTGCTGCTCGGCGACGAACAGGCGGTTGGAACCGTCGTTGGGATAGGCCATCGCGACGGGGCGGTCGAACCGAAGGTTCGGGAAGGCGACGCGAGTGGTTAGCTTCGGGAGAGGGGCGTGTTCGTCGGCCGTCGCTGGGGCGGCCAGGATCGCGAGGATGAGCGCGGCGATCTTCGTCGGGTTTCGCACGAGCGGGTGTCTCCGGGGTTCTCTCTCGGGTCGGTCCCGGCGCGGCCGGGCCCTACAGTGGACGTCATTCGATCCGGTCCGGCGCCGAAGTTCAAGGGAGGCTCAAGACGGATTCCAGGGTGGTGCGAGCAGTTGGGCGATGAGAGCACCCAGGAGAGCCCGACCGCGGGCTCGGACATTGTGGACG
>DAIDKV010000187.1 GCA_027449865.1 Planctomycetales bacterium
GAAAACTGAAAACCGAAAACTGAAAACCGAAAACTGAAAACCGAAAACTGAAAACCGAAAACTGAAAACCGAAAACTGAAAACCGAAAACTGAAAACCGAAAACTGAAAACCGAAAACTGAAAACCGAAAACTCAATATCCGCTTACTCCGCCATCCTTGCGAGGGTCGGAGCCGCCGATCAGGACGCCGTTCTCGACATCGATCTGGATGGCCTGGTAGCCGCCGAAGCTTCCGGGCGCCTGGCCGAGTCGGTGGCCCTTTGCCTCCAGGGCGCGGCGGACATCGGCCGGGATCGTCGATTCCAGCGCCACCGTTCCGCCGCCGGTCTCGGCCGGCTGGCCGGTCGGCTCCGACGAGCCGAAGTGACGGAATCGCGCGGCGTCGCCGGCCGACTGGACATCCATCCCGAAGTCGATCATGTTGCAGAGGACCTGAACATGTCCCTGCGCCTGCATATCGCCGCCCATGACGCCGAAGCTGAGCCAGGGTTGGCCGCCCTTCGTGACGAAGCCCGGGATGATCGTGTGGAAGGGTCGTTTGCCTGGCTCCAGGCGGTTGGCGTGGTGCGGGTCGAGGGCGAAGAGGCAGCCGCGATTCTGGAGCGCGAAGCCCAGGTCGCCCGCGACGTGGTAGGAGCCGAAGCCGTGGAAATTGCTCTGGATCAGGCTGACGGCGTTGAAGTCGCGGTCGACGACGGTCATGTAGATGGTGTCGGCCTGCAAGGGCTCGCCGGGGACAGGGGTGAGATTGGCGCGGTTGGGATCGATGAGCGTCTGGCGCTTCGCGGCATAGGTTTTCGAGGTCAACTCGGCGACCGGAACGCGAGCGAACTCGGGGTCGGTGTAGAACTTCGCCCGGTCCTCGTAGGCGAGTTTTTTGGCCTCGATCATCAGGTGGAGCGCCTCGGCCGATTGCGGGCCCATGGCCTTGAGGTTGAAGGGTTCGAGCAGGTTGAGCATTTCGAGGGCGGCGATCCCCTGCCCGTTTGGTGGTAGCTCCCAGACGTCATATCCTCGGTAGTTGGTCGAGACCGGCTCGACGAATGTGCTGGTGTGTCGGGCGAGGTCTTCGTGGCGGAAGAGGCCGCCGGCCGACTGCGAGTAGGCGACGATGGCGTCGGCGATCGGTCCCTTGTAAAAAGCGTCGCGACCGCCCGAGACGATCGCGCGAAGCGACCGCGCCAGGCCGGGGTTGCGGAAGATCGTTCCGGGCGCGGGGGCGTGTCCGCCCGGGAGGTAGCAGGCGGCGGATGTGGGGATCGCGCGAAGGGCCGGCTCGGCGGCCTTCCAGTCTCCGGCGATGATCTCGCTGACCGGGAATCCCAGCTCGGCCTGTTCGATCGCCGGCGAGAGCAGGTCGCGGAACGACCGGGTGCCGAACCGCTGGCGGAGGGTTTCCCAGCCGTCGACACAGCCAGGGACCGACCAGCTTAACGGCCCGTGGACGGGGATGGTTGACATCCCCTTCGCGCGGAAGAACTCGATCGTGGCCGAGGCGGGAGCGCGCCCGCTGGCGTTCAGGCCGAAGAGTTTTTGATCCTTCGCGCTCCAGACGATCGCGAAGAGGTCGCCGCCGATCCCGCACGACATCGGCTCGACGACGCCTAGCACGGCGTTGGCGGCGATGGCGGCGTCGACGGCGTTGCCCCCCTGCTGAAGGACGCGGATGGCGGCGGCCGTCGCCAGCGGCTGGCTGGTCGCGGCCATTCCGTGCCTTGCCATCACGGCCGACCGCGACTTGTGCGGCGGTCCGTGCGGTCGATCATATCCCTGCCCGCGAGCGGCGCCCGATCCGCCCAGGATCACGCCCAGCATGGCTGCCATCCCGATCCTCGCCCAACCGCCCGCGTCTGGTCGAAAGGTCATCCGAGAGTTCTCCCTGGCTTGCTCCCCGGCGGTCTCATCATAAGGGGACGGACGACCGCCGAGAAGCGATTGCGCCCCGGGAGATTCCTCGGACGCGAGAGACTCCGCACCCTCACGCGAATGCTGCCCGGATGCGCTCGACCAGCGTGTTGTCGCGGTCGGACGAGGCCGGAAGCAGCATCGTGGCGGCGGCCAGGTATCGGTCGCGCGAGGCCGTCGAGGCGTGATGGAAGTCCTCCAGGACGGCCGAGCTGTACTTGTAGTCGTGCGCGTCGTTTCCCTTGAGGAAGACCAGCCGACGCGCCGCCTGGATCAATTCTCCGGCGTTGTGGCCCTCGCGAAGGTAGGCCAGGGCCCGGCGGACGGCAGCCATCCGGTCGTGCCCGGCCTGCTCGAAGATGGCCTCGATCGCCATCGAGCAGTCGTCGGCCTTTGAGGGCTCGGCGGGTTCGAGGCGATCGATGCGGATGTCCTTCACCTTCCCGCGCCCGCCGAGAGCGCCTCGGAACATTGTGAGGAAGGCGGCGTTTTGAAGCATCAGGAGCCGACGGGTGAGGTCGTCGCCGGTGGCGTGATAGGCGTATCGCATCGCGTTGGTGGTTGTGACCGCGTGCAGGGCGACGATGCCGGGCTGTCGGAGCACCAGCTCGGCCGCGGAGTCGAAAAGGGCGTCCCAGACGGATTGAGGCCCGACGCCCCGGTCGAGCAGCTCGACGACCTGTCGCGAGGCGTCGTCGTCGGAGCCGGTCCGGAGGGTCGAGAGCAGGTCGGCGGAGGCGGTGGGGTCAGGCTTTCCGGCCGACCATCCGTCGCGGATCCGGGAGGCGAGCAGCGCATTGCGTCGCATCGGTCGGTCGGCGGCGTCGTCGCGATCGGCGGGGTTGCCCCCCTCGTGCTGGAGCAGCGCATAGGCGAGCGAGCGGAGGACGGGCTCGGCATTTTGCCAGCCGATGCTGTTCAAGGTCCGCCAGCTATTGGCGACATAAATGGCCTTGTGGCCGATGTCGCGGAAGTCTCGGGCGCCGTAGCGGACGAAGAGCTCATAGATTTCGTCGGAGCCGGCGGTGCGAGCCAGTCCGGCGACGGCGGCGTCGGCCGCGGCCTCGTCCCATCGGTCCATCGCGGCGAGAAAGGCCTCTCGCGCGCGGCCCGGCGGTGGGACCGCCTTCTCGTCGACGGGGCCCATCGTCCAGTTCCCCTCGCGAACATCCTGGGCCTGGGCGCTCTTGAAGTAGTCGAGAGCCCAGAAGATGGGGAGCCATCGGTCGGAGTCGGGCGAGTTGAGGCTCGCCAGATGGGCCGAGTTCACGACGAGGACGGCGTGGAACTTGAAGCCGACGTGCGGCCTCGGCTGGATGTTGCGCACGCCCGCGAGCAGGAGCGCCGAGAGAACCTCGCGATAGGTCAGCCCCTTCTTGATCCGTCCGGCGACCTCCTCCAGCAACCGCTCGCGCGGGGTTTCTTCCAGCAGGCGAACGACCGGCTCGATGCCGGAGTCGAGCCGAACGACCTTTGGATCGAGCTGGGCGTCGTCGGCGCGGACGGGGGCAAGTCCGTCGAGGAACCCCAGGTCGCCCAGGCCAGCCATCGCAGCGCCCGCGGCGGAGGCGCGCAGGAATCGCCTACGATCGGTACGGAAGCTCATTTTTATTCCTCCTGGCGAGAGGGACGGGGCGCGACCGGGGCCGCGACGTGAGAAACGGCCCCCCGCGCCTCATTCTGCCGCGCGCCTGCCATCGTGGCAATCCGGTGGACCCGGAGCGCGAGGCTCAAGGTGACGGGGCCGCGGGCGCGGCGGGCGGCGTCAACTCCAGGAGATCGGCGAGGAAATCCTGGACGGCCTTGACCCGCGGGATCATAAGGGCAGTCCCACGGAGCCAACGGCTGTCCTGGATCGAGACCTGGACGGCTTTCCCCGGGCGGAGGATGTTGGCCATCGAACCAATGATGGCCTTGTGGCGGCCGGACGGTTTGCGCAGATCGTCCAGGTCCTCGCTTGCGAGTGAGGCGTCTCGGAGGGCCGCGTCCACGTGTGTCGTCGCCGTGGCGAACAGGCCGGGATATACCTGCCGGCCGCAGTCGATCAAGATGTCTTCCAGGGTTCCGGCCGACTGGTTATCGGGCAGCACGAACGCTCCAAGTCTCGGGGTCGCGGCCAGGACAATTCCGGGATCGTCCGGGAACGAAAAGCCCTTCGCTCGGAGCCCGTCCCGGATGACTGCGTAGCGATCGGCGGGAGGTTCCATCTTGTCGGAGTCCAGCAGGATTCCGATGCTGGTCAGTCGCCCGGCATCCAGTTTGAACGAACCTTCCTCGACCGCGTCGATCAGCCTTGTGTCTCCGCCCGCGCCCTGGACGGCGATGGCATGAGTTGGGCTCTCCAGGAAAAGCGGGACGGGCATCCGCTTTTGCAGGTCGCCATCGGGCGGATAAGTGCGGGGGATCAACACCGGGAAGAACGGGTCGAGATTCTTCTCGAGACGGACGCGCTTCATCCTGAAGGGGCTGAGGAGCCTGTAGACGAATTCGACATCGTGGGGGCCCTCAACGACCAGAAAGCCGTACTTCGGCATCGCCTACCTCACATCAAGTCCGCTCTCGTAGCGGAGTCGGAGCAAGAGATCCCCGTAAATCCGTTTGGCCCGTGTCCCGTCCTCCACCCGGCTCAGTTGGTAAGTGACGACGTCGTCGATCGAGTCCTGGTTGGGCATGATGACCCCGTCTACAGCCTCGAGGCTGTGGGTGGTCGCGACAATCTGGACGCCCAGGCCCCGGGCCACCTTCGTCAGCCAGGCGAAGACCTTCCGAAAGCCCGAGACATGAATGCCTTCTTCCATCTCGTCGATGAGCAGGAGGCCGCCCTCCTTGAGGGTGAGGAGCGTACTGGCGAGCAAGACGGCTCTGCGAAGGCCGTCGCCGAAGATTGAGAGCGGGGCCAGCCCGAGGCGCCGGTGATCGACGTAGATCGCCGGCCTCAGCCCGCGTATCGACTCGATCTTGATCTCTCGAATATCCGGATCAAACTCCTTGACTAGGTCGAAGATCGCGGAACGGGAATCCGGATCGAATGCGCTCAATCGGGACAATGTGCGGACCTGGAGCTGATTGATCTGATAAGAGTAAGGCGTCAATGTCTCGGCCATCACCCGTTTCCCGTCGGTGTGCCGTACCGGATATTGCGGCAATCTCTCCCACAACCGATCACGGACCATTTGAGGGCTCCCGTCCGACCATTCAGTGCGATGGACGATCTCGACACCTCGGCTCGGCTCGTAGTTGTTGCCACGGCCATCCTCAAAAGCCAATTCCAGCCAGGGATCACTCACTGCCGAGCTCGGGCGACCGCTTGTTACTCCGTTGGCACCCAGTCCTTCGACGATCTCCCTGCCAGAGACTTCCAGCTTTCGCAAGGGGAACGCCCCGTTGCAGGTCATCGAGCAATATCCCTCGAACGGTGTGTCAGGATCGGCGAGCCTCGCGTCTCGAGGGAAGCACCATCGGAGCGATTGTAGCCGCGATTCATCGAGCCCGCCGAGGTCGCGCCGATAGACCATCCAGGCCCATTCGGAAGGATCAAGCGGATTGCAGAGGATCGACAGGGCCTCCAGCACGCTCGTCTTACCCGAGTCGTTCTTGCCGACGAGGATGTTGATCATCCCGAGGTCAGCGAGATGGAGATTCCTGAGTCCCCGGAAGCCGTCGATTGTCACGTTGTCCAGCGAGTATTTCGGCATGGCCGGTGCTCCGGGTCGCCTTCGCGGCGGATGATCGTCGATTCTAACAGCGCCGGCGTCCGATGGGCCATGTCGGCATCGACTAGCCCGCCGACGATCCCAGTCCGGCCAGCATTTTTTCGAGCGCGGCGGGCTCGACGGGCTTGGTCAGGTGGAGGTCAAAGCCGGCCTCGCGCGAACGGCGGCGGTCGTCTTCCTGGCCCCATCCGGTCAGCGCCACCAGGACCACGCCGCGGCCCCACGTCTCCTCCCGGATGCGACGGGCCGCGTCGTAGCCGTTCATCCTTGGCATGCCGATGTCCAGCAGAATCACGTCGGGGCGAAATGCCAGGCCAACCTCCAGCGCCTCGATGCCGTCGTGAGCCGTTTGCGTCTCGTTGCCGAGAATATTCAGGAGCATGGCCAGGCTGGTGGCGGCGTCTCGATTGTCGTCGACGACAAGGATCCGCCGCTTCGCGGGCGGTGTTTCCCCGGGCGCGGCCTTGCCCTGGGTTTCCTCGGCGTCTTCGGGCGAGCCGGCCGCGGGGAGGATGACCTCGAACTCACTGCCAAGTCCGTGCCCCTCGCTTCGCGCCTCGACCGTTCCGCCGTGCCGTTCCACCAGGCCCTTGACCAGCGAGAGCCCGATCCCCAGCCCGCCCTGCGACCGTTCCAGGGACCGATCCACCTGTGTGAACATTTCAAAGATCCGCGGAAGCATCAGCGCCGGGATGCCAACGCCATTGTCGAGAACCTTCACGATAACCCGGGCGCCGGAGCGCTCGGCCAGAAGCCGGATCTGTCCGCCTCGCGGCGTGTACTTGGCGGCGTTGTTCAGAAGGTTCGCGATCACCTGGGCCAACCGCGTGAGATCGGCATCAACCAGGATCGGCCGGTCGGGCAGCTCGACGATCAGCTCGTGGTCGCCGGCCTCGATCGCCGGCCGGCTGGTCTCGACCGCCTGCCAGACGACCCGGGAGAGCTCCACGCGCTCCATCCGAAGCTCGATCTTGCCCCGGCTGATCCGGCTGAGGTCGAGCAGGTCGTCGACCAGCCGGACCAGGTGCGCCAGTTGCCGCTCCATCATCGCCCGCGCCGACTCGATGGCTGCTGGATCCGCGCCGGCCCGTCGCATCACCTCCAGGCCGTTGCGGATGGGAGCGAGCGGGTTGCGCAGCTCGTGAGCGAGGGTGGCAAGGAACTCGTCCTTGCGGCGGTCCGAGTCCTTGAGGGCCTCCTCGGCGAGCCTGGCCTCGGTGATGTCGGCATGCAGGCCGACCCACTCGTAGACCGAGCCGTTGGGTCCGATCATGGGAACAGCGCGAATGCTCATGTAGCGATATTCGCCGTCGTGGCGGCGGAGCCGATGTTCGTGTCGGAAGGGAGACCGGGTCGCGATCGATCGGGCCCAGGCGGCGGCCGTGGAGAGGCGGTCATCGGGGTGGACGGCCTCCAGCCAGGCCCAGCCTGACTGTTCGTCGGCCGACTGGCCGGTGAACGCTGTCCAGGCCGGCTGGTGGATGTCGGCCTCGCCGGAGGCCGCGGTGGTCCAGACGATGGCCGCGGTCATCTCGACCAGCGATCGATACCGATGCTCGCTCCGCTGGAGCCGCTCCTCGGCGAGCCTGGGCTCGGTGACGTCCTCGTGGACCAGAACGACCTCGCGCACCCGACCCTCGACATCCTTGAGCGGGTAGGCCGAGGCGGCGATATACCGCCGAGGGTCGTCGTGCCGGCTACCCCCGGAGATGGTCGCGTTCAGGTCGTACGGGATCGTCGGCAGGACGACCGCCTCTCCCTCGAAGGCCCGACGGAGCGGGCCGAGCACGCCGAGCGCTTCGAGCCGAGGATCGTGAAGCAGGTTGTCGGTGGCGATCGCGTCGATCGTCGTGCCCCAGAGCTGTTCCCAGGCCCGGTTGACCCGTCGCGTGGTTCCGTCCGGGGCGAGGATCTGGATGCTGAACGGGGCCTGTTCCATCAGGCCGCGGAACCGCTCCTCACTCGACCGGAGCGATTCCTCCAGCCGGACCCGACTGGTGATGTCCTCGATCACCGCGACGATCCGATCAGGCCGACCGGCCCCGATGCAGATCCGGGAAACCGCCGCGTGAACCCAGACGACCCGGCCGTCCCGGCGAAGGTAACGCTTTTCGTAGGCGTAGCTCGGCGCACCCGCGGCGACGCGGGCCATCCGGTCGCGGCCCTCGGCGATGTCGTCGGGGTGCGTGATTTCGAGGAAGCTCCGGCCGATCAACTCCTCGGGCAGGTAGCCGACAATCTCCCCGTAACGCGCGTTGGCGCGGAGGAACCGGCCGTCGAGGTCCACCTCGGCAATCCCCACGGCCGCCTGGTCGTAGACCGCCCGATATTGCGCGGCGAGGGCACCCAGCTCCTCCTCGGCACGCCGGTGATCGTCAATCTCGGTGCAGGTTCCAATCCATCGGAGGATCTGGCCGTTCTCATCCCGGAACGGAGCCGCCTGGCCGCGGTGCCATCGATAGATGCCGTCGTGCCGCTTGATCCGGTACTCGATTTCGTAGTCCGATCCAGTTCGACAGGCGGTCTCCCAGGCGATTCGGGTTCGCTCGGAGTCGTCGGGATGAAGTGTCTCGGGCCAGACCCATCCAACCATTTCCTCAAAGGTTTTTCCCAGGTAATGGAGAAAGCGTTGATTGTAGTATTCGATGAAACCGTCTGGCCGTGCCAACCAGACGAGGGCGGGGAGGGTCTCGGCGACCTGGCGAATGTGGGGGTCGATCGAGCCTGAGAGATCGCCTGGTGGTCCGTCGACGATCGTCCCGGGCCGGCGCGCTGGGGAGGCCTCGACACGGCCGGTCTCGTGTGCTGTCGACGGTCGGGCCACATTCGATGACATGAGCCTGGACCTCCCTCGATTCGTCCCTCTTCCGTGCCGCCCCGCGACCCGGACCCGCCACCGAACAGGTCGCCCATTTTATCCGATCGCGAAACGTCCGTCGCCCGGTACGGAGGCCATCGCTCGGAAAGATGGCTCGGTTGCCTCTGTCGATTAGAATGGGCGGCGATCGCCGCGAGGCGGCCGATTCTCCCGATCTCAAGAAGGAACGCCCGATGCCCCGCGTTGTCGTGTTTGGGTCGAGCAATACCGATATGGTCGTGAAGTTGCCGCGCCTGCCGATGCCCGGCCAGACGGTGCTGGGCCGATCGTTCGTCACGACGCCGGGCGGCAAGGGGGCGAATCAGGCCGTCGCCGCCCGACGCGCCGGCGCTGAGGTCGCCTTCGTCACAGCCGTTGGCGACGACCCCCTCGGCCGCGAGGCCCTGGCCCACTACCAGCGCGAGGGGATCGACGTCGGGTGCGTGAAGGTGGTCGCGGGTGTCCCGTCGGGCGTGGCGATGATCTACGTCGACGACCAGGGCGAGAACATGATCGGCGTGGCGCCCGGGGCCAACCTCCACCTGACGCCCGAGGATGTCGACCGATTGCCGGACTCACTCTTTCGGGCGGATGATGTGCTGCTCGCGAGCCTGGAGATTCCGATCGAGACAGCGGTCCGTGCGATCCGCCGGGGGTTCGACGCGGGGATGACGACGATCCTGAACCCCGCGCCCGCGCCGGATGTCTCGGCTCTCCAAGACCTGCGCGAGGCGATCTACCTGACGCCCAACCGCACCGAGGCGATGGCGATGGTCGGCATTCCGTCGGATCTCCCGGTCGAGCCCGACTGGATCGATTGCGCCTTCCGCCTGAAAGAACTGGGCCTGGCCGCCTGCGTTCTGATCACCCTGGGCGCGCGGGGCTGCCAGGTGGTCGACGCCAAACCGTACCGGCCGATCCCAGCGCCTCGGGTCGAGGCGGTCGACACGGTCGGTGCCGGCGACGCCTTCAACGGGGCGCTGGCGGTCGCGATCGCCGAGGGCCGGCCAATCGACGAGGCCGCGGCCTGGGCCTGCGCCGCCGCGGCGCTCGCCGTCACGAAGGCGGGCGCCCAGGAGGCCCTGCCCTTCCGCGCCGAGATCGACGAACTGGTCCGGAATGTGGAAAAAGAGTTTCACGCAGAGACGCAGAGATCCGCAGAGACGCAGAGAATACACCACTCATAAATCAAGAGTTTCACGCAGAGCGCACCCGGAAGACAGGTCAAGAGAGAAGAGTTTCACGCAGAGACGCACACGGAAGACAGGTCAAGAGAGAAGAGTTTCACGCAGAGAATACACCGCTCATAAATCAAGCGTTTCACGCAGAGACGCACACGGAAGACAGGTCAAGAGAGAAGAGTTTCACGCAGAGAATACACCGCTCATAAATCAAGCGTTTCACGCAGAGACGCACACAGAAGACAGGTCCATCGTTCCAATTTCTAGACTTGAAAATCGAAAACACCAGCCCATGGCGATTATTCATAGACCTCTCTGCGTCTCTGCGGATCTCTGCGTCTCTGCGTGAAACTCTTCTTCCTTGAGCCGTCTGCGTCTCTGCGTGAAACTCCGGGGCTGATCCATTCTGGCTCTCTTGCTGGAGCAGACCCTCAGATCGCCGCCGCGATTGCGCGGCCGACCTGCTCGGTGGTGGCGTCGCCGCCCATGTCGGGCGTCCTCGGGCCGTGTTCGCAGACCTGCTCGATCGCGGCCAGAATGGCGTCGTGCGCGGCCTGGAAGGGCGAACCGTCCACTCCTGGCGCCCGGCCGAGGAAGTCGAGCATCATCGCCCCGGACCAGATCTGCCCGATCGGGTTGGCGATCCCGCGCCCGGCGATGTCCGGGGCGCTCCCGTGGACCGGCTCGAACAGCGAGGGGAACTCGCGCGTCGGGTTGAGGTTGCCCGAGGGGGCGATCCCGATCGTCCCGGCGCAGGCCGGGCCGAGGTCCGAGAGGATGTCGCCGAACAGGTTACTCGCCACCACCACGTCGAACCGGTCGGGGAACCGGACGAAGTGCGCCGTCAGGATGTCGACGTGATATTGATCGACCTTCACGTCGGGATACTCGGCGGCGATCGCGGCGACGCGTTCGTCCCAGTAGGGCATCGAGATCGAGATTCCGTTGCTTTTGGTGCAACTGGTGAGGTGCTTCTTCGGGCGCGACCGGGCCAGCTCGAAGGCGTATCGAAGGATGCGGTCGACGCCGACCCGGGTGAAGACCGCCTGCTGGACCACGAACTCGCGATCGGTCCCGGCGAACATCCGGCCGCCGACCGACGAGTATTCGCCCTCGGTGTTCTCGCGGACGACCAGGAAATCGATCTCGCCCGGCTTGCGGTTCGCCAGCGGGCACGGGACGCCCGGGATCAAGCGGACGGGGCGCAGGTTGACGTACTGGTCGAACTCGCGGCGGAACCTGATGAGGCTTCCCCAGAGCGAGATGTGATCGGGGACCTTCGCCGGCCAGCCGACGGCGCCGTAGAAAAGGGCGTCGTGGCCGCCGATTTGATCCTTCCAGTCGTCGGGAAGCATGGCGCCGTGGGCGAGGTAATAGTCGCAACTCGCGAAGTTGAAGTGGTCGAAGGCGAGGGTCAGGCCGAAGCGTTCGGCGGCCTTTTCGAGAACGCGGAGGCCCTCGGGGACGACCTCCTTGCCAATGCCGTCGCCGGGGATCACGGCGATCCGGGAAGCTGCCATCGTCGAAGACTCCGCGGGGTGGGATTCGTTATCGAGAACAGGGTAACTCGCCTCTCTCGCCGCGTCGAGGATTGCGGTATCATTCGATGAGCCGACTTCCCCGGTGCACGCGAGGATCGCCCATGGAAACGATCACGACCAAAGTTCAAATCGATTCGAACGGCGTTCTTCGCCTCGAGTTGCCGACGGGCCTATCTCCGGGACCGGTCGATGTTGTCCTCGTGGTGAATCGGGCCGAGAAGCCGACCACCGGATCCGCGACCAGCCTTTCGGGGAGATTCGCCGCTTTCGAGTCCCGGGACATCGATCCCATTGAAGAAGTACGCGAGATCCGACGACGGACGAACCGGGAGGCACAAGAGCTACCCGAATGATCTACTTGCTCGATACCCACACTCTTCTGGCATCTCTTTGATCCGGCGAAGCTTTCCCCGGCCACTCGCCAGGCGATCGAAGATGGCGAGAACAGCAAGGCCGGCCTTGTGTCCTTTCTCTTGTCCTGGCGGAGTTGTATTACCTTCTCCTGAAGCTTCAGGTAGACGACCTGTTCCCCGAGTTTCTTGATGCTCCTCTGGCCCATCCGCATTACCGAATCGAGCCGATTCTCCTGGATGATGTCAGAAGCCTGGCCGATTATCCGGAAATCACGGAGATGCACGACCGCCTGATCGCGATCGCGAGCCTCCGGCTCGAAGCCACTCTTATCACGAAGGATCGAACAATCCAGTCATCGCCCCGGATCACATGGCTCTGGTGAGACGTGCCAGGGGCGCAAACGGAACGAGGCCCGGGACCTCGGACGCCGTAGTCTCGATCGATGGGCCCGGATCTATTTGGATCCGAGAGCGGCCTGTACGTCCCAGAGCCGGAGGCGCCCGTTGGTCGCGGCAAACGTCCGGCCGTCGGGGGAGACGGCAATCCCCCCTCCCTCCAGCAAGAACCCTAACTTGCCGAGCGAGGCCCGTTCATGTCCGTCGGCTGGGTCGCGGAGGGTGATCCCGTCCCGGCCCGCTGTGACGAGCAGCGAGCCATTGGCCGGATAGGTGATGTGCGTGACATCGTCTGACTCGGATCGGATGGAGGCACGCTCCCGCCAGGGAGCCGTATCCCAGATCCTCACGAGCCATCGTTCGAAGCCGAATGCCTCTGCCGACGGACCGCGAGACGCAACTGCAAGCGACTTCCCATCTGGCGAGAACGCCAGGGACAGGAAAACGTGCCCATCGCTGCCCGGGATCGTCGCGCGATCCGCATAGTTCACAACGTCGATGAGCCGGATCTCCGAGGTGTATTGCCAGTAGGGCGGGTTTACCTGGACGCTGAACATGCCGCGGCAGGCCAGCATCCGGCCGTCGGGCGAGAACGCCAGGGATTTGATCGCGAACGTGTGCCCGTCCTTGCGATGGGCCGGGAATCGCGCCAGGCGCTTGCCCGTCGCGACATCCCAGAGGCCAACCTCGCCGCCTGGGTCGCCTGCGGCGAGAGTCTTGCCGTCCGGAGAGAGGGCCGGCACGCCTTTTTCGACCGGGCCCCCGACCGGAGCGGGGCGCTCGTGGCCGGTCGCGAGGTCCCAGACGCGGAGGCCTGCGTGCATTCGCGCGGCGAACGCCGAGGCGTCGCGCGAGAAGGTGGGCGACTTCCAGTCGTCGAGCTTCGCCGAGTCGATCCGTCGCAGCGCCCGGCCGGTCGATGGGTCCCAGGCCGTGACGTGGTATCCGACCTCGACGCCGCGGTCCTCTGGTTGCCAGACCTCCTTGCCGTGGGCGAAGAGGGTCCGGCCGTCGGGGGTGTAGGCCAGGCTCACGATCTCGTACTCGCGCCACGGCTTCTTGGCGGGGCGGATCGTCCGGATGACCTTCCGCGTGGCGACGTCGATGATGCGGATGAGTCCGCCGTTTTCATTGATCGGCGGCAGGCCGCCAAAGACGCAGAGCAGGCGCGTCGGGCCATCGCCGACGGCGAGCTGCGAGCCGTCCGGAGAGAACGCCAGCGCGTTGACGCAGGTCTCGTCCCCTTTTTCCTCGATCAGGTCGGACAGAGGCGTCCCGTCCCGGAACCGGCTGGGCAACCGCTCAGGCTCGAAGGCCGGGATGATCGCTGCCGGTTGGGCCGCGATCGGGTGGCCGTCGGCCATCGCGACGAGCACGACCCACGCGAGAAGGACGGACCGATGCCGAAGCAAGGGAATCATGGCAAGCTCCGGGGAGAGGGATCGGGTTCGCCGATTTCTTGGACGACTGCCGGTCGCGCGGTATTCGGCTCTGGCTGGGTTACAGACCTTCATGATCCGCCTGATCGGGGCGATTGTCTTCAGGCGCGGAGGGCATGGGTCGTGGGATGCCCACGCGTATAATGAGGATGATGGAGCGAGGGCATCGGGTGTCGCCCCGAATGCGGCCGCGGCCCGATCTCGGAAGGCCATGGGGTGGATGTGACGCGAGGTGCTCTCGCCTGCCCGTGAATTCAAGGAATAGAGTAGAGTTGCCTCGGGACCTCGTGGAGATCGGGCCGATCCAGGCCCATGTTTAGCAATGCCCATCTACATCGACGCCGACGCCTGCCCGGTCAAGGAGGAAGTGTACCGGGTTGCGCGCCGGTACGAGATCAAGGTGATCGTCGTGGCCAACGCGCCGATCCGGGTGCCGACCGACGAACTGATCGAGCTGGTCGTTGTCCCGGGCGGGTTCGATGCGGCGGATGATCGGATCGTCGAGGGCGTGGGGTCGGTCGACATCGTGGTCACGTCCGATATCCCGCTGGCCGATCGGTGCCTCCGCGCCGGGGCGCGGGTGCTCTCGCCGAGAGGCATCCCCTTCACTGAGGACGACATCGGCAACGCTCTGGCCACCCGCGCCCTGCTGGAGATGCTCCGCCAGTCGGGCGAGCACGGCGGCGGACCGCCGCCATTTGCGAAGGTCGATCGATCGCGGTTCCTCGGCAAGCTTGACGAGATGATCCATGCGATCCGACGTCGCAAGGAGCCTTGACGGGTTTGCCGTCTGTTCGACTACCGGCCCGCGTCCGTCACCTTGAGCTTCACGTTGCGGAACTCGATCCGATAGCCCTCGGCCTCGACTCCGACATAGCCGCTGGGGACCTCGCAGTCCTCCCATCGGTTGGTGATCGCGCCATTGACCCAGAGCGTCATTTCCTTCCCCTTGCAGGCCAGCTCAAAGGTGTTCCACTCGCCGGCCTGCTTCACGCGCGAGGGCCTCGCCTGCTTCGAGAGGTTGATCCGCTTCAACTTCCCATCGGCCTCGGTCTCGCCGAAGACGTAGCCGCCGGAGCCGTCGCCGGTCTGAGCCTGGTGCCAGATCCGGGCGTCGATCGAGTTGCGGATGTACATCCCCGAGTTGTACTTGCCCTTCTTCCCTTCGACCGGCGTGAACCGCCACTCGACGTGGAAGATGCCGTCGCCGACGGGGCGGTCCCACCGGAGCCATTCGTGGCCGCCGTTGCCGGCGCAGACGAGGTGGCCAGTTGTCGGGTCGATCGACCACTGCGATCGAGGATTCAGCTTCCCCTTCGGCGGGATCGGTCCCCGGACCCATCCCTTCAGATCGGGTCCCGCCTTGGCGAGCAAATCGGTCCAGCCGCTCGGGTCGCGCTCCAGGGCGGCGGGCGTCTCGGACTCCTGGGCCGTCAGTACGCCGGTGGTTGAGGCCAGCAGGACCGCGGGCAGTACCATACGCGCGAATCGCATCGTTCGAGAACTCCACAAGGGGCGACGATCGAGACCGGATCGACGATCCCCGAGTGTAACCGGGCGGTCGGCCGTTCGCGCCGGTCGACCGCCCCGGACGGCCGGGCTTGAGCGTTCGCGGATTGCGTGCGAGACTGGAGACTGTGGAGATTCCGCGAGCCCCATTCGGAGGCAACGGCCATGCGTCCCATCACGGCCGGACGGAGAGAGATCGTCTATCCCGATAGCGACGGGAAGCCCATGGCGGAGAATACGCTCCAGTATCGATGGATTGTGACGATCAAGGGAGGGCTTGAGGTCACGTTTCTCCACGATCCCCATGTTTTTGTCGCGGGGGATTTGCTGTGGTATCCGGTGGAGGGTGAT
>DAIDKV010000188.1 GCA_027449865.1 Planctomycetales bacterium
GGCGACGCAGCCGTGCCGCCGGTGAGAGTTGAGGGGGACAGTGCGCGCCGAGGGAGGGCCGGAGGCCGAAACGGCCAAAGCCCAGCGGGAGCTCACTCACCGAGCCGAGACATGGCCAAATTCTCGGACAGGCTCCTAGAGTGGTTTCTCCGGTCCAGTGGTCGATGAGCGGTATTCGCATGAACCCGATCTGGGCGAACTGGGGCTGGTAGGCCAGGTTCACCATCTCGGTGACCGTCGGCTTGTCCGGGCTCGGTTTCTTCTCGTATTGCTTCTCGGCATGGACCGCCTTGCGCCAATCCCTGGCCTCGGGGCCAAACATCCTGCCGGTCGCGTAGCTCGCGACAGAGATCACCAGTTCATTGAAATGCCGCCGCGAGTCGTTCAGGGCCTTGATCTGTGAGACATCCCCTTCAAGTTGCGACTCGGCGAACGCGGCCCCTTTCTGGGCTTCCTGCATCATCTGGCTCGCGGAAAATTGAGCCTCCTCAACGACGGTGTACCCTTCATACTGGTGTCCCGGTCGGGTGATCGCATTCCCAATCGGGCCCATCGATCGGGTGATCACCGGCATGCCGAACTGATCGTAGGTGATGATGTCGCCCGGCATCGGCATCATGCCGGGAGTCGGCGGTGGGGCATAGTACCGGGCGACGTTGTATCGCTCCCCCTCGACGAAAAGCACGCCCGGCGAGCCCGGCCCGGCCACGTATTTCACCTCGTAATGCAGAGTGTCGACCAAAAGACTGACCAGCAATTCGAGGAAGTCGCCAGAGTTTCGTCCGCGAAGTAGCTCGGTCGCTCGCCGACGGACCTCCAGCGTCCTTCCATAGACCGCGAGCATCGCGAGGCTCCGCGTCGCCAGGGGTTTGTCGATCCGCTCCAGCGCTCCAATGAGGAGGATCTGGTCGGCCTGGCTCCCGCCAAACTCCCGGTAGAGCGACGGGATGGCCCACTCGTCGCGAATCGCCTCAAACTCAGCACGCGCCGCGTCTCGCTTCCTGGTGCCGTTGGTCCCGTGGATATCGCGATGAATCTTCCGGAGCCGGGGGGCCCAGAGGCGATCGGCCTTCGTCTGTTCCTCCGATGCGGCGATTTGCGACTCGCTGATCCAGCGACGGCCGACCTTCCGATATCCAAGCTTCCGCCAGGCCGATTCCCGCTTCGGATCCAGCCGGACGACCTCGGAATAATGGAGATGAGCCTCGTCCTTCAATCCATGCGACTCGCACCATTCGGCCAGCTTCAGGTGGCCCGCGACCGTACGAGGCGTCTTCTCCTTCATCCCGTTGTAGTCCGCCAGCGCCGCCGCCAGCTCCTCGGCTGATGGGACGGCTTCGGGCTTTGGTCCTGGCTTCGTGACCGGTTCGGGCTTCGACGCCGGCCGCCCACCGAGCATCGAATGACCGCGATTCCCGGTCTGTACCGGACTGATCAAGACGAGAGAGAAGATCAGGGCCGCAGGAAGCATGGATGCGCCCTCCTTCTCATCGATAGGAATCGTGGCCGTGAAGGTTCAGGTTCATCGATCGTGGCGAGGCCGGTCTCCTCAGTGAAAGGCGTTGGGGGCGGGACGATGTCACGCCCATGGAATGGAAGTGGAAAATCAGGGCTCGGGGAGGCCCGAGACACAGGCCCTCGCCATTTTCTCGGGAGATCGGATGCCCTGGGCGGCCATCCACTCGTCGGAGCAGGCGATCAGGGCACGGCCCTCGTCGCCTCCGACGAGTCGACCGAGCATTCGTCGTGCGGCGGCGGCGTAGAGGGCCAGGCCGCCTCGATCGAAGCCATCGACGGCCTTTCGAAGTTCGATGACCGTCGTATCCTGGTCGCCCCGGATCGAGGCGATCCCGGCGCGGATGCTGGCGGCGTGGCCGTCGGCCCAGGTGAGCCGCTGGCTTTTGAGCAACTTCGCCGCCCGCTCGGCCTGCTTGAGCAGGGGCGCCGTGGGCCCTCCCGCCCGCGCCGCGGCCAGCGCAGCTCGACCCCGGTACTGCACCGCGTCGATGAGCACGTGCTGGATCTCCATCATCAGAGAGGCCTCCAGCTCGCCCCAGATCGCCGTGGCGCGCTGCCAGGCCGACTCTCCCTTGTTCTCATAAAGGTCGATCAACGTCTGGCCGAAGAACCAGGTCAGGTGCTGAACGTGGAAGCCCTGCTGAGACCACTTCGCCATCGATTCGGTCGACATGTGCCGGGCCTGCTCGGGGTCGTCGTCGCCAAGCTGGGCCGTGATTCTTGGGAACTGATTGACGGTCACCTCCAGGTAGGTGTCGCCGCGCTCGCGTCCTTCCTTGGCGATCAGCGAGCATCGTCTTCGAAGCTCGGCAACCTCGCCCGAGTAGAACAGAGCCCAGGCCGCGAACATCTGCGCGGTATCGAGTTCCCAGACCGCCCCCGGGCATCGCTCCCGGAGAATCGCGGTGGCCTCGTCGAGGATCGTCGCGCCGCTCTGGAACCGGGCGGAAAGATAGTGCGCCGCGCCGTGGCCCAGGCGAGTCATCCCGATGGCCCGAGGATCCCCTAACCGCTCGGCCAGGTCTCGCGATCGAGCGATCAGATCGTCGCACCGCTTGAACGCCTTCCGGCCGATGCAGGCCAGTTGCACGACCTCCCATCCCATCGCCCGGGCCACCCGAACCGGTTCGCCGGCGCTCAGAGCCAGCATCAGGCTACGCGATTGAAGGCTCGACCCTCGGATCCAGTCGACCACGCCAGTCCCCATCGCCACGGCCTGGGCTGTGTCGAGACGGAGAAGGACTTCCGGCGGGATCTCCTCGGCCCGGCGCTCTCGGAAGTTGTAGCCCCGAAATTTCAAGTAGAGCCGGTTGAAGACCATCTGCCGGAGAAGCTGGTTAGGCGACACCGGCATCTTGAAGCCCTGGAGCGCCATCAGGTCACGATAGACCGCCGTTCCCTCGTCGATCCGCCCGCTGAGGAAGAGCTGGAAGCCGAGGGCGCGGCGGAGGTCGAGGATCTGGTCGGGTCCGGCCGACTGGCAGGCGAGCTCGTACTCGCGGGCCGCTTCCAGGGTTCGACCCGCGCTGGCGAGGGCCCGTGCCAGGTCGCACCGGAGCGAATGCTCCTGCTCGGTGCCGTGTCGGATCTCCATCGCTCGTCGAAAGAGCCGGGCGGCGGTCTCGAAGGCGAGCGCCTGCGAGGCCTTTCGGGCCCCCTGAATGTAGAGGTCGGCCGCCTTCTCGTGCTGGCCCGCCTCGTCGAAATGGACCGCGAGTGTCTGAACGTCTCCGTGCCCTGATTGTTCGAGCGAGAGGGCGATTCGCTCGTGCCACTGCTTCAGACGCGCCGGCGTCAGCCGATTGACGATCGTTTCTCGTATCCGGTCGTGATAGGTCTCGATGTCATCCAGCGCGCCCGAGCCGGTCCCTCGAATCAGGTGGGCCGATCGAAGCGAGCCGAGCACGGCGAAGCCCTCCGGACCCAGTTCCGCCGCCCGGATCGTGTCGGCCTGGCCGAGCGGTCGGCCAGAGACCGCCAGCGCCTCAAGGATCGCCCGGGGACCGTCAGGAAGGCGCCGGATCCGCTCCCAGAGAACATCATCGAGCGAAATCTCACCGCGAATACTCGACCGATCTCCCAGATCGCCGCCCGCTCCGAGGTGCTCGACCAGTTCGTAGACGAAGTACGGGCTCCCTCGCGACTCCCGGGCGATCATGCTCGACTGGAACTGAGCCAGCTCGTCCTCCTGGCCGAGGAGGCGGAGCGCGAGCTCGCGAGACTCTTCGAGGCTCAGCGCGTCGACGACCACCTCCTGGCGACTCTCGACACCCAGACCGGAAACCTCCGGGTCGAGAAGCATGCGCAGACAGGGGCTATGGGTGGCGTACTCGCTCCGGTAGGCGCAGACCAGCAGCAGCAACGGCGGGTCGGGCGGGCGAAGCAGCTCACAGAGGAGCGTGGCGCTATCCACGTCGCCCCACTGCATGTCGTCGATCGCGAGGACCATCGGCTTGCGGTCGCCGATTCGGGCGAGCATCTCACGGAGGGCACCGAAGGCCCGGCGGCGAAGCTCCTGCGGATCCTGGATCTCGGCCGATCGGTTCGGCGCCTCGGCGACCGCGTCTACACGGCGGAGCACCGGGAAAACCCGGGCCAGCGCCGTCACGTCGCGGGGCATGAGTCCCTCCGCCTCATGGCGATGCAGCCGGCGGAGGAATCGGGTCAGCGAGTCGATCACCGTATCGATCGCCTTGTAAGCGACCGACTCCTGTTCATAACACCGCCCTCCCAGTACAACCGCCTCGCTCCGGTCGACCAGGCCCTCCAGGAACCGCTGAAGGAGCGTGCTCTTGCCGGCGCCTGAGCGTCCGTGGACAAAGACGGCCCCGGCCTTCCCACGTCCGACCGAAGTGAAAGCCTCCTCAAGCTGCGCGAGCTGCCGGTCTCGTCCGACGAACAGCCGGG
Source organism: Planctomycetales bacterium (assembly GCA_027449865.1). Classification (GTDB taxonomy): domain Bacteria; phylum Planctomycetota; class Planctomycetia; order Isosphaerales; family Isosphaeraceae; genus JAKAUH01. The sequence continues at coordinate 4,426 of DAIDKV010000188.1, forward strand.
CTCGCGACGACGGCCCCATCCCAACCGCCGTCGTCGCACCGCCCAGTCGGCGTACCACCTCCTCACCAACCGGGCGATCGCTCGGATCGCGCCTGAGCAGGTCCATGCAGAGTGCGTTGAGATCGTCCGGAACCGTCGGATTGCGTTCCTTTGGCGGAATCGGGTCGGTCGTCCGCTTCTGGAGCATCACTTCCAGCGACCTGCCGAAGAACGGAAGCTGGCCGGTGAGCGCTCGATAGAGCATCACCCCGACGCTGTACCAGTCGCTCGCCGGCGCCGTCACCTCGCCGGCCGCCTGCTCGGGCGCCATGTAGGCGGCCGTCCCAACGATGTGCCCATCGGTCGTCGACTGGTGGGCCTCACGCCCTTCCAGCTCGGTCGATAGGCCAAAATCCAGGACGACCAGCCGACCTCGACGCGCCACCAGAACGTTCGACGGCTTGATGTCGCGATGAAGCCGGCCCGAGACGTGCAAAACATTCAGCGCCTCGGCAAGCTGCCGAAGCGCCGAGCGAAGCCGAAGCTCGTGGAACGGGAGCGCCTCGTCGGTCGTTCCCTCAACGACGATCCCATCGCCTGGGTTGGTCGCGCTCGAGTCGTCCAACGATTTCTCGTCACCATTCGACGCGGATTCCGGGCGAGATCCTGAAGACGACGGCCAGGTGCTGCGGGAGGACGAATCGGGATTGGCCTCGGCCTCGGCCTCAACCGTCGCCGAGGCGGGTGAGGCCGGACCGCCCTCGGTCTCGGCCATCGGATCGAGAGGTGTGTTCGACGGGCGCGACCATGGTTCCGTCTCGTTCCCGCTTCGATGGATTCCGCCCGACGCATGCGTCGGTTCAAGCGTGACGTAGGTCTCCAGCGTATCGCTCAGCGGGTTCTCCGGCGAGGGAGCCACCGCCGGGCAGACGTACCGGATGAAGTCCACACCGTCGATGAACTCCATCGTGTAGAAACAATGTTCCTCGGTCAGTACCAGCTCGTGGATCTTGACCAGGTTCGGATGATTGATATCGGTGATCGACCGAAATTCCTTCTTGAACCGGTAGAGTGTCGACGCGTCCACGTCGAGAATCGTCTTGATCGCGACCCTCGTGTCGCGCTCGAGATCGTACGCTTCATAGACGATACCCATACCCCCCGACCCGACACGGCGTCGGACGAGGAATCGGTCGGTCCCGCGGAAGTCGCCGGTTCGTCGCGATCCCATTATCTTCCTCGATAGCGGTCTGGCCAGAATACCCGGTCTCAATCCCCCCCCGGATCGTCCCGGATCGATCAAGGATAACCCAAGCCCGCCAAGGGATCGACGGGCAACCCCCCCCTTGGAGAGCCTTCCGGCCGACGGTGCGCTCCGTCGCTTCCTCCGATTCTGTTAAGATCAGGGCGTATCGATCTCCGATGCGCCTTGCGAAGCCGGATCGCCTCGACAGGGAGAAAAATCACGTGATGGGCGAAACCGTCGACGACAGGCGGGAGACCCGTGGTTCTGGATGGCGATGGTGGACGGGCGCGGCGATGCTGGCCACGGTCGCGATCGGGGTGATCGTCTGGAGACATGCCGGCGAAACGGCTCCGGCGCGGAGGGATTCCGCCGTACCCGACGCCGTCCGGCTGGAGCGACTGGGCCTCTCCTACCTGGAACATGGGCAAGTCGACGAGGCCGAGCAAGCCTGGAAGGAAGCCGAGCGGCTCGACCCGGAGAACGTCGCGGTCTGCGTCGGCCTGGGCCGTCTCTCCCTGAGCCGAGGACATGGAGAAGAGGCCGCGACGCGTTTCGAGCGGGCCCTGAAACGATCGCCGCTGGGCCTGGATATCCTCTACAATCTGAGCCAGGCGTACCGAATGATGGGCCGGATCGAGGAGGCCGAACGCTACCGAAGACTGGCCGACCGCCAGCGTCGAGTCCAGCCTCCGAGCCGCACCGGCATGGGCGCCGACCTCGACTTTCCTGGCGATTCCGGGTCATCCGGGAAGGAAGCCTCGGCTCACGTCTCGGCTTCGGATCTGAAGACAAAATGATCCGGCCCGCTCCTCTCAGCGAAACGGATGGTCCGCGGTCGCGGTTCTCTCGGATTCAGGGACGGTGCACGCGAATGGAGTGGTCGGTGAAGACGGTCCGCGGGACCGCGTTCGAGACTCTCGGCATGTGGCAGTTGAGGCAATCCGATCGCGCGTTGACGGGGCAGCCTTTCCGCGTCGGCCCACGGGCCGATTTCTGGGTGCTTTGTGCATGGCATCCGAGGCAGATCGCCTCGTAATAGGCGGGCGAGGTCTCGGCGTCCTGGTGGGGATCGTGACAGGTCACGCAACTCAAGGAGTCGGTCGATTCCGTGTAGCATCGGCTGAGAGATAGCCCCGAGACCTGATAGCGGACAAAACCAGGATCGGCCGGCGCGGTGGAAGGAGGCGCGGAATGGCAATCGCCGCAGAGCGCCATGACCTGGGTCGGTTTCGCGAGCCGGGGCCGAGCGATGGCCAGCTCGGGAAGCTTCGCCTCGACAGCCCGGACGTGAAGTTCGCCCGGCCCGTGGCAACGCTCGCAACCGATCCCACGATCGGCCCCCTCGGGCCGATTCGAATCCTCGGCGGCCCGGAAATTGGTGGCGTGGCAGTGCAGGCATCGGCGGAACGACTCGGGCTGGATGGGCCGTCCGAAATATCCCTCGGAGTCGGGGGGGACGACCGGATGTTCCATCGTCCGGTCCCACTCCGGGTCACTGGGATACCGAGAAAGTCGCAACTCCCGGATCGCGCCCGACGCCTCACGCGCGAGAAACGATCGACCTTGCCGGCCGGATCCCATCGCGAAAAGGACGACGGCGCGGAAGGCCCGCTCGCCCACTTTTGTCTCGGCCTCGACCCGCCCCTCCGTCGCCCTGATCTCGTGGACCACCTTCGGCTCACTCCGATCCTGAACGGGTCCTTTCGGCCAGACCAGTCCCGCGATCGCGTTGGGCCTGACGAGTGTCCGGGCGTGCCGGCTCCGCTGTTGCTCGTCGAACCGATCGGCGTGGCAACGCTCGCAGGCCCGGGCCCCGATGAAGGGTGAGGGCTCGCTCGCCATCGGATCACGATGGCCGAAGTCGCCGGCGCGACGGAGCGCCTCAAGGGCCTCTTCCCGATGGCCGGCGGCAAGCCGAGCGCGGCTGGAGAGCCACGCCGCCTCCTGGTCGGCCGGGTCGATCTCACGGAGCCGCTCCATGGCCTCCGAGCCACGTCCGGCCTGAATCAGGGAGCGGACGAGCCGCTTGAGAATCTCGCGACGATCCTCGCCGAGACGAGACATTTCCGAATCGCGAAGCAGGGCCTCACTCATCGCCACCGAGGCTCCTTCCGGATCGAAAAGCGCGGCGCGCACGCTTCCCAGACGAATCCCACCCCGAGATTCCCATCCCGGCCGACGACGGAGCCGCGAGGCGGCCTCGGCCGCCTGAATGAGCGAGCCCTCGGTCTCCCATCGCCTCGCCAGGGCGTCGAGGGTCTCCGCGTGATCCGGATCGGCCTCGCGCGCCGCCCCCAGCGCGGCCATCCCCACGCCGACCTCACCACGTCGCAGAAGGCCGCTACCGAGGAGATACAGATCCTCGGCCTGCATTCGATCCGTCCCAAGCTTCCGATAGATCGCCTCGGCCCCGGAATTTCGACCCTGCCGGGCCATCGCGCGCGCCAGCAATCGGAGGGCTCCCGCATCGCCCGAACTCGTCGCGAGGATCGACCGCGCCGCCACCTCGGCGCCCGCCCAGTCGCCCGCGCGATAGGCCCGCTCCCCGCGCCCAACCCGATCGTTCCCCTCCGAGTGCCGGCCCTTCCCCAACCATCCCACGACCGCCGCCAGCCCAACCAGAAACCCCGCGATGCCCAGCACCGCCGCCCATCCCGTTCGAGAAAATCCTAACGATTTCATGGCGCTCACCCACGCCGACCCGCCGACGTTCCCGCCTCGATCCCGGCGATTCTCAGGGCCCCTTGCGACGGCGTCAAGAACCCTTACCACTCGCTGTTGAGCCTACACTATTTCTTTCGTTTTCCTTAGTGAAAAGAACAGGCGAAGTTTTGTTTGACATTCGGGTCGGGACGGAGCAATATCTCGGTGAGCGTGCGTGAGATGCAGAATAAAGCCAGGTCCAGATCTCTGGCCATGATGGACGGGATCCGCGGAATCTGTCGCGCTCTCGGAGAGCCGTGGGGGTCAATCCACGTGGAAAATCCGACCGGTAAGGGGGAACGGATGGAACAGGAGATGGAGCAACTCTCCAGGGCCTTGCGCCGGGCCCAGAGCCAGATTAGCCGGCTCCAGTGGATCCTCTCCTTCACCATCCTGATCGGCCTCGGCGCGATGGGCGCGGGGGCCTACCAACTCGGCGTTCTCCCGATCGAAGGGCTGGCCCCACCGATGCCCCGCCGGGTCGAGGCGAAAGAATTCGGCTTCTATAACCGGCACGACACCCGCGTCATCCTCGAAGCCGACGACAAATGGGGCCTGCCGCAACTCATCTTCATGGACCTCAAGAAGCGATATCGTCTCGGAATCAAGGTCTGGCCGGAAGGGAACGGCACACCCGGCATGGTCTTTTACGACGATACCGGAATCCGCGGAAATTTCCGAATGGAAGAGGACGGGTCCTCCGTTCTCAACCTGGTCGGGGCGGGGAAAAAGGGGGAAATCGCCCTGGCCGTCTCCCGCGACGGAACCCCTCGCCTGAAGATGACGGACGGGACCGGGAAAGTCGTTTTCGAGGCACCGTCGGCCTCGCCCTGATCGTCGGGGGACCTCGGGAGGATTCACGCCCTCAGCCCGGTCGAGGGCCCCTCGGTCCCTGGCAATCGCCCTCGCTCCATCGAAGGAGTCTGCCCGATGCAAAGCTGGATGCGGACCCTGCCGAGCCTCATCCTCATCGGCTCGGTGATCGGTTCGGCCCCCGGATGCGGTGCCGACAACCCCAACGAGCGCGAAATGATGAAAGACGCGCCACCCGGGAAGAAGTCCGAAGACCCCGAGGATCTCAAGGTCTCGCACCGTCGCGAACGGACTCAGAACCAGACCCACAAGCAGGAGGGTACCGTCCGAGGAAGGAGATCGCGCTGATCCATCGATCGAATCGAGGAAAGCCTTTGGTTTGCGGCATCTATTCCATTCCTCTCTGGAGTCCAGGCCGTGAAGAACCGTTTGTCCGCGCGAGGATTCACGCTGATCGAGCTGCTGGTCGTCATCGCGATCATCGCTGTGTTGATCGCCCTGCTGCTCCCCGCTGTCCAGTCGGCTCGCGAGGCTGCCCGTCGTGCTCAGTGTACCAACAACATGAAGCAGATCGGGCTCGCCGTGAACAACTATCACAGCAGTTACGGCGCGATTCCGCCGTCGGCCACCATCTCCTCCTCCGGTAACTGCTCCAGCCCCATGGTGCAAAATTACCAGGATCAGGGCGTTCTCTGTCGCGTTCTTCCCTACCTCGAACAGCAGGCCGATTACAACTCGATCAACTTCAATTACGGTGTCCGCGGCGTCTGGATCACCAACGGCCAGCAGACCGGTAGCTGGAACGCCGCGCCGATGGACGAAAGCGTCTGGGCCGGCGACTGGGGCCGGAGTAACGCCACGGCGAACATCACCTATGTCAATGCCTTCCTCTGCCCGTCCGATCCCAACAACGGCGGGAACAATCAGTTTTTCATCAACGGCCAGCAGCGGCTGATCGGAACCACTGACTATTACTGGAACGTCGGTCTTTCCCGGTTCTTCAACGGCGGCTACGTCAACGGCCCTACGTACTCGCCGGGCGCCATGGACTGCAACATGCTCAACGGCGGACAACCGGCCGGCAGGGTGATCTCGATCGCCTCGTTCACGGATGGGACGAGTAACACGGCCATCATGAGCGAGTCGCAGCAGAGTAACTCCGGTCAGGACATCGACGGTCTGGGCATGGTCTATGCCGGTCCCTCCTGGAATCAGTTCCTCGGCCAGGGAACCGCCCTTTCTCCGCCCGACTGGCTTGCCGCCCAGTCTTGCCAGACCTCGACCGGACTCAGCCAGGATTACTGGTGGAAGGGAGAGTTTGCCCTCTCCGGCGGTCACAATATCTATTCCCACACCCAGACTCCGAATCGTCGGTCCTGCTACTGGACGAACGTCAATAGTTTTCCGTCCACTTCGAGCGATCAGGATTTCGCGGGAGCGACCCAGACCATGGTCGCCGCCAGCTCCTTCCATCCAGGCGGGGTGAACGTGCTGTTCATGGACGGCTCGGTCCACTTCATCAAGAACTCGGTGAACTTCCAGGCCTGGTACGCCATCGCCACGCCGGCGAGAGGCGAGGTCGTTAGCAGCGACGCCTACTGATCGCTTCCCATCGACCAGTGGCTTTTCGGATTCTCCAGCGGCGACGCATTCCGTTTCTTCGGGACCGGGTGCGTCGCGCTCTTCTCGGATTTCGCTCGACCGAGCGAGCGAGCGAGTCGACACATGCTCGGATTCTCCACCCGCCCCACGACATCCGGATCACCGAGGGCTGGACGATCGCGCCCCATTTTTCGCTCGCTTCTGGCCGGGGCCGCGATCGCCATCCTGGCCGTCTCGCTCTGGCTGGCGACTCGCTTCGACCCCCTCGGTCGGGCACGCTCGGCGTACGAACATCGACGTTATCCCACCGCGCTCCGTGCGGCGCTCGGCCATCTGAAATGGTTCCCCCACGACCGGACCGCGGCGGTGATGGCGGCACGTTGCCTGACCCGAATGGGACGGGCGTCCGAGGCCGAGACATACTATTCCCGCGCAGAACCGCTCGACCCCGATGATCTTCGCGCCCGGGCCGCGGGGCTTCTTCAGATCAACGATCCCGATCGAGCCGCGACGGTCCTCGAACGGCTGCTCCTCTTTCGGCCCGAGGATGGCGCCTCGCTGAGAAAACTGGCCGCGATCCGGATGGCTCGGAAGGACTGGCGGGCCGTGCTGACGCTCGCCGATCGACTCCGCGATCTCCCCTCGGAGCGAGTCGCCGGCGCGACTCTCGCCGCAATCGCCCATCACGAACAAAAACACAACGACCGGGCCGCCGAGGCCGCCCGCGAGGTCCTACGGCTCGACCCCGACCTGAAGCGCCTCCCCCTGCCGCGTTCTCTCTTCTGGAACAATCTCGCCCTCGACCTGATGGCGATCGGCCGGGCCGAAGAGGCACGTCAGGGTCTGGAGCGGGAGCTGGCCGTCGCCGAGGACGCCGGGCTCATGGAGTTACTGGGCGTGGCCTACTCGCACCTCGGCCAGATCGATCAGGCGGAACGATGCTGGCGAGAGGCCGAGCGCAGGGACCCGAACAACGCCGATCTCTGTCTCGACCTGGGCCGGCTAGCGCTCCGTCGAGGCAGGAAAAACGAGGCCGTCGCGTTCTTCGAGCGAGCGGCCCGCCTGTCGCCGGATGCCGTTGAGCCACTCTACAGCCTGAGCCAGGCCCATCGATTGGCGGGCCGGATTGCCGAGGCCGATCGCTATCGCCGACTCGCCGACGATCGCCGAAGGGCACTACCCCCGAGGAACTCCGGCATGGGCGCCGATGTCGAGCCCGACCAGACCGCCAGCGCGACGGCCGCGCCTCTGACGGAGACCGACCGATGAGCAACGATCGACCACGGCTCCGACGTCTTCTCCTGGGCCTCGCGGCTCTCGCTCCGGTCACGACCGCGGCGTTTCTTGTGCTCTCGACCTCGCGCCGATCTCCGGCCGATCCGCGAGAGGTCGAGCCACTCCTGGCCTCCAAACGATTCGACGAGGCCACGGCGAAGGTCGAGGAACGACTGCGATCGAACCCGGACGATCCTGGAGCCCATCTTTTGATGGCTCAGATCGCCCTCGCCCGCGACGATCAGCGCCCCGAGCTGGCCCTCGAACATCTCGCCCGGATTCGGACCGGCTCCCGGTCTTTCCTGGCGATCGTCCGGCTCAACGAGGGAAAGGCGTTTTCGGCGATGGGGCGATACGACCGGGCCGAGGACGCCTGGATCGAGGCGCTCCGTCTGGATCCCCACGTCCCCGAGGCCGGATGGGCCCTGCTCGGGCTCTACTACATTCAGGGCCGGCGCGAGGAGGCGCACCGGCTCGGGCTCCGCCTTCATGCCGAGGAGCCCGACCCACGCGACCGCGTTCAACTCCTTGTCGAGCTCCTTCGACAGGACGCCCAGACACCCGTTCACGAGACGCTGATTCCGACTCTTGCCCCCATCGTCCGAGACCACCCCGAAGACCTGCACACCGCCATCGCGCTGGGGCTCGCGATGGTGAGAAGTAGCCGGGCGAACGAGGGAATCGCGATCCTCCGTGACGCGATCCGACGAAATCCCGAAAATCCAGATGCCTGGGACTCCCTTCTGCTTGGCCTGGACGAGGCGACCCGCCTCGACGAACTCGCCGAGGCCACGGCGAAGCTCCCGCCCTCGATCGCCGGCCTGCCCCGCTTCGATCGATATCGCGGCTCGATCGCGCAGGATCGCCGCGAATGGAACGAGGCGGCCGAGGCTTTCCGGCGAGCCAGGCGCTCCGATCCCTCCGATTTCTCTTCTTTCTATCGCCTGATCCGTATCCTACGCCTTGCCGGCCGCGGGGCCGAGGCCGAGGCGCTTGATCCGATCTTCCGCGCGGCAACTTCCGCGCGTCAGCGGGCGCTCTCGCTGTACCACGAGGTCAACGCGATCAAGGATCTCGGGACCGCTCCCCATCCCGAACTCTACCGGCGGATCGCTGACCTTCGCGAGCAGATGGGCCGGCCCGACGAGGCTCTCGCCTGGCATCGGCTGATCCTGCGCGAACGCCCCGACGATCCAATCAGCCGAGCCGCCGTCGAGCGGATCGCGGCCAACCTCCAGTCCGAGGGGAACCGGGGCTGAGGATCCGCTCGGGCCGCCCTCCACGGCTAACGACGGTCGGCCGGCGACTCCTCGAACTCCTTCCGAAGTTCGTCCAGTAGCCGGCGAATCCGGGCGTTGCGATCGTTGGATTTTTCGCGCTTCTCCGCCTTGAGCTGGCCCTTTTCGACCGGTTTCCCATCGACGCGATTCGCTTCTTCCTCCGACGATTTTTCACGAGAGTCAATCAGTTCGCGGAGAAGCCTGAGGAAATTTGCCAGTTCGTCATGCACCTCGGGCGTCTGCCGGACGATCAGGCTGATGGTCAGGAAGAACGGCGTGATCGTGCCGGGAGTCTTTGAAGCAACCTGCCTTTTCAGGATGCTGGTGTACCTGGCATTTTCACCTGCGACTTCGACGTCGGATGCTTTCGAACTATCGTGAACGGTCCAGGTTCCTCTTGCGACCATCGAGGTGATCAGCTTGATGATCGGTTTCATATCCACCGTTCGGCGCTCGGCGACATCCCCCACGGTCTTTTGACGACTCGGCCCGAGGAGAAGATCCCCCACGTAGTAGGTCTTGACGATCGAATTCCGTCCCGTAGGCTCGACGGGCCGAACTCGAACCGCGATGGGACGACTCGTCGGCTCATCGCCCTCCGAACCCGAGCCGGCGAAGACCGTCATCCCCGCCACCGTGACCACGACTCCAGCCATCGCGAATGCGGCTCCCGCTCCGGCGGCCTGTTTCCATCGAAACATCCTCAGGACTCCTTCCAGAAGGGCGACGACCCGCTCCGGCACACCGCATCCGTGACGCAGCGAGGCGGTGCCGGCGGCCAGGTGCGCCGCGGTCTTGACCAGGGAAACGTGAATGGAGGGCGAAATCGCCGACGCCCCCGCCTCGGTCGACATCAAGCCGGCGAGGGCCTCGTCTGGAGCCAGGCCCCGACGGGTCATCCGGCCGCGGAGCCGATCTCGGGCGCGGGCGAGCCGGCTCCGGACCGTCCCCACGGCACACCCGAGTTGTCGGGCCGCCTGTTCGTGGGTCATCCCTTCCAGGTAGCAGAGCACGATCGGGCCCTGCAACCGCTCGGGGAGCCGGGCCAGTTCCTCGTGGATAATCCAGGACATCTCGTCCGATTCGAGGGGCTGGATCACGGACGCTGACGGTTCGGGGAATGGACCTCCCGTCCGCTCGCGCTCCGCCCGTCGGCGTCGATCCGCGCGGGAACGGGCCGCGATCCGGGTTGCCACGCGGTAGAGCCACGGTCCAAGCGACTCGGCAACCCGGAGCGATTCCGCCCGACATGCCAGCGCGAGGAACGTGGCCTGGTACGCATCGGCGGCGTCGTCCGGGTCGCGAAGAATCCGCCGACAGACGTTCGCGACCATGCCTCCATGTCGGCCGAGAAGAGCCTCAAACGCGGCGGGATCGCGGTCGTCGACGTAACGGCGGAGGACTTCCTGGTCAGTAAGCCCGGTGAATGTTCCGTCGCGGAAGATTTTTTCCACGCGCCGGGCGATCGATTGGGTGCGTCCGGTGCTCATCGGCTCCCTGCCCTCCGGTAACGGTTCCTCCACCTTTAACTATGCAGATTCTCCGGAAAACGATCCCGATTTCTCGCAGCAGGGCGAAACCGGAAACATTGCCGACGATGCCGATCGGGCGGTCTCGGGTCGAGTACGAGGCGGGATCGGCTGATCGGACCGGAGAAAGCTGGTCGATAAACGGTAGCGATGGTGGGCCGACCGGCGAGAGGAGTGCGCCGGTTTGGTCGCATCGAGACGCCTCTGGCCCTCGGCCGCTCAGGGGCAGGTTTCGGAACCGAGACGCAAGGGAAAGGATGTCGGCATGGTCAGGCTCCGTAACGCCTTCATGGTCGGCGCGATGGCCGCGGGGGCATTTGGATGTGCCCACGGCGAGGGCTCGCATCGTCTGCCGCACTGGGGATACTGGTCGTGGGTTCATTGCTCGGAGTGCGACGACTTTCCGCAACCGGGCTACTCACACGAGTCGATGATGCCCGGCAGCTACTCCGGGCCGCCGCCCGATTCGGCCTCGTCGTCGCGGATGGGAACGCCGACCTCGTCGAACGCCCCGCCGATGAATAGCGAGGCCGCCGCGACGCCGAGCGACGAGCGACCGGTTCCCGCGGCCCCTGTTCCGCCGGACATGCCGGCCTCCCCGCCAGCGGCTCCGCCCGCCGCCAACCCCTGAGCCCGGGAGGTACGGTCCGATGAAACCGATCGCTCGCGCCGTCGCCTTGCTCTCGATCTTCGCAGCCGTCCTGGGGTCGTCGGGATGCGTCGGCCCACGCGCCCATCCCTGGAGGCCCCCAGGAACCCGTCCCTCGATTCACACCTGGACCAGCACCTACGGCGACTTCCCCCCCTGGATCGATCAGCGCCCGTATTCTCCGCACCTCGACCAGCCGGGTGACGGCTGATCCAATGCTCCAGGATCGAGTTCAGCGGCCGACCCCGCCAACCTCGGCGGGGTCGGCCGATTCTCATTCGTCGTCGTCCTTCTGCCGGAGCCGCGCCAGGACGGTCAGATCCTCGAGCGTCGTGGTGTCGCCGGTGCTCTCGACGCCCGCCGCGACATCGCGGAGCAGCCGCCGCATGATCTTCCCGCTTCGCGTCTTGGGAAGGGCATCGGTAAACCGGATCTCGTCCGGACGGGCCAGAGCCCCAATCTCCTTCGCGACGTGCGCCCGAAGCTCCTGCCGAAGCGCCTCGGTTGGGTTTTGCCCCGATTCGAGCGTGACGAACGCCGAGATCCCCTGCCCCTTCAGCTCGTCGGGCTTGCCGACGACGGCCGCCTCGGCGACCAGGGGATGACTCACCAGAGCGCTCTCGATCTCCATCGTCGAGAGCCGGTGCCCGGCGACGTTCAGCACATCGTCGACCCGCCCCATGATCCAGTAATTGCCGTGCTCATCGCGACGCGCCCCGTCTCCGGTAAAATAGCAACCGGGAACGTCAGACCAGTACTGTGCCCGGTATCGCTCGTCGTCACCGTAGATCGTCCGGAGCATCGAGGGCCAGGGTTGCCGGATCACGAGGAAGCCGCCCTGATTCGTCCCCAGCGATTCCCCATCCTTGTTCACGATGTCCGGGACAATCCCCGGGAGCGGCCGGGTCGCCGAGCCCGGAACCGTCGGCGTCGCGCCCGGGAGTGGGCTGATCAGGATCGCCCCCGTCTCGGTCTGCCACCAGGTATCCACGATCGGACACCGGCCGCCGCCAATCACCCGCTGATACCAGATCCAGGCCTCGGGGTTGATCGGCTCGCCGACCGTCCCGAGCAGCCGCAAACTCGACAGGTCGTGACGGCGAGGATACTGCTCGCCCCACTTCATGAACGCCCGGATCGCCGTGGGTGCTGTGTAAAGAATGCTGACTCGATAATCCTCGATGATCTTCCAGAACCGTCCCTCGTCGGGCCAGTTCGGCGCTCCCTCATACATCACGCAGGTTGCGCCGTTGGCCAGGGGACCGTAGACCAGGTACGAGTGACCGGTCACCCATCCGACGTCGGCCGTGCACCAGTAAGTGTCGTCCTCCTTGAGGTCGAAGACCCATTTCGTGGTCATCGCCGCGCCCAGGAGGTAGCCGCCGGTCGTGTGGAGAATTCCTTTCGGCTTCCCGGTCGATCCCGACGTGTAAAGAATGTAAAGGGGATGCTCGCTATCGACCGGCTCGGGTGGGCAGGTCGCGGGAGCGTTTTCCATGAGCTCGTGCCACCAGTGGTCGCGGCCGGGGGTCATCGTGATGGGTGTGCCGGTCCGCCGCAGGACGACCACGTTTTCGAGCGTCGGGCAGGCGGCGGCGGCTCCGTCGGCGTTCTCCTTGAGTGGAACGACCTTGCCCCGTCGATACCCGCCGTCGGCCGTCACGAGGACACGCGCCTTGCAGTCCTGAATCCGTCCCGAAAGCGACTCCGCGCTGAAGCCGCCGAAGATCACCGTGTGCGGGGCACCGATCCGGGCACAGGCCAGCAGGGTGATGACCAGCTCGGGGACCAGCGGCATGTAAACGGCGACCACATCGCCCGGCCCAACTCCCAGCCCCTTGAGGACGTTCGCGAATTTCGCAACCTCGCGCTGGAGGTCCTGGTAGCGAAGGACCCGGCGATCGCCTGGCTCACCCTCCCAGATGATCGCGGCCTTGTTCCTGCGCGGTCCCTCGCAGTGGCGGTCGACGCAGTTGTACGAGGCATTGAGCCGGCCGCCGAGGAACCACTTCGCGAACGGGGGATTCCAGTCGAGAACGCGGTCCCAGGGCCGATCCCAGTGGAGCGACTGGGCCTGCTCGGCCCAGAAGCCTTCAGGGTCGTCCTTCGCGCGGTTCCACATTGCCTCATACTGTTCGAGGCTACCAACGTGGGCCTCTCGGGCAAACGCCTCGGCGGGCGGGAAGACGCGGGTCTCCTGGAGGACGCTGGTAATGGAACCGACGCCTTGGGGCTGGCTCATGGTCGGGGGGCGCTCCGGTCGCGGCCGTTGGGGATCGCCGGGGAAGAAAGGGGCGCGCCGGGCCGCTCCCGACCGACGCCGATCTTCGCGTCGTCGGAGGGATCCGGCGGCCGTGGCCCCGGCCGAATCTGGATCTTAAGATCAGCGCCCGGGGGAGTCAATCGCCCGGACCGCCTGCCGCGACGCGATGGGAATTCAAGGCCGGGCTCTCCGCGATCCGTGCTTCGAGCTCTCGACGAAAGTCTCGAAGGTAAGCCGCCTCGACCGCGACGGACCCGGGAGACTCGGTCAGGATCTTCAGGAGGGATGCCCGAAGCGATTGCAGGAGCAGCCCGTTCTCGGCCGATCCGGCGATGTTCCGCAATTCCAGCGGGTCGTTCCGCAGGTCGAAGAGTAACTCCTTTCCCTCCCCATTTCGAAGGTAATGGTGCGCGGAGGCGACCAGCGACATCTGGAATCCCGGGTCGAACCCACCGGGGCCCGGCTCGGGATGTCCCTTCGCCCGCGCCGATCGGTTGGCCTGCTCGGAAAAGGCCGGAGAGACCATTACCCCAGCCGTCTCCGCCGGCGATCCCTTCCAGGTGGATGTCAGCGAGCGGCCGGCGAACGGCGATCCATCGGCCAGTCCCAGGCGATCCACCACCGTCGCCGGCAGGTCGGAGAGGCTCACCGGATGAAAAACCACCCGTTTCGCTGGCGTCTCCCGCGAAACCATCACCAGCGGGACTCTCAGCTCTTCCAGCATCGCACTCGAGGAATGCCCCAGAATCCCGTGCTCGGCGAACGATTCGCCGTGATCCGACGTGAGGATCACGTCGGTCTCGTCCAGGAGCTTCCGCCGATCCAGTTCGTCGAGCAGCCGGCCGAATTGCTCGTCGAGATAGGCGATGCAGTTATCGTAGCAGTCGCGAACCATCTTCAGATCGCGAACGCTGATCTCGGTCTTATCGATCCCGACATAGTCGCGGATCACCCAATGATCGCGCTCGGTCCGGGGCCGAATGCCGAACCGCCCCTCGAACCGAGGCGGAGGAATGAACGAGTCGTGCGCATCGAAGAAGTTCAGGAACGCGAAGAAGGGCCGATCGGTTCGACGGTGATCGACCCAGGCGAGAAACGCGTCGTCGATCGCCGAGGCCTCGCGCGCGGCGAGCCCTACCCATTTCGCTCGCCAACGATCCCCCGCCAGGCGCAATCCCTGCTCGACCAGCCAGCCGCCGGGAACCGTCCGCGCGAAGAGAGCCAGGGGATCGGTCGCATAGTCTTCATAATGGAGAAACCCACGCTGGATCCCACTCTCGTAGGTGCAGCAATTGGTGTTTCCCACGAATCCCGCGGTCTGGTAGCCCCTCGTCGAGAGATATTCGGCGAGAGTCGGATGGGGCGTATCCAGCCGAGGCTTCCACTGCGCGTCAATCCGATACGGCCACTCGCCGGTAAAGAACGAACTGTGCGACGGGAAGGTCCAGGGCGCCGGCGCCATCGCGCTGGCGTAGGTGACGCCCTGGGCGGCAAACCTCGCGAGGCCTGGGGTATTGTCGCGCTCGTAGCCGGCAAAACCCAGATGATCGGCCCGAACGGTATCCCAGACGATGAGCAGAGTATTTCGGGCACGCGGCGGTTTCGAGAGCGCCGCTATCGCTCTCGCCTCGCTGAACCGCTCCCACCCGGTCGTGGCCGCGGCCGAGACAATCAGCACCGCGATCATCACGGCCGGGAAATGCCGGAGCCGTCGCGCTCCGGCGAGATCCCCGATGATCGCTTCGGCGAAAAGCCGACCCAGACCGGCCGCCGCCATCAGGCTGCACGCGGCATAAATCGGTAGCCGAAGCAGGGCGTCCCAGAAACCGAGCGTCGCCAGTATCCAGGCCCCCGATCGGATCGAGAGCCGGCCTCGTCCCAGAACGGCGATCGCCATTCCCGGGAACGCGAGCAGGGCCAGGTGTCCCAGCGGAACGCTCCAGGGGAAATCCCGGGCGATCCGGTAATAACCCTCCGGATTCAGGAAGAACCGCTTCAGGACAATGATGATCACGTCCAGAAACCCAGCCGCCAACCCGATCGCGATCGTCATCGCGATCGCCAAACGGGCCGTCAGCCGGCTCTCGGGCCGGCGACGTTCCACCCGCGCCCCGGTCGCCCTCGACTCGCTTGCCGCGACTTCAGATACCATGGCACACGAATCCGTTTATGTGACACCGTTGCGGTGATCCGCCGATCAAGCTTTCCGCGCGCAGTTCGACCGACCACCCGCCGAAAGGATGAAACACACACCGACATTTCTTCACAGAGCCAACCGGCTTCAGGCAGGAACGTCATCTCTGCCGTACTTACGGACAGCGATCCGCCGCCCGTCAGGATGATCGAGCGTATCTCAACATTTCTTCACGGAGCCAATGGGCTCCAGGCAGGATCGTAAACCTTCCTAATAATACAGCCCGTATCCTAGTTTTCTAGGCGTCGTCGGCGAAAGGCTGTCCCTGATATTCGGAAGGAAGATTTAAAGGGAAGGTGCCGCGCCGAGACGATCGAGCGAATATTCGAGAAGCTCCCACATTTCCAGCCGCTGGATCTGGCGGGCGAGCGACTCGATGGGGGAGCCCGGCCGGGCTCGCGAGCAGAGATCGATCATCGCCATTGGATCCCATCCTCCGGCGAGAAGGCGATCGGTGGTTCCGGCGTCGCCGTGGGCGTCGAGGAGGGGCCGGGCCGATCGGGCGAGTCCGGCGAGGATCGGATGCCGGCCGACCCGGCGAAACCAGTACGCGGCGTTTCCCGGGTCTGGCTCGCGACGGTGGGCGATCCCGTGCCAGTAGGCTGAGCTTCCTCGCTCGCCGAGGTCGTCGGCCTGCTGGGCCGCCTCGTGGCTGGCGTCCCAGAAATCGTACAACTGGAGCAGGCCCGCGACGAACGCCAGCCGAGACGCCCGGTCAGACTCCGGAAAGACCTCCGCCCACAGGGGCTCGGAGAGGGCTCGTTCCAGCCGGGGACGCGGCGGCTTCTCCTGCACGAGCGAGAGCCCGGCCGATCCCTCGTCGCCGAGAGCCTCGCGCGCCAGCGCGGCGACCACGTCGACAGCGTTCACAGCCCCGGTCGCGATCATCGCCGAGGGCCGATCGCCGGCCTCAAGCCGGTCCACCAGGTCGACGACCGATCGGCCGTCGGACCTCAGCCGGTGAAGCTTGCCGTCGAGAATCAGTCGATCCGCCAGGATCCCCATCGCGATCTCTCCGACTAGAACACCCAGCGAACAATGTCCTGGATGGTCACGAAAATCATGAGCCCGAGGACCAGGAACAGTCCGAAGTACGTTCCCGCCACCAGTGCCGATTCCGGAAGCGGGCGCCCACGCACCTTCTCGGCGATGAGGAAGACCATCTGACCGCCGTCGAGTGGCGGAATCGGCAGAAAGTTCAGAACCGCCAGGTTGATGCTCAGAATCCCCAGGAAGTGGATCAGGTACGTCAGCCCGGTCTGTGCCATGCTGTAGGCGAACCCCGCGATCGTGATGATTCCGCCGAGGCTCTTCGGACCCACCCGGCCGGTCGCCAGGCTCCGGAACATCGCGTAGATGCTCAGGATGTTCTCGATCGTGTCGTCATAGCCCAGCCGGAGCGCCGAGGCGATCGGCATCGGCGGCATCTTTACCCGGAGTGCGTAGAACAGGAGCCCCCGGTCCGGGTACAACCACCCCTCCACCGTTTCCGGCTTCACGGTCTTCCGCGCCGTCGACTTGTTCACCACCATTTCGATCTCGTAATCGGCCGAGCGCTGGATCATCCCGAACGCGACCGGCCAGGTGGCCTCGTTCTTGTCGAAATCGAGGGTAACCGGTGTCTCCTCGTCGCCGGGTTTGCTCTCGGCCGTCTTCGGCCGCTTCACGATCATCGAGTTCACCACATCGCCCGCCTTGATCCCCGCGCGATCGGCGGGCGAGCCCGGCCGAACTCCGGCGACCTTCGCCGTGACCGGAAAGCAGAGCCCGAGGCCGGGAACGTCGAGTTCGTCGGAGAGCGGCGACCACGTCCAGGGATATCGGCCCTCGGGCGTCGCGGTGATCACGTGTTCCTTCTTCTCACCGCCGACCGAGGCTCGCTCGACGACGAACTTCATCGGCCGGGTCGCGTTCGCCCCGCAAAGCGAGGGAAGCCGCATTGGGTCGAAGTTCCGATCCCCCTCGACCTCCACGATCCGATCACCGACGCGGAATCCGGCGGCCTCGGCGGGCGAACCGGCCTGGATCGCGCCCACGGGGCCGATCGTCATCCGAAGGCCGAAGTCGACGAACCGCGAGGGCGGCAAGGTGACCTCGATCCGGTCGTGGACCGGTCCCTCCTCGCCGCTCGACATCAGCCGACGCTCGATCACGTGCTTGATCGGACGATCCGGGAACTCGGCCAGCACCTTCAGGTAATCCTGGTGATGGGCGAGCTTGCGGGGCTCCTGATCGACCGGACCGGCGGCCACCAGCGTGTCGAGGAACTCTTTCGGAACCGCGGCCCCATCGGCGCCGGGATACCTTGGCGCCCCCGTCATGCCGGCCGGTGCGACCATCCCCCGGATCTGAAGCGATTCCGACTGTAGGATCCCAATCGTCGGACGTTCGCTCCCCGGCTCGCGGACCGGCTGGATGCTCATCGTCATCGGTCCCTCGCGCCCGGGGCGATCGACGCCGAACCGAAGCACCTGGTCCGTCCGGCTCAGCGAGACCGCCAGGGTGAGCGTCGGGAACTTGATGTCGCGGCGGTCGTCGATCGAAACGATCTCGTCACCCGGGCGCATCCCGGCCCGGTACGCGGGCGAGCCGGGAATCGCCGCGCCGACCTTCGCCGGGATCGCGTCCATCCCCTGACCGTAGGCGTACACGAAGCACGCCAGTCCCAGGAAGATATTCATGATCACCCCGGCCGAGATGATCGCCATCCGCGCCCCCACCGACTTGTTCGGATAGGCGCGCGGGTCGGTCGTCTTGGTCGTCTCGTCCTCGGTCCCCTCGCCGAGCATCTTGACGAACCCACCCAGCGGGATCGCCGCCAGGACGTATTCCGTCTCGCCGCGACGGAACCCGAAGAGAGTCGGGCCGAAGCCGATCGAGAACTTCTCGACCTTCACGTCGTTCCACTTCGCCAGGAGAAAGTGACCTAGCTCGTGGAGAAAAATCACGAAGCCGAGCCCGAGGGCGACCAGCGCGATCGCGTACGCATTACTCAGGATTGCCAACGGTCGATCTCCCGCCGGGCCTGAGCATCGACACGCCAGAGCGTATCGAGCGTGGGGCTCGGGTCGAAATGATGTGAGTCGAGGGCAGCCCGGCAAGCCCGGGCGATATCGAGGAAACCAATTTGACCGGCGAGGAACCGCGCCACCGCCGCCTCATTCGCGGCATTGAGCGCGGCGCCGGCGGTTCCGCCCCGTCGCATCACCTCGAAGCCCAGTTCCAGACCGGGAAACGTCTCTCGGTCGGGGGGCTCGAAATGCAGCGCGAAGGCGCGCGACCATTCCATCCTGGGGCTCGGACCCGGCCGCCGATCCGGGTAGTTCAGGGCGTACTGGATCGGCAACCGCATGTCCGGCGGCGAAAGCTGCGCGATCACGCTTCCGTCGACAAACTCGACGAACGAATGCACGACGCTCTCCGGGTGGATGACCACGTCCACCTGATCCGGCTCCAGGCCGAAGAGCCATCGAGCCTCGATCACCTCGAGCGCCTTGTTCATCAAGGTGGCCGAATCGATCGTGATTTTCGGGCCCATCCGCCAGGTCGGATGCTGGAGCGCATCCTCCGGCGTGACCTGCTCCAGTTCGCGCGCCGATTTTCCGCGAAACGGTCCGCCCGACGATGTCAGCACGACTCGTCGCACCTCCGAGCGGTCGCCCGACTTCATCGCCTGGAAGATCGCCGAATGCTCGCTATCAACCGGCAGAACCGTCGTCCCGCGCTCGCGGGCGAGTTCCATGATCAGCGGTCCGCCGACGACCAGTGTCTCCTTGTTCGCCAGCGCGACGATCTTGCCGGCCTCGAGCGCCGCCCAGGTTCCGCTCAGCCCAACGGCGCCGACAATCGCGCTTAACACGCGGTCGGTTTCCGGATCCTGGACCATCCGAACGATCCCGTCGAGACCCGAGAGAACCTCGACGCCCGTCCCGGCCAGCTCCTCGCGGATCTGTCCGACGCTCTCGGGATCGGTCGCGGCGACAAACCTCGGCAGGTGCTCGCGTCCCTGCGCGACAAGCTCCGCGGCCCGGGTGTGGCCGCTCAGCCCCCAGGCCCGAAGACGCGAGCCGCCGTCATGCCGGATCACGCCCAGGGCGCTCCGACCGATCGACCCCGTCGAGCCCAGGACGACGACATGTGTGGGTCGGCTCTCTTGCTCCATCCGGTCCACTTCCGCCCCTGATCCGATCTCCGGCGATCCGCGGTCCACCCCTCGCGGCCGACACGCCCGCCTACACAGCAGCATAAGTGAAACCCCGGGCGCCGGACAAGTCGGCCCGGACGCCCCTTTTCGGCGCCCCCGCCTCTCGCCCATGATAGATGGACGGAAATTCGGGCGGTTCATCGACAGGCGGAGGGGAGTGAGTGATGCGCGGATCCTGGACCCGGTCGGGGTGGGAGTGGGCACGGCGAACCATGGGCCTGGCGATGCTCGCCGCGGTCGGATGCGGGCCCCAGGAGGAATTGAAGCCGGATCCCGGCGTCTCTCCGTTCTACCCAGGCCCCTCCGCCGAGAAAAAGGCCGGCGACCCCTCCTCTCCGAAGACCATCGCCAGCACCACCCCAGCCTCCGCCGACGTCGCCGACGACCCGCTCCGCCCCGGCGACGTCGAGAAGTCGCTTCGAGTCGCCCTTCGAGCCGCCGAGAAGGGCGACCTGGCCCGCGCCTCGAAAATTCTCGACCGAATCCTCGCCATCGAGCCGGTCAATCGCGAGGCGCTCTACGGACGGGCCTCGGTCGCGATCTCGCAGGCGAAGACGGCCGCCACACCCAGCGAGAAGCTGGCCGAGTTCGATCGAGCCGACTCGATCTGCAAGTCTCTCCGGCGCGCCTACGAAAAGATGACCAAGCGCGAACTGGACCTCTACAGTCTCCTCTTCAGCGAGCTTCTAACGGCCACCGTCGAAAACGGCCGGCTCGACCGGGCCGTCGAGGTGATCAAGGAATCGACGGAGGTCGGCTTCGAGCCGTTCGACGCCATCGAACGCGAGCCGAAACTGGCAAAGCTCCGCGAGTATCCCGCCTACCGGTCGATGGTCGCCGGTGTCCGGGCCGAGGCCCTCGCCCGCGCCAGGGAAGCGGTCGACAAACTCTTCAAGAACGCCCCGAAATACGATTTTGCCTTCAACACCCGGGACCTCGACGACAAACCCCTCTCCCTCGACCAGTTCCGGGGGAAGGTTCTCCTGGTCGACCTCTGGGGAACCTGGTGCAAGCCCTGCCTGGAAACCATCCCGGGCCTGATCCAGCTCCGCCAGAAGTACGCCGATCGGGGCTTCGACGTCATCGGCTTTGACTACGAGCAAAACGAGCAAGACCCGGAGAAGGCCGCTCCGGCCGTCAAGGCGTTTGTCAAGAAGTCGGCCATTCCCTACCGAATCGCGATGCTCACCGAGGAACTCCAGGCCCGGATTCCAAACCTGGAAGGCTTCCCAACCTCGATCCTGATCGACCGGAATGGGAAGGTCCGTCTCCAGCTTACCGGCGGCGGACCCGGCGCCGTTTCCACGCTCGACTCGGCCGTTCAGGTCCTGCTCGACGAACCGACCGGGGCCGCCGACAAGTCGTCGAAGCCCTCGGCGAAGCCCGCCGCACCTGCAAATTCACCGGCTACTACACCCGCACCCGCACCCGAGAAGAAGTCCGCCGCGAAGCCCTGATCGTGGTCTCGTTAGAGCGCGTTACCGTTGGATGGCCGATGTCTCCTACCAACCCGACGCGCCAGCGAGGGTCTTCGTGTCGGAACCCTCGCTGGCGCGTCGGGTTGATATGAGGAGTCCGCTCCCACCGGCATCGTCCATGCAACTGTTAAGCGCTCTAGAAATCGACGCTCCAACGTCGGGGCGGCGTCACCTCGAACCGGCCGGTGGGTGGGCTGAACTTCACGCCCACCTGCCAGAGCATGTCCGGCTGGTGCTTGGCCAGCAGGTATTTCATCACGACCTCGTCCGACGGCGGCATCCCCGGATCCTGGAAGACCACGCAGAGCCGCGTCAGCGGGCGCCGGGTTTTCGCGTCCCAGACCTCGATCAGCCCATGAGGACGCCGGGGAATCCGGTAATACTTGTCACCATTTTTGACGGTAAGACAATCGAACTGGCAGAACTCGTGGAATTCCTTGGGCTCGACAACGTCCCGCACCAGCTCCGCGGCGACCAGTTCGGGAACGCCCTGCTGATAGGTCGAGACGTCGAGCCGCATCGGCTCGTCCTCGTTGGTCGGCTGCGGGGTACTTTTTCCCTCGATCACCCGGAAGACCTCGGCGGCGACCATCCGCGCGTACCCTGCCCGAAGGGCCGCGCTGGCGATCACAAGTTGCGGGAACGACGAGGCCGTTCGCACAACCTCGTGTGAAAACGCGGTCGCCTCGCGTTGCACTTTCTCCATCCAGAACCGGGGCATCCGGGCTCGATCGCTCTCGGAGTATCGAAACTGGAGCGGCCCGACGTCTGGAATTCGCACCTCGGTCTCGCCGCCTTCCCGGTGGAGGGTCCGCAGCACGGCGTCGTACGTCGCCTCGCCGCGGACGAAGTCCTCCGCCGCCTCGACATGGCCGGTGCTTTTGACACGGACCTTTCGATAACTCGGCCGTGCGAGAAAGATGACCTGGCGTGCCTGAAGGTCGTCGGGGCTCCGCTCGTCGCGGACCTCGATCTCCCAGCGCAGATAACCGGTCCGGATCATGACCATCGTCGGCGGCCCGCCGACATCCCTGGCCACCGCCGCGCCGGGGTCCGGTCGACGGCGGAACATGAAAGGTTCGAGAACCTGGTTTGGAATCTTACGAAGTGGGCGTCACCCGGAATCTCGACACCCGCCCTGGATGGCCGGGACGATCAGGATCTCGCCCGCGGTCCGGTCGAACTGTCGGATGGGGGTGGTGCGACCGGGTCCGTCGAGTCGGAAGGCAAGCCGGCCGGCGGTGAAGTTCTCAGCGAAGGCCGATTCCGCCGCGACGACGGTTTCCGGCCGGTCCTTGTCCCACTCGGCGAGTGTCAGGTCGCCGTGTCCCGTCTTCAAGAGCCGTAGCTTCGACATGATGGAGCACTCCCTCGACTCCGCCCCGGAGCGACCGGCCTACCCTGATCGGCCAGCGACGCTCCAGAGCCACCGAAATTCGTCGTCAGGAGGATTGTAGCCCGTCCTGCACGACAGGTCCATCCGTCCATCTCCCAGGGCCGATGCCTTTTCCCTTCGCGCCCATGGTTCGCCTCGTCCGGGTTGCTGGCCCTGAGTAGGAGCCGGCCCTCGCCGACGATCGTCGCGTGACCAATGGCTTCGTCCGGAACCCTATCCGTTGTAGGAGCCGGCTCCAGCCGGCGATCTTCGCGACACCATGGGCTTCGTCCGGAAACCTATCCGTTGTAGGAGCCGGCTCCAGCC
>DAIDKV010000189.1 GCA_027449865.1 Planctomycetales bacterium
CGAGCGATTTTTTTCAAAACTCGCTTCGTTCGATTGTCAGGAGTCGTGAGACTCACCTCGGAAAGAGATTCGACGCTGTCGGCCGGTGGGAGGTGCCTTGTGAGCCTCTCGCCCCGGCCGTTTCCGTCGTCGTTCTCATCCGCGAGGCAAGAGCCATATTACCCTTGGCTCGCCTCGTGTCAACCATTCGGTTCCTAGATTCTTGTGGACGTGGAAGGAAGCGGGGCCAGGCCTCAAAACGGGTCGTGGGTCCTTGATGGATGCATTCCCGGATTTGTCCGGACGATCAGGCTCGCTGTCGGCTTCGAGCGATTGTGGGACGTCGGGCTGTCACGACCTGGCGGGGCCGCTTTCCAGCACGAGCACCCAATCGGCCGTTGTGTTTCCTGGTGGTGGGATTGTGGCATCCCCATGGGCATTGCCATGAATGGAACCAAGCTTGGTTTTTCTGCCGGAGATTGGATCGAAGGCGAGGGCGACGTACGGCTGATTATGCTCCAAACGGTGGATGGTTACGGCGAGGGCGTGGGGCATGTAAACGATACGAATTGTTCCGGGGATACCAGCTGCATACGGCACCTGGAACTCGTCATGAGCGCCGATGTTGTGTCCCCACGGGCCCTCGCCGAACCGAGCGATGACTCGAGCTGGATTCCATTCCCGGTCCTCGAAATCGGGTTGCTGCCAGCCGTCCAGCTCCCTGGTAGAGGATCGCCAGGCCGGGTCGGAACGGACGACGACCGTCTGGCCGCCACCGAGTTTGATTTCAAGGCGGCAGACCAGTCCGGCGGGGTTGGCCTGCTCGGGTCCTGGACTGTTTTCCCCGCGAACAGCGAGAACGTTCTTGCCGGGCCGCAGGAGCCGTTCGATCTGGGCGAACTCCGCGCCTGACATCCAGTTGGCGTGCGAGCCGACGTGATGGCCGTTCAGGTAGGCTGTGAATCGATCGTCTACGGACATTCGAAGGATGGCCCGGTCGAATGGTTTTCCGTGGGGCAAAACAAACGTTCGCCGAAAGAATCTGGAAGCGACGGGGGCATCCCTGGTCGGATTACCTTCGGGATACCAGATCCAGTCGCCCCAGGTCATACCTGTCGAACCTCCTTCTGGCCAGCTCGCCCACTCAGGGTGCGGTTGGAATCGGTGCCAGGGGTATTCCATCAAGAGGGCCTTGCTCATCCCGAGTTGTCGAGATCCGGGTAGATTCATCGCCTCGTCCCAGGGGATTGTTCCGTAGTTTCCCCCGTGGGGTGAGTTACCATAGGGATGCCCCTTGCGGTTAAGTTGCCAGATGCCGTTGGCTCCGTACGTGTGTCCCGAGGCGCCCGAGAGGATGTTTGTCCAGAACATCAGGCGAGGAATTTCGGCCGGAATCCGGCCGAGAAGTGCCTCGTAGCAGACCTCGCCGTTAAGTACTGGCATGGTGGGTTGAGCTTGCGAAGAAGCCAGGAGGGCGCGGATCGTCGGTGCCAGGACCTCGCGCTCGCCATGGCCGGTTTGAAGCATGTCGAAATCGAGGAGCGACTGGTCTTTGTAGAGGAGTCGGCCGCTCAGAGGCGGAAGTCCAGTGGGATGGACGGTCACCGGCCGGCCAAAGACATTAACCGATCGAAGATATCGGATGACGTCCTCCCAGTCGGCCGCCTGCTTCTCGCCTCCACGGGGGAATCCCTGATGGAGATAGTACGGTAGGTTGACCTCGCCGGCCGCGCACCAGACGACCGGCATGGCTCCGTATCGAGCGATGAGGTAGCGCCAGTGTTTCTTCATCCGATCGACGCCCAGCCAGGGCAAATGGTAGCCCCATGCGCCCACGATGCAAGGGACGATACCCTGGTCGGTCAGGTAAAAGAGGCGGTCGTCGGCACGGTCGAAATATTCGGGCCGGATACGGGCGTGATCTTTCTCCCAGGGAAAGCCGGCCTCGTTGCGGCCTCGCTCGTCGAACGCGGGCATATCGGGGTAGAGACCGGCGACGATCTGGATCACGTTGAAACCTTTGTTCTTACGATCGGCGGTGAGGGTCTTGAAATCGTCTGGCCACGCCAGGCGATCGCAGAGACCCATCCACCAGGTGTCACCAAGCCAGAAAAACGGCGTCCCGTCGCGATGCTCGAAGTGGCGACGGTCGGAGGCGACGCGGAGCGGACCGTGACGATACAGCGGATTATCTCCTCGGTACGGCCGGACATCGATCGTTCCCGAAACAGCGTGCAGGCCCGCGTCCGTTGGGTCGGAGCAGAGACTTCGATACGGGTAGATACCGGCCTCAGGCGAGGCAAAGCGGACACGCCAGAGGTGACCTCCGGCCCAGAATCCCGGAACGCGCTGATTGTTCCCGTTGGGACCCGTGATAATGAGATCCAGCTCCACCTCGTTGAACGGATCCTGATGATTGACCCGCGAGGTGAAAGTCACCTCGGCAACGCGGTTTGCCTCCACGACGATCGGCTCCGCTCCCTGACTCGTTGAGAGATTTAAGCCGAAATTAAACGTGAATATCTGTACTATTAATACGTGAATTGTGGCCGGTTTTATCCGGGGGAGCGGGATCATGGACGAATCTCCTCGCCAGGAGTTGGAACACCTGGGTGATCGGCAAGAGGGCTCAGAAAATCGCGAAAATGGATGGTCTCGGATAGGTTATCGCACTCGTTGCAGGGTTCCCATTCGGTCGAGACGTATCCGAGGCCGACGTTGCTGTCCTTGTTCTCCCGGCGCCTGTTGGCGAGCACGACGACCCGGGCTCTAGGAGCCTGTCCGAGAATTTGGCCATGTCTCGGCTCGGTGAGTGAGCTCCCGCTGGGCTTTGGCCGTTTCGGCCTCCGGCCCTCCCTCGGCGCGCACTGTCCCCCTCAACTCTCACCGGCGGCACGGCTGCGTCGCC
>DAIDKV010000190.1 GCA_027449865.1 Planctomycetales bacterium
CGGGGGTTAGGGGGTGGTTCGCGCTCGGACCAGAGGAGCGATGGCACCCGACGACTCACTTATGAAGATCCCCCGATCTTGGACGCAGGGACTGCCCTAAAGTCCAATTGCTTGCGTGGGTGCGAATAATCCGGGCTAGAGGGCCAACTCAGGAATTTTACGATCGACGTTCTGTTCGATCGGCCCCGGAACTTCCACATAGAATTATCCGGAAGCATTTCGTTCACAAAATAATACAACATAAGAGAAATTTTCATACGATTCTGCTGCATTCGCTTAGAAAGAAAAGAGCCCGCTCGCCAGCTCTTCCTCCCAATCATCCATGAGCGGCCAGTCCACCGCACAGGTGCCGAAATCGGACATATGGGTATAACCCCTGAGACGCTCGATGGTAGCGTCGAGAAGTCGGTTGTCCTTGCGGAAGATTGGTCCGTGGGAGGGAAGGAGGTATTCGACCTCGGTGTTGCGAATACGGGTGAGGCTTTCGATGTAATCCACGAGGCTGGAGCCGTGGTGAGCGTCGATCACGCCGACACAGCCGTCGCGGAAGATGTTGTCGCCGGAGAACAGAAGGTTCTGCATCCGGAGGGCCAACTGGCCGGCGGTGTGGCCGGGGGTGCTCCAGACGATTAACTCACGGTCGCCGACGGTGATCCGATCGCCCTCGTCGATGGTCCGGTCGACCTTGCATCGAGGCATGGGGATATGGATTCCCTGGGCGTCGATCCGGGCATAGGTGAGGACCTCGTCTCCCTCCTCGATGGCGGGAACGGAGCGCGGGTGGGCGACGACCTCGCATTTCAGGATTTCGCGGGCGCGGGCGAGGCCCTGGGTGTGGTCGACATCGGCGTGGGTGGCGATGATCATCTTGCAGGCCGAGAGGCTGAAGTCCATCTGCCGGATGAGTTCGAGGACGTCGGTGAGTTCGTCGAGGAAGCCGACGTCGATGAGGGCAAACTCGGATCCGCCGTCAATGAGGTAGACATTCACGCCCATCCGGCGCCCGGACTGATAATTCATCTCCAGGACGCCTGGGAACACATAACGGCGCGGGATCATTCGGAAAGTCGCCCCCAGGAAGTCGAAAGAGGCCATGCTCAGGTCGTCGCTATTTTACGATCGGGCACGGTGGCGCTCAACCGAAGAACGGACGGGAACGGGCGGGGGGTTCGAGGCGTCCAAGAACGGGGCAAGAGGCGAGATCGGCACGACCGCGCCGCGGCCCGGCTCCGACGGCGTCCGGCGACTTGACAGGGCGAGCAGCGCGGGTTAGGTTGAATGGACACCGATTTGATGGAAGTACCGAGTTCTGCATGAGATCGGTCGATCGCCCCGGATTCCGTCGACCGAGCCGGTTCGATTGAATCGCGCCGCATGGTTCCCTTCCGTGCTGGTTGCGGCCACTTCGACGGCCGATCTGGCTGAGTTTGGGGTTGCCGCCGTTTCTCAACCTGAGATGTTCCCCCGCGTTCTGTTCCTGACGAGGTTCGCCGATATGGCTGACGTGCTTCACCGCAGTCGATGGGGATCGCGATGGCCGCGGGCCGTGGCGGCCATCGTCCCGGCCGGCTTCCTCCTGCTGATCTCCGCTCCGGAGGCGACGGCTCAGCCGGCGTCACCGAAGGGGCAGGCCGCCCCGAAGAAAGACGCCGGGGACGACGCCCAGGCGAAGGATGCCGCGGCCGCGGCTCCCGACGTCGCTGCGCCCACGGAGACCCAGAACGACGACAAGTCGAAGCGGGTCGCGCCGATCGAGGTTTTCAAGGACCCGAACGCGGAGGCGGTCCTCGACATCAGCAAGCTCCGTCCGCTCACGCCGGCCCCGTTCAGCAACCAGGATTTGCTCCGGGTCAAGGAGATGGCGCAGAGCCCGAACAATCGGATCGATACGACGCTGATCGATCGCGTCGTCCGCGGCCTGGCGGCCCAGCTCACCGATCGAAGGAGTATCCAGTCGCTTCTGGAGGGTCCGACGACCACCGCTCTGCCGCAGCCGGGCAAGAAGGCCGCGGCGGCGAAGAAGCCTGAGGGCGACGGCGGCAAGACCATTCAGACGGCAACCAAGAACCTCCTCGAACCGATTTTCACGGCCCGAGCCGCCAAGAACGAGGTTTTCCTCCGGGATTACAGTCAGAGTCTCCAGCGCCACCTGCCGCAGTTACTGAAGAATCACCTGGTTCCTCGGGTGCAGGCCATGATCGTGCTGGGTGAGGCGGCCTCGCCCACGCTCGACGCTCTCAACCTGTTTCAGTCGGAGATCAGCAACCGGACCCAGGTTCTCTGGGTGAAGCTCTGGGCGCTTCAGGGAATTAGCAACATCAAGAAGAACGGGAAGGGGTTCGCGGCCAACGTCGAGAGCCAGGCGGCCCGGACGATCGCCGATTTTCTCGAATCCGAGCGGTCGCTTCCCTGGCTGGTCCAGTTGCGCGGGCTTGAGACGCTTGGGTATCTGCGTCAGTCGGGTCTGGCGGTGGAGGCGTCGAAGGCCCGGATGGCGAACTCGGTGATGCTCTTCCTCGCCGCCGACCAGGCCCGAGGCGAGGTTCGGACGGAGGCCGCCCGGACTCTCGGACGGATGCAGGTCAACGCGGTTCCGAACTTCAACTTCACAATGGTGGCATACTTCGCCGGCAAGGTCGCGGTCGATCTTGCCTCGCAGATCAATGATCTGTACAGCGAAAAGCCGGCTCGCGCGGAAAACCCGACCCGCGCGAAGTATTTTGTCGCGATGCTGATCGGACCACTCTACGAGGCGTTCACCGGGGTTGCGGGAGAGTCGAACTCGGGCCTGCTCCAGACATCACGGTCGGATCCGAAGGCGACCAAGTATGTCCGGCAGGTCTTCGACCTGATCCGTCCGGTCGCGCAGGAGTCGGTCGAGTTGCTCAACTCGCCCTCGAAGAACTTTGGTTCGCAAAAGAAGTCGCTCTCGGCGGCGATCGACGCCCTGAAGGACTTCCTGGCGAAGAATCCGCCGGAGACCTGGATGCTGGTTCCGGGCGGTCGGGACTTCGGTCAGGGCGGAGCGGGGAACGCCGCCGCCCAAAGGGGCGTCGAGGCGGCCCCAGCGATGGCGGGCCTCGGCCGTGGACGTTAACAAACCCCCGGCCGGCGCCCATCGAGGCCGGCCTGGGGTCGTCATCGCGGTTCCCGAGATTCGCGACTATCACGAGATCAACAAGGAGATCGTCCGCCATCTCGATGAGGGGCGGCGGACGATCCGACTCTCAAGCGTGCGCGGCCAGCGTCTGCTGGCCGCCGGTTTGCGTGGAGATTGGTCGGCCACGATCGAGTTGGAAGGGGACGCGGGCCCCGAACTGGCCGCCGGGCTCGATGCGCCCGGGCTGATCGTGATCGGTCTCGGGTCGGCGGCCGACGGCGCTGCGAGTGGTCTTCGGGCCGGGACAGTCGTCCTCCTCGGCAGTGCGGGGCCCGCGCTCGGCTATGCGATGCGAGGCGGGCGGGTCGTGGCGGCCGGATCGATCGGGCCGCGAGCCGGCCTCGGGCAGTCGGGCGGGGAAATCGTCGTGCTCGGCGAGGCCGGTCCACTTGCGGCCGAACGGCAGTCGGGCGGTCGGTTCGTCGTCGGGAGAGGGCGGCTCGGCCCGCATCCGGGCCTCGGCCAGCGCGGGGGAGAACTGGTATCGATGGCGCCGGAAGACCTCTACCGGCTGGAGGTTCTGGAACCGGTCCGCGAATGGATTGGGCCGGGGCTTCCTGACATCGACGGCCGGGCCGGGGAGGCGCGGGCGTGAAGCCTTCAAGACGAATCACCGGCCTGATCCTGCTTCTTGGGCCCCTGCCCCTCTGCGGATGCACCGAGGAACTGGGGCCGGTGGCGATGCCGGTGACGACCGTTCAGGGCGTGGTCACCGAGGGTATCCTGCCGGTCTCGGGTGGGTGGATCGAGTTCACGCCGGTTGAGGGGACGATCGGCCGGCTTCGGTCGGCCCGGCTCGGCAACGACGGCCGGTTTGTCGCCGAGGGCGTGGCGGTCGGAATCAACCAGGTCCGGCTGGTGAACGCGCGGGTCGATGGCCGGCCCTATCGCGGCGTTTTTAGCATGAGCTATTCCACGATCCGCCGGGAGGCCAGGCCAGACGACCCGAACCCGATCGCGGTCGACCTCGTGATCGAGCAGGCGAAGTTTCAGAAGCGATTCGAGCGGCTCCAGGCCGGGCCGAACCGGGGAGCGAAGCCATGAGCGCCGGTCCGACGACGGACCCAGTCGAACCGATCGTCAGGGAAGCGCCCGGCGGGGCCCAGATCCGGGCGATCTATCGAGACAGCGCCGGCAACATGCATCTCGACTGGCCAGCCGATCGGATCGAGGAGGCCGTTCAGAGTGGAGGCGGGACGCTCTGGGTCGACTTCATGGCAGCCAAGGAGGCCGGGACACGCGAGGTCGAGACCTGGCTGCATCGCGTTTTCCCGTTCCACCCTCTCGCCGTTGAGGACGCGCTCCGCGAGACCAATCTTCCCAAGGTCGACGACTGGAGCGGCTATCTCTACGTGGTCTTCCGTGTCCCGCGGATGGAACCGGGCTCCGACGTCCTGGAGATGCATGAGCTGGACATCTTCCTCGGCCGGAACTACCTCGTCACGTTCCACGTGATGCCGATGGAGATTCTCGACGCTGAACGAGGCGCGATTGCGCGAGACCCGCGCGACCGCCTTCGCCACGGACCCGATCACCTGCTCTTCCGCGTTCTCGAGCGGGCCGTGGACGAGGCACTCACGGCGATCGAGGAGATGGACGAACGGGTCGATGACCTCCAGGACGCGGTCATCGAGGACGCGGGTCCGGCCCTTTTGCGCTCGATCTTCCGGATCAAGCGGTCGGCCATCCAGCTTCACAAGACTCTCGCGCCGCAGCGGGAAGTTCTCAACCGCCTGGCTCGCGACCCCTACGACCCGATCCGCGAGGAACATCGCGTTTACTTCCGCGACCTCTACGATCATGTCGTTCGGATTCACGACATCTCCGAAAGCCTCCGCGACCTGATCGCCGGGACCCTCGAAACCTATTTATCGGTGATCTCGAACCGGACGAACGACATCATGAAGACCCTGACGATGGTCACGGTCATGTTTTTGCCGATGTCGTTCCTGGCGGGTTTTTTCGGGATGAACTTCTTCGGGGAGCGACTGGCGCTCGACCTCCCGATGCCCCGGGGCTTGCTCTTTGTCGCAACCTGCGGGATCATGGCGATATCGCCATGTTTCATGTGGGTTTACGCGAAGCGGCGGCGATGGTTCTGAGCGAGGCGAGGCAAGGCCACGATGAACGCAAGATGGCGGCTGCGCCCGCATGATCCGGTACGCGTGCAGGAGCTGAGTCGGCGATCGGGGCTGGCCCCGCTGATTGCTCAGATTCTTCTCAACCGAGGGATCGACGACCCGGACCGAGCACAGGCGTTCCTTGACGCGAAGATGGGCGGACTGCACGACCCGGCCAACCTTCCCGGCGCCACCGAGGCCGCCGCCCGGATCGTGGAGTCCGTCCGGGCCGGACGCAAGATCCTGGTCTACGGCGATTACGACGTCGACGGCGTCTGCGGAACGAGCATCCTCTGGTCGTGCCTGAAGCTGGCCGGCGCGAAGGACCCGGGCTACTACATCCCGCATCGGGTTGAGGAAGGATACGGCGTCAACATCGAGGCGTTGCGGCGGCTCGCTTCCGAGAATCCCTCGGCGCTGATCGTGACCGTCGATTGCGGGATCTCGGCGATCGCCGAGGCGAGCCTGGCGCGTGAGCTGGGCGTCGAGCTGATCGTCACCGATCACCACACGATCGGCGGCGAGCTTCCCGGGGCGTCGGTCGTTGTCCACCCGAGGCGGCCGGGCGGATCCTATCCGTGCGGCGATCTCTGCGGCGCGGGGGTCGCGTTCAAGGTCGCCTGGGAAGTCTGCAAGAGCTTCGGCGACGGCAAGCGCGCCAGCCCCCACCTCCGCGAGTTCCTGATCCGGTCGCTCGGTCTGGTCGCGCTGGCGACCATCGCCGACGTTGTCCCACTCGCCGATGAGAACCGGATCATGGTCCGGCACGGTCTGGCCGGGATCGCCGCGAAGCCGACCATTGGCCTGGAGGCGCTTATCGAGGTGGCTGGTCATCGGTCTCGCAAGAAGCTGAACAGCGGGACGGTCGCCTTCCAGCTCGCACCTCGGATCAACGCCGCCGGTCGGCTGGAGCGGGCGATGATGGCGGTCGAGATGCTGACGACCGACGACCCGCTCCGCGCCCGGCAGCTTGCCGCCGAGCTCGACCGCTGCAACCAGCGCCGGCAGGAGCTGGAACGGAAGACCATTGAGGAGGCCCGCGCGATGATCGAAGCCGAGGGCGGCCTCGGCGATCGTCGGTCGATCGTGGTGGCCGGCGCGGGATGGCATCCGGGCGTCATCGGGATCGTCGCCGGCCGGCTGGCCGAATCCTACCACCGGCCGACCATCGTGCTGGCCAAGGGCGAGGAACTCGCACAGGGCTCGGCGCGATCGATCGTCGGCTTTGACCTTTACGAGGCGATCCGAGATTGCTCGACCCCGCTGAAGGCTTTCGGCGGCCACGCCGCCGCGGCCGGACTGAAAGTCTTGCCCGAGAAGATCGACGAATTTGCCCGGCTTTTCGAGGAGCGC
This sequence comes from Planctomycetales bacterium, assembly GCA_027449865.1. GTDB lineage: Bacteria > Planctomycetota > Planctomycetia > Isosphaerales > Isosphaeraceae > JAKAUH01. Next base: position 6,634 of record DAIDKV010000190.1, read on the forward strand.
TGTCGAGGAGCCCTCACGCCCGAGCATCTCGAAAGAGTCATCACGGTCGACGCCGAGGTTCCTCTGGCCGCCCTTACGATCCGGACGGTCGAGGACCTGGACCGGCTCGAACCCTTCGGGATCGGTAACCCGAAACCGGTCCTCGCGGCGAGCCAGCTCGAAGTGGTCGGCGACCCCAAGCTCATGGGCGAGCAGAAGAACCACCTCTCGATCCGGGTCCGCCAGGGTGAGGCCATCCTCCGCGCGGTCGGCTGGAACATGGCCGAGCGCGGCAAGGCGCTCCATGCCGGTTGCCGTTGCGCTCTGGTCTTTCAGCCGAGCATCAACGAATGGAACGACCGCCGCGAGGTCCAGCTCGAAATCAAGGACTTCTCCATCGACGGCGCCGCCCCACTCCGCGAGCGTCGGGCAGCCCCGGCCGCGATACCGACTGCCTGAGTCGGGGTTCACTCCGATGGGGGGATCTCGCCCAATGACCCGACATCGGGCCCAGAAGCGGAGGTAGATCATGTCTCGTTTCAAGCGGGGATTGATCGGCTGCGTGGTCGCGACCGCGATGGTCGGCGGCGCCCTGGGTCAGGCGGCCAAGAAGAAGGCCGAGGCGGCTCGCGACCTTTTCCTGGATCTCGACGTGAACAAGGACGGCGCCATCGACCGCGACGAGGTCCCGGCGAGCGGCCGGGCTGGGTTTGACCGGCTGCTCAAGCGCGGCGACGACAACCACGACGGCAAGCTTCAGGCCGCGGAATACCGGGCGATCCTGATCGAGCTACGCACGGTCGCCGAGGAGGCGAAGAAGCAGCGGTCGGACCGGTTCCGAAAACTGGACAGCAATTCCGACGGAAAGCTCTCTCGCGAGGAGTTCAACGGGCCGAAGGCTCGTTTCGACGCGATGGATCGCAACGGTGACGGCCAACTTTCGAGCGAGGAGTTCCAGACCCCGAACCTGAGAAAGGCAGCCGGGAACAAGAAGGCCGCACCCACCCCCGACGCCTCGAAAAAGGTCAAGAAGGCCGATTGAGGACGACGCGCGCCCAGCCGGCCGCGCCCACGAAGCCGGCGTCCTCGCCAAGCTGGGCGTAGGCGAGCCGGATCTTCTGCGCGGGGATCGGGAAGGCCATCCCGCGGACATTTCTCCGGATCTCGTCGAGGAATGGCTGACCGGCGTTGATCATCCCGCCTCCGAAGAGGATCAGATCGGGATCGATCGTGTGCATCAGCGAGACAGCACCGACGGCCAGGTAATAGGCCGTCTCCTTCATCAGGCGAGCGCCCAGACCATCACCGGAGTCGGCCGCCTCGTTGATGGCCCGGCTGGTCACTTTCTCGCGTGGAAGCTGGCGGAGCGAGCTGGGTTCGTCGGTCTGATCGAGGGCCTCGAGCGCTCGCTTCACCAGCGAGGTCGCCGAGGCGTAGGCTTCGAGGTGGCCGGAGTGGCCGCAGGAGCACATTCGGCCGCCGCTCATTTCGATGATCATGTGGCCGCACTCAGCACCGTGGCTGTGCCGGCCCTCGTGGATCAGTCCCTCGATGACGATCCCGCTGCCGATCCCGGTCCCGAGGGTGAACATGACCAGGCTGTGCGAGCCGCGGCCGGCGCCGGCCCAGAATTCGCCGTAGGCGGCGGCGTTTCCGTCGTTCTGAAGGACGACCGGCTTGTTGAGCTTCTCGGCGAGGAGGTCGCGGATCGGCAGGTTCTCCCAGCCGTGGAGGTTAGGGGGTTCGAGGAGCATTCCAGCGGGGATGTCCATCGTTCCGGGGGAGCCCAGCCCAACGCCGACGATCTGATCCCAGGAGATTCCGCTGGCCTCGACGGCCTTGCGGCCCGCCTCGGCGAGATGTTCGATTCCGGCGCGGCCGCCGTCGTTCGCATGGGTCGGCACGCTGATCGCTGACCGGGGGGCGCCAGAGTCGTCCACGACTCCACTCTTGATGTTGGTGCCGCCGAGGTCGATCCCGAGGTAATACGGACTCGGGCCGGTATCGCCGCTCATCGGTTCACCTTTCCGGGACAGTCGCCCGGGCGTCGAGGGATCGGGCTAAGCCGGCGCGGTGATCCCACGCCGAATCGTCGGTCATGTCGGGTCGCGACGGGGCGGCAAGACGACCGGCATTGGCTCGAATCCGGGGAGAAACCTGTCGCCCTCATCGGCCCGGACCGTGACGCAGTCGCGTCTCGAGATCGACCTGCATCGACCCATTTCGGTCCGGATTCGTGGTATAAACCAGGCCATCGCAGGCCGTCAAGGCGGGGATTTCCTTCGAGGCTCCACGGAGAGCCCGGGACGCGGTCGAAGTCCCGGTCCTCCGCGAGCCTGTCGGAAGACCTCCTCAGAACTTCGAGCGGTCGCTCCGAGCGATCGGCCGGACGCTGACTTCCTTGAAAAAGACGGCCTGATTGCCGGTTACGTCGCCATGGTTCTGAAGGCCGATGTAGCCCGAGGTCGGGCGGGGTCCACGTTCCGGCTCGTATTCCTTGGTCCGTTCGGGGATCTTCGCCGTTTCGGGGTTGAACTTGTTCACCTGGGCCCCGTTGAGATTCACCAAAATTTCTTGACCACGGAGGACAATCTCCATCGTGTTCCACTCGCCCGTCGGCTTCGCGGGCCGGCCGGTGCTCTTCGACATGGAATAGATGGCGCCGGTCCCGTGAAACTCGTCGCTGGTGTCGCTGATCTGGATCTCGAAGCCATGATGCACGGCGTACCAGGGATCCTTCGGCTTCTCGGCGATCCGGACGTAGACCCCCGAGTTCGCATCCTGGCCGCCCGTCTTGTAGACGACTCGAATCACGCAGTCGCCCAGCTTTTCCTTCGTGTACCAGAGCAGCCCCATGCCGCCCTCGGTCCGAATCATCCCGTCTTCCAGGACCATCTTTCCTGGTCCGACATGCTCCCAGCCGTCGAGGCTCTTGCCGTCAAAAATCGTCCGCCAGTGAGTGGGCTCGATGGTCTCCTTCTTGCTGTCCTGGCCGGAGGCAACTCCATCCAGTAAGGTGACAGCCAGGGCGAAGGCAGACAGGGCCAGCAGGTTGTTTCGCATCAGGATACTCCCAGTGAATTCACGGGTCGTAAAGCGACCTCGATCTCAAACGTAGCCGCCTACGGGGTTGAAAACAACGGTCCCGCCCGCCACGCTGAGAGAAGATGGCGCAGACGAACAATCCGCCGAGAGGATTCCACGATGCAGAGACGCGAGGAGGCGGAGGATTCACGAATCGGGCGGCCGATCCACCGGCGCGACTGGTTGGGGAGGGTCGTCGCGGCCGTCTCGGTCACGCAATCCTCGTCTCTTCTCGCCGGACCGCCAGGCCCGAAGGCCCTGTCACCCGAGGAGACCGCGGCGGTCGAGTCCGTCCGTGGGCGGGCACGAAAGGTTGGGCTCGGACCAATCGAGGTCCGATCGACGGAGCATTTCGTCGGCATCGGCGACGCTCCGCCGCGCGACTACATCGATCAGGCCCTTTACCGCTGCGAGGCGTTTGCGAAGGACTACCTCGACCACTTCGGGAAGCTTGGTTTCAAGCTCACCTATCCCTCGAAACGGATGGTCGTCGTCGCCTGGAAAGACGCGGACTCCTACCAGGCTTACAGCGGCGAGGAACGAGGCGCGGCCGTCGGCGGTCATTACGACCTGTCCGCCAATCAGCTTGTGGTTTTTGACTTTCGAGGTCACCAGGACCAACTGGCCGCCGGCGCGAGACGGATCAACAATCTCACGCTGATCCACGAGGCAGCGCACCTGCTCTGCTACAACACAGGGCTGCTGACCACCGGCCGGGATATCCCCGACGCGATCAGCGAGGGGCTTGCCACCTACGCCGAAATCTGGAGCCCACCCCGCCCGCGCGATCGATCCTCGATCGGCCGGGTCAATTCCGATCGTCTCGCCGTCTTCTTGAAGGACGACGCCCAGTGGATCCCTGTCGAGCGTCTGCTCGCCGACGACGAGGTCTTCCGGGAGGAGCGCACGGTGGACGTCGCCTATGCCGAGTCGTGGCTCCTCGTGCATTCGCTTCTGAAGCGCCCGGAGTCGGTCGCGAAGTTTCGGGCTTATCTGGCGGGATTTCCCGCGTCGGATGCGAGGATCGACCGCAAGCAATACGCCGTCTCGAAGCTCGGTTCGCTCGGCGAACTCGACGCCGACCTGCGCCGGTATGGCCGTCGAATGGTCGAGCGCCGGCGATGAGTGCCGCCGGGGACGTCAACCGAGGACCGGGTTGAGCCCCATGTTCCGCCGCATCTCGGCACGCTGCTTCTCGTAGTGCATGAGAAGCTTGCGGTCCTTGAAGTGCTGGCGTTCCTTGCGACGCTGGGCGCGCTGCATCACGCCGCGCCAGTAGAGGCTGGTCAGCTCGCCCCGGCCTCGGTGCCGCTTGCGGAGCCGGGCCGCCGGCTTCTCGCCAAACGCCTCGACGATCTCGTCTTCGAGCGAGACGAAGAACTGAGCCAGGCCGGGATCGCCCTGCCGGGCGCAACGACCGGCGAGCTGTCGGTCGATCCGCTGCGATTCGTGACGCTCGGTCCCAATCACGTGCAGGCCGCCGACGTCCGAAACGCCCTCGCCGAGCTTGATGTCGGTCCCTCGGCCGGCCATGTTCGTCGCGACCGTCACCCGGGCCTTCTGGCCCGCCTGAGCCACGATCTGGGCCTCGATCTCGTGATTCTTCGCGTTGAGGATCTGGTGCTCGATCCCGGCCTCGGCCAGGAGCCGGCTCAGCTTTTCCGATTTCTCGATCGAGCGCGTACCGACGAGCACGGGGGCGTTGGCTCTGTTCCACTCGACGATCTGGTCGGCAACGGCTCGGAACTTCTCTTCCTCGGTCGAGAAGACACGGTCGGGAAGCCAGGTCCGGCGTCCAGGGCGGTTGGTCGGGACCTTGAAGACTCCGACCTTGTAGATCCGGCGCAGCTCGGCGGCGTCGGTCGACGCGGTCCCGGTCATGCCGGCGAGCTTGTGATACCGCTTGAAGAAGTCCTGGACGGTCACGCGTGCGGCGGTGATCGTTTCCAGGGTGATTTCCAGTTTCTCCTTGGCCTGGATGGCCTGGTGCAGGCCATCCTGCCACTGGCGGCCGGGCATGAGTCGGCCGGTGAACTCGTCGACGATGACCACCTCGCCATCGACGACGACGTAATCGCGGTCGCGGAGGTAGGCGATCTGAGCCCGGAGCGAACGCTCGACGTATTCGTAGAGGTTGTCGACCGTCAGCGAAACAAACGCCGGATGCGCGGCGACAGCCTGGACCTTGCGACGGCCGGCGGCCGTGAGCTCGGCCTTGCGCTCGAGCGGATCGTATTTGTAATCCTTGACGCGTACCAGCGTCGCGGCCAGTTGATCGGCCCCGTAGTAAGCGGACGACTCTTCCTGCGTCGGCTGGTTGTTGGCCCCGATGATGAGCGGGGTCCTCGCCTCGTCGATCAGGATGCTATCGGCCTCGTCCACCATCGCGAAGTAATGGGTGCGCTGGACCGGTTTCTCGGTGTCGAGCTGCTCGTTGCGGCCGAGAAAGACCTGCTCGAACGACTTTCGGTGGCCGTCGCCTCCCATCTTGAGCCGCTTGAGCTCATCCCGGAGGAAGTCGAAGCCCAGTTCCTTGGCCGTTCCGTAGGTGATGTCGCATCCGTAGGCGGCCCGACGCGCGGGATCAGGCTGGCCGGTCTGGATGCAGCCGACCGTCAATCCGAGCATCTTGTAGACGGGGGCCATCCATTCGGCGTCGCGGCGGGCGAGGTAGTCGTTGACCGTGATGACATGGACGCCCTTGCCCGGCAACGCATTGAGGAACGCCGGCATGGTTCCGACCAGCGTTTTTCCTTCACCCGTTTCCAGCTCGGCGATGTTTCGGTTGTGGATGGCGATGCTGCCGACGACCTGCACGTCGAATTGCCGCTGGCCGATGGCGCGCTTGGCGGCCTCGCGAACCATCGCGTACGCCTCGACGAGCAGGCTATTGAGAGAATCGCCCTGCCGGGCCTTCAGGCGGAGGGCGTGAGCGCGGAGCTTGAGCTCGTCGTCCGAGCATTTCTCGAACTCAGGCTCCATCGCGTTGATGCGATCGACGAGGAGCGAGTAGCGGGCAAGCCGGCCCGAATGTGTGGGTCCGGCCATCTGCTGAACGCGATTCAACCAAGACGGTCCCAGGCGCGTCGCCATGACAATCCGACCCCCCAATCTGGCCGACCTCGCGATCTCGCGGAGAACTCTCGGGGGGAGTCGGCCGCGCACGATGTCGAGTCCGAGGCGCGGCGCTCCCCGTCTTCAATAGGACGTCGACTCCCCGGATTGTCCCGAGGCGATTCGGGGAATCCGGCCTTGATCTCCACGTCTGGCCTCGGATCGCGCTGACCTTGGCGCCGGGTTCTCCTTCCAGTGCCGGTGCAGAACCTCCGTCGGCCGGATCTCCCAGTAATCCGCCTCAGGGATCGAAGGAATCGACCCTTTCCGACTCCAGTCGACCAATTTTTCCCATTTTTCCTCAGATGACAGCTTGCCCGGCGGTTCCTCGCCGGGGGCCTCGCCCCAAAGTATGGAGGCGCCCTGGTCGTTTTTGAGGAACAACCCGCGGTGGGCGGGGTCCATTGGGTTGATGTAGCGAATGCTGAGGGCCGGTTCGCGGGCGCGATCGATGGATTTCATCCGGTCGCGGAGGAACGCCGCGAGCCGGGCCGCCGCCTCGATCCGGCTGTTACCGGGGGCCACCTCGGCGGCACCTGGGCGTAGGTCCCATCGATGGCCGACTCTCGGCTCTCTCGGAGTGGAAAGGCCGGGGCCGTTGATGGTGACCAGTCCCCGATGCTCGGCGAAGCGGCGGAAATCCTCGTCGAGATCGTCCGGTGGCAAGAGGATCGCGGAGGCATCCACCAGATAAAGTCGATCGCTGTCCCAGGGCTTCACCAGAGCGGCGGGTTCTCGATACCGGAGAGCGACGGCCAGGCCCATCGGAGGGAAGTGGACCCGTTCGACCTTCTCGACCCAGGGACTGTTGCCCTCGAAGACGCGGGCGATCTCCTCGGCCTGAGTGGCGAGGAGAGGAACGGTCTCGGGCATCCGGGCACGCCGGCGGACCGCTTCGAGAAATCCTCGCATGCCTCCTCGATACCAGGAGGGCGGCGGCGGAATCAGCTCGATGGAGTGAAAGGGGACCTGATAGGGGGCCTGGGCGGCCAACCAGTTCTGGGTGGTCCGTGCGAGGAAAAGGAGGGTCCAGGAACCGATCGCGAGAGCGGCCAGGATCCAGGCCAGTCGGGCGACGATCCGGGGGCGATCAGGCCGCTCTCCTCCCGGCGCGGGCAAGCCGAGAGGAGGCGGAGGTTCGCGGTGGTCCATCACCTGAATCCCCCCGCGGGCGGTGTCGTCCCGATGGGGAGACCCCGTCCGCCGTGTCCGGTTGATCCGGGCATCGGTTCCTTACCAGACCTGGATCTGGAGCTCCAGCTCGTAGCCGAACTGCTGCCAGACCCGTTGGCGGATTCGGTCGATGAGCTGAAGGATGTCGGCCGATCGGGCACCGGGGTGCGCCACGATAAAGTTGGCGTGGCGATCGGAGACCTCCGCGCCGCCGACCTGGGTTCCTTTCAGCCCGGCCTGCTCGATCAGGGCACCGGCGGACACATCCGGGGACGGGTTCTTGAAGATGCAGCCAGAGCGTTGGTGAGCATACGGCTGGTTTTCCTTCTTGATAATCCAGATTCGCCGCATGCGTCGGACGACAGATTCGGGATCCTCGGGCTCCAGCTCGAACTCGGCCGAGAGGATCACCGGCTCGTCGAGGTTGGACTCGCGATCGGCGAAGCTGAGGACTTCGCGTTCGCGGACCTGGATCTGGTCGGCCGGGTCGAGAACGGTCGCGCGACGGACGATGGGACCGATGGCCCCCTGCCGCCCTCCGGCATTGCCGCGAAGAGCGCCGCCGACCGTTCCCGGGATGCCGGTGAGGACCTCAAGACCGGCGAGCCCGGCGCGTGCCGACTGCGAGATCAGGGCCGTCATCGGGACAGCGGCGCCGGCCTCGACGATGGAGCCACGGACCTTGACATCGGCGAAGTGGGGGCTTTCCAGGAGGATCACCAGCCCCTCAACCCCCTCGTCGCGGACCAGGACATTCGAACCGCCTCCGAGGATGCGGAACGGGAGTTCCTGGTCGCGACACCGCTTCAGCAGCGCGATCAGCTCGTCCGGGTTCCGAGGGCTGGCGAAGTAGGCGGCCGGCCCACCGAGCCGGAACCAGTTCCGATGCGCCATCGGCTCATCCGCCCTGACGATCCCGACGAACTCTTCGAATGGATGCATCGGCTTCGCTTCCCACCTCGATCTCGCATCGCGTCGCCCGGAGCCAGCCGGTCGCGCCCTCCGCCAGGGAAGAGCCCGACCGCATGGGGGATGGACAGATCGGCCCGAGGGAATCCCAATGACAGGGTGGCCTCCGCCGGTCGCCGTCCCTCGGTATTTGACTTAAGTTTAAATGCCGCAACATCGTAGCCGCGAATCGTCCGGGCGTCAAGCGACGAATTGGGCCGCCCAGTGGACCTTCGAAGGGAAGTCGCGCTCACTCATGGCGTTTCGCGTTGTCGAGCGTCTGCTTGCCGTCGAGTCTCCAGATACCCCAGGTGTCCTTGGCCCAGGCGACGACCAGCTCCATGCTTTTCTTCGCGTTGCTGTCTTTCGATTCCAGGTTCGCCGCCTGCTGAACCGGGATCGGCCCGTTGGTGGTCGCTCCTTCACGGGAGAAAACCATCATCGTTTGCGCCGTGCCGTCGCTGTTCTCCTGGGCATTGATCTGCACACCCGGGTCGAAGTTACCGATCGCCATTTTGAGGTCGAGGTAATTCTTGTAAACGCCGTTGAGCCACTCCATCGCCTGCATCTCGGTTCCGGGAAGCGCCATGTTCGAGGCGGTCTGGAGGTCCAGGTCGCGAATGGCTTGAGCCAGAACCTGGGACTGCTGGTCGACGGTTCGCTTCGAGAAAAGCCAGCCGAAGAAGGCAACGGCCAGCAGGACGACGGCCGTGACTCCGATCACCTTCGGGTCCGGAAGCTTGAGTTTCGAGAGCCTGTCGGAAAGCCCTTCCAGCCCGGGGATTTCGATCTGAACTCCCCCCTCCCGCGCGACGCGTTCCTTCTTCCTGGAGGTCGCCTTGAGGGCCGGCGGCTCGCCTATCACCGCCTGGTGGGTCGCGTTGAGGTGAAAGACCTGGAGACACTTCTTGCAAACGAGCCGGGAATTCAGCTTGTCGCGAGGGATGCGCCCTCCCGCGCCACAGCGTGGACACGCCATCTCGATCATGATCAGGACCCCCGTCGTCTTCTGCCGATTGGGATCCCCCGTCCGGCCCGAGGTCATCGCGGTCGCCGTGCGGGACCGCCCGATCCTCCTCGCAGGAAAGCCGCCCGGGGCCGACTGCCGCTCCGCAGCGCGCGATCGCTCCTGACCAACAGCTTAACCTCTCCCCCGAGATTCGCAACATTGTCATATCTCGGCTTCGAAACGGAACTCCACCCGGCTGGTCGATCTCATAACCGAATTAAGCTACGAACGAATCTAAACCTTTTTTTTGGAGCGGCTCCGCACAGCCGCATCTAAGAGCACAAAGCGGTAGACGAAGGCGCCACCCATCTCGCCAGAGTATGCGACGAAAGAACCCGAGAGTCGCGATGAGAGCGGAATCCCGCGACTTTGAGGAGGGCAACACCCCGGCATTATTGCTTTTTATTTCGGACGTTCGAGGTTGACACGTAAGTGAGGATTTCCTACAATCAATGTGAATGGTTCAGGCCCTCGCCAAACCCAGGCGACATCTCGAAAATGGAATGGCACCTGGATTCGGATCGGAGCGGCTAGGAGGACCATTCTTCCGAAACCTCAATGGAGAGGGTGGTACGATGTCGTTGGCTCAACGTGTCCGTGAATGTCGCTATTCGAAGGGATGGGGCCCAGACGAACTGGCGAGCCGCGCCGAGATTTCTCGAACGGCTCTCTACCAGATCGAGAGTGGCAAGACCGAGTTACCCCGCGCGGGCACGCTCCGCCGGATTGCTCTGGCGCTCGATGTACCGATGGAAGAACTCCTGGGCAACGGCCTGGAGTCGGAGCCCGCTCCGGCAGGGGTTCGGCCGACTGTCGGACGGTCGAAGTTTGGATGGTCGCCCACGGAAGAGGGCCCAGCTCGATCGAAGCTGGGGGGTTCTCTCGGTGGATCTTCCATGGCGATCGTCGAGGATGGGCGGGGCTCCGATGGCTTCGCCCGGCCCAGAACTCTTGGCGTGGAGGCCCCCTTCGTCCGCGAGGGCGAGCTGATGTCGAAACTGCACGACCTGCTCCACTCTCCCCTTGGCGACTGCATCACGAGCGTTGTCGACGACATGCATCGTCTCCTTTGCCAGGTGCGCACGACTGGCTAAGGGGAAATGGGGCCCGGGATCGCTGGTCCTTCGGATCGGGAGGATCCTCCTCGCCGATCCTGTCCGGGGAATCCGGACGCGGCCCCGATTTATCGGGTAGATTTGCTGGAGAGCGGTGGGCCTTGTTCCTAAGAGGCCCCCGCCTCACTGCATCCCCTGAGTGGACTACCCGAGAGGAATTCCGATGCCGCGAATCCGCGCCCGAGAGGCTCGGCCGCTCGTGCTGGGCCTGGCCCTCCTCCTCCTCCTCGCCGATGCATCCGAGGCCGGCGAACGACGATTCCGACGTGCCTGGCGACGTCCGGCGCCCGCGCCTGTGCCGACTGCCCGGCGGATCGACCCGGTTTACGGCGATCGGCTCGGAACGTTCATGCCCACACCCGCGGTCTACATTCAGGCCAATTACCCCTTCGGCGGCGGATACGCCCCGTTGGGGATCTACGGTGATCATAACCTCTCCGAGTATGGACCGTTCTCCAGCTTCCGAACAGTGACGGCTCCTGTCGCAACTTATACTCGCGGCTATGACGGAGTCGTTCGCCCCACCGAATCCATCTCCAACACTTTCCCCAACCTGCCCCTGCTCGCTCCCCTCGCCTATCCAACCCGGGCTAACAACTACTACGCCCCTCGCGTTCGAAACAACCCGGCCCAGGAAAGCGCCATCGACTGGATCGACCACAACTGATCGGCGAAAAACGGCTGGGCGGACGCTGGAATTCAACGAGTGGTCGGGCGTCCGCCCTGGCCGGATCGCGGTCGGTCCCGCCTCAATAACTGACCGCTCTCTGGCGAACAGGTATTATTGTGGTTCGGCCGGTCGAGTCGATCACCGCGAGCGGGGGTGTCGTCGTGGGCGAAGGTCCAAAGCGAGTGTACGGGATTGACCTGGGAACCACCTACTCGGCGATTGCCTACGTCGACGAGCATGGGAAGCCCGCCATTGTGCCGAACCAGGAGAGCGAGCGGATCACGCCATCGGTCATCCTGTTCGATGGCGACCAGGTGATTGTCGGGAACACGGCGAAGGAATCAGCCCGGGTCGAGCCTCACCGCGTCGTTACGCGGGTCAAGCAGCACATGGGCGACCCAAACTTTGTCTTCGAGCATGAAGGACAGGCCTTCGGTCCCGAGGATATCTCGTCGTTCATCCTTCGGAAGGTGGTCGGCGATGCGGCGGTCGCCCTGGGCGAGCCAATCACCGACGTGGTCATCACGTGCCCCGCCTACTTTGGCACGGCGGAGCGTGAGGCGACGGCAAACGCGGGCCGGCTCGCTGGCCTGAACGTTCGGGCGATCCTCAACGAGCCGACCGCCGGTGCCATTGCCTACGGTCTCGAGCGCGGCGAGGACCAGGTGGTCCTTGTTTATGACCTCGGCGGGGGGACGTTCGACGTCACCATGATCGAGATCAAGGATCGCCTGATCCGGGTGATTTGTACCGGCGGCGACCATCGGCTCGGCGGTCTCCTCTGGGATGAGGCGATCGTGATGCATCTGGCCGAGGAGTTTCGCTCTCAGACCGGCGAGACCTCCGACCCGCTCGATGACCCGGAGGTTCTCAACGACCTGTTCCTCCAGGCCGAGCGAGGTAAGAAAACGCTCACTCAGCGCGAGAAGGCCCCTTTCCGGATCACCCACGCCGGCCGGCAAGCCCGGGTCGAGCTGGAACGAACGCGGTTCGAGGAGATCAGCCGACACCTCCTCGATCGGACGATCGAGCTGACCCGGGAAATGCTCGGCGAGGCGAGCGCCAAGGGTTATTCCCGGTTCGACAAGATCATTCTGGTCGGAGGCGCGACCCGGATGCCGCAGGTCCGTGGTCGAATCGTCGAGGAATTCGGAATCGAACCCGAACTTTTTGATCCGGACGAAGCCGTCGCCAAGGGTGCCGCGCTTTTTGCGCTCAAGGAATCGCTGCTCGACCAGGTTCACGACTTCCTCACGATACGGACCGGAGCCGAGGCCGATGCGAACGGGCCGGTGGACCTGGCGCAGGTCTCCGACGAGGAAGTGGCCGAGGCGCTCGACCACCTCGAGCAGGAGCTGGGGTTCACGCTGACGGGCCCGGTCCGGACGCTGGTCCGCACCCGAATCGTGAACGTGCTGAGCAAGGGGCTGGGTGTGGTCGCCCGCGATGACCGAGGGCGTGACGTGATCGTCTACCTGCTCCCGAGGAATGCCGAGGTTCCGCTGGAACGGTCGACCGACTTTGGGACCGATGCCGACGACCAAGCGGCTGTGGATATCCGGGTGATGTCGGGCGATCGCGAGAGTACCGACCCGGCCGACTGCCAGGAGGTCGGCGTGGCGACGCTGGAGCTTCCCGAGGGACTGCCGGCGCGGAGCCCGATCCGTGTCCGTTTTGCGATCAGCCGCGACGGGCGGCTGGATCTCACGGCCGCCGACCTGACCGGCGGGCGATCGATCGAGGTCCGGTTCCAAACGGAAGCCGTTCTGAGCGCGGAGGAAGTGGCCGAGCGATCGACCGCGCTTCGGCTGCTCAACGTTTCGTAGAAGGAATGACTCCCGGGGACTTGAATCTGGCTCAGCGCTCCCCCTCGCGGCGAACCTTGACCTTCCGCCCCTTGATCTTGGCCGCGCGAAGAGCCACGATCACGGTCTCGGCGACCTCGTCCGCGACATCGACCAGCGAGAAGCGGTCGGCGATCTCGATGGCTCCGATATCCCGGCCGTCGATCCCAGCCTCGCCGGTAATCGCGCCGACGAGATCCTGAGGCCGGACGCCCACTTCACGGCCTGCGCCGATGAAGAGGCGCGTCATCGAGCCACGGCCGCCGGTCCGAGGGGCGCGGCCGCGAGGCCGATCCGTTCGTGGGGCGGCAGGACGGGCGTTACGCGGGCCACGGTCGGACCTCGGGGCCACCTCGGGGATCTCCTCGGGCTCATCCTCACCGGGCCCCTCCGCGCGGTGGGCGAGCTTCACGGCGGCCAGGGCCACCTGCATCACATCGAACTCGTCGGAGAGCGATTCCACGACGACGCGGAAGTGGTCGAGGTCGCCGGCGAGGACCGCCTCTCGAAGCGCGGCACGCGTCAGTTCGAGGCGGCGGGCCCGAAGATCGGCGACGGTGGGCAGTCGAGCGACATCGATCTTCTGGCGGGTCGATCGCTCGATTCCCTGCAATTGCCGGTGCTCGCGAGGCTCGGCGAGCGTGATGGCAACCCCCTCGCGACCGGCGCGGCCGACCCGGCCGATTCGGTGGACGTATGACTCGGGCTCGCACGGTACGTCGTAGTTGATCACGTGTGAGAGATGTTCGATATCCAGGCCACGGGCGGCCACATCGGTGGCAATGAGCAGGTCGATCCCGCCGGCGCGGAAGCGCTTCATCACCCGACTGCGCTGCTCCTGGGTCATCCCGCCGTGCAGTCCCTCGGCGCCGTAGCCGCGGCCGGAGAGAGTTTCGACCAGCTCGTCGACCTCGGTTCTGCGGCGGCAGAAGACGATCGCCGATGTTGGGCCCTCGATGTCGAGCACGCGGCCGAGTGCGGCCAGCTTGTGTTCCTTCGGGACGATGTACGCAACCTGCTTGACCCGTGGGGTCGCGCCCGCCGCGACCTTTTCGGCTCCGATCTTGATTTTGACCGGCTCCTTCAGATGTTTCCTCGCGATTGCGGCGATCCGTGGCGGAAGCGTCGCGGAGAAGAGCAAGGTTTGCCGGCCGGAGGGCGTCTCGGCAAGGATCGACTCGATATCCTCGGCGAAGCCCATGTCGAGCATTTCGTCGGCCTCATCGAGAACGACGATCGCCAGGCCCTCCAGCGCGAGCGTACCGCGACGGATATGGTCGAGGGCACGTCCAGGGGTGGCCACGACCACATCGATCCCACGCTCCAGGCCGCGAAGCTGCGGACCATACGCCTGCCCACCGTAAATCGGCAGGACCTTGATCCCGAGCGGTCGGCCGTAGCGATGGACCGCCTCGGCCACCTGCATGGCGAGTTCGCGGGTGGGAACAAGGATCAACGACGACGGACGGGCCCGACTGGCGCCGAGGGCGCCCAGCCGCTGGATCATCGGGAGAGCAAAGGCGGCCGTCTTCCCAGTACCGGTCGCCGCCTGGCCGACGAGGTCCTTCCCATCGAGAATCGGCGGGATGGCCTCCCGCTGGATGGGAGTCGGCTCCTCATAACCAAGGCCCTTTAGTTCCTCGACCATTCGCGAATCGAGGCCCAGCGTGCTGAACCCGCCCGCCAATTCCACCAGGCTAATGCCCGACATCCGACGCTCCTACCATACCGCCGCCAGGGAACCAACCCCGCCCGGTCCGTGACCAGTCCGGCCGCGTGAGGCGCGTCGGCGAGGCGCCGACGAGGGTCCATGGCATGGTCGTCGATTGGGAGCCGGAATACAATCGCGGTTCGGTCGGGATCTTCGCGACAAGACCCGGCCGGCCGCTTCAATCCGTCAGGTCGATCTCCAGTGAAGTCGGCTCAGAGCCGACGGAGACGTCGAAACTTCCCCGAAGCTTCGCCACGGGCGAGGGTAACGGCGAAGCCGAAAACCCCGACGCCGGCCCTGACGGCGCGGCCGAGGAAGGGCACGGGTCCACCTCCGAATAGACGAGAACCTTGAACCGAACCCGAGAGCCGTCATCCATGGGCCAGACCGGTCGGCAGGAGAAAAATCCATCCGGACCGATCACGGCAAGCACATCCGAGGCGCGATTGCCGTCCTGAGAGTAGAAAAACACAACGCCGTTGGTCATCGACCGTCCATTGCAGCGAACGTGGCCTTCCAGCAGCGATTCGACGGGGGCGGCCTCTCGTACCACCTCCAGTACCAGGCCCATCGGAAGACCACCGAGAAAGACCAAACCCGTCCAGAAGCGAGCGTGGTTCATGGCAGCATGTCCGGGATCGAGTCCATGGCGGGAGAGGCGATCGCCATTCCCTTCACCAGGCATCCAGCCCATGCGGGCGGTTCCGTCCGCTCCCGTCATCGAAAGCCGAGAAGAGGTACCTTCGACCCAGCCCTCCCGTTCCGTTCCGTCTCGGTAGGTCGTCCGAAGGTCGGTCGCTCGAAGTGCCACGTCATCCTAGCAAGATTCTTTGACAATCACACCCCTCTACCAGCCTCGACTCGCAAAATTTCTTCATCCCTGATTGTGCCGATATTCCTGCGCGGAGACATGCTCGCTAATTGTGAACCCCTGTGCGGAACCCTGTAAAATCGACGTGCCCGCGCGGCCCGATTCGCG
Organism: Planctomycetales bacterium; assembly: GCA_027449865.1. Taxonomy (GTDB): domain Bacteria; phylum Planctomycetota; class Planctomycetia; order Isosphaerales; family Isosphaeraceae; genus JAKAUH01. The sequence goes on from DAIDKV010000190.1 coordinate 22,260, forward strand.
GACGAATTGGAGAAGTTCTCGGGTAAGCTCGCCGGCACTATCGATTCGGGGGACCTTGTTCTGCCCCCCCAGCCGGCCCCGATTTCGCATCCAGCTCTCGAAGGTGCCTGGACCCACAACCTGGAGAGCGGGAGCCGGCAGGCCGACTCCCGCGATTCGGTGCGCCCGGTAGTCGTCGTTGCGCGCGGCGAGATTTCCATCGAGAAGATCGCGAAAGCGTGCCGCGTGGGTGGGCTCGCGGAGAAACTCAACGATGAAGAGATGATAGCCTGGCCGCTCGTCGAACATGGGGCCGACGTGCCAGTCGCGAACCATGGCGCCGGTTTCGGAAGCCGCGCGGGCGACGGCGGCCTCGAGTTCCTCGACGATCAGGTGTTCGCCGAATGCGGAGAGGGTCTGCCTCGTCCGGCCGGTGAATACGAATAACGGGGGATCGGTCGCGTCGAATCGAACCGTATCGCCAATCAGGTGTGCCCACATACCCGCACACGTGGAAACGACGATAGCATAGTTGCGACCGGGGACGACATCGGCGAGCCAGTGCCGGGTGGGTCGGGGCGAGTCGAGTTCGTCGACGGGGATGAATTCGTAAAAGATCCCGTTGTCGTGGGCGAGGCGAAGGAGCTGGGTCTCTGGGTCGCCGAACCCGACGAAACCTTCGGAGCAGGCGTAGGTCTCGACCATTCGGACGCGGGGCGACCCGACGAGGTCATGAAACGCCTCGCGATAGGGATCGAACTTCACACCACCGTGGACAATGCACTGAAGTTTCGGCCAGACCTCGATCATCGAGGATTTCCCGGTATTCTCCAGGATTCGATGGAAGAGCATGAGGAGCCAGCTTGGGACACCGCCAACCAGCGTGATCGGTTCGCGGACGGAGAGTTCGGCGAACCGATCGAGTTTGCGGTCCCAGTCGGATTCGAGGGCCAGCTTTCGGGGCGGAAAGGTGAACGGACGGAGCCAGGGCGCGACCTCGACGGCCGCGATACCGCTGAGGTCTCCCTCGCGGACTCCCGGTGCGACCCTGGACAGCCCGGCACTTCCTCCAAGAAAGAAAATCCGGCCTCGGAAGAGATGCGTCTCAGGGTGCGAGGCACACTGGAGCTCGACCATTCGCCGGGCGGTCTCGCGGTTGGAGCGGACCATCGCGCGCGAGACGGGAATGTATTTTGAAGCTCCCTGCGTCGTCCCGCTGGTGAGTGCCAGATAGGGGATGCGGCCGGGCCAGGTCAGGTTGTCGAAGACGGGGTAACGGTCGCGAAGGTAGTCGTTCCAGAGCGCCTCGTATGTCCGGATCGGGACGGCCGACTGAAACTCGGCGATCGACCTGATCCGGTCGAAGCCGTGATCGCGGCCGAACCGGGTTTTTCGGGCATGTCGGACGAGCCGAGCCAGCGTCTTCTCCTGCGCCAGGACCGGATCGGACGCGAGGAAGGCGGAGGAACGGCGAAGGGCCAGGGCTCGGAAGCCAAGATCGACGAGGTATCTCGGGAAGTCGGACATCACGATCCGTCCACCTCCCTGGGATCGCGGCAAATGTAGGCTCCCGAGGGAGGAATGTTGCGGGGCTCGAAGGCGAACTCCACTCGCTCGAAGTAGCGTCGGTAGAGCGGCCAGTAGATCAGCGCCAGCTCCGTGATCTGGTTGTAGCTTCCGCCCGACTGCAACACCGATCGCACGGACCGCATGAGCGCCCGCTGCTGCTCCTTGCGGAACGAGGGGAACGGTAACCCCGAGATGACGTGGTCGACCCGATCGAGGCCCCGATCCGCGAGAATTCCAGCGAGCTCGCGGGCGTCGCCCTCAAGGATTTCAAGGTTCGGCCGTTCGCGGAAGCGGTCGCGCAGCAACCGCAAAAAATCAGGGTCGCGCTCGACGACCAGGACACGGCAATCGGGATGGGCTCGCTCGAGGATGGCCCGCGTGATCGGTCCTGTGCCTGCGCCCAGCTCGACCACGGATCGGGTCGTCGACCAGTCGATGTTGCGGATTGTCGTGCGCGCCAGCCACCGGCTCGACGGCGCGAGGCTCGCGATCGGGTTGCCCCGGGTGATCTGCGAGAGGAACTTGCCGAGGAAGAGAACGTTGTCGTTCATGCGCGGCCGATGAAGATCCTTGGGCTAACGGCGAGAAGTCCACCGCGTCCGGCCGGGGCCTCGACCTGGTCGAGATACCGACGCGGATCGAGGCCGGCGGGGAGGACCCGAAGCCGGTCGCGGAGATACAGCGAAATCAGACGATTGACCAGCCGGGCTTTTTCGATCTGAGGCGCATGGCCGCACCTCGGAATCACCACCTGGCGAACCCCCGGAATGCGCTCGGCCGCCCGGATCGCGCCGGGGAGATCGGAAAGGATTCGATCCTCGGCACCCCAGATGATCAGGGTGGGCTTCGAGACTCGTGGCAGGAGTGGGGCGACGGAATGGCCGACTGTCCCTCGGAGCGTCCGGATCACGCCGAGCTTCCACCGACGCTCCTGGAACCGCGCCCGGAACGCTTCCACGAGATCGTCGGTGGCGTGGTGTCCGTGAAAGAAGACGGATCGGATCATCGCATCGGCGTTGCTTCGTCGCACGCCTTCCAGAACCGGTAGATTCTCTCGACCGTGGAATCCTGAGGGAGCCAGCAGGACGGTCCGCGACACTTTTTCGGGATGGCGGTCGGCATAGGTGAGCACCACCTGGCCGCCGAGGCTCGATCCGACGAGGTGGTACGGTGGGCGCTGGACGAATTCGTCGAGGTAGACCGCCAGCCGATCGGCGAGATAGTCGACGGTGACCTCGCCGCCCGATCGGAGATGGCGGTGGAGGGCCTCGCCGTCGTAGACCAGGATCTCGGGGATCTTCAGATCGAAGTGACGACTCAGGGGAACGCGGCTGGCGTACCAGCTTTCCGGCTGCTCGGCCAGGCCGTTGACCAGGACCAGCGGCATTCGCCGCTCTCCGGTGTCGAGGAGTGGGGGCAGGTCGAACCAGCTTCGGACGTCGGGGGGCATTGCGCGTTCTCGCACGGGTAGCGTTCGCCCGATCGAAGATCGGCAACGCTCGACCAGGAATCGGTTTCGATCATAACATGCCCCGCCGCCGCCACCCAGCCGGGACACGGGATTTCATCCTGTCTTCCGCGATCCTTCGGACACTCGACACGAAGGAGCCGCCCACTTGCCCCGATGGCCCGTCGACATCGGGACGATCGGGATGATAGCCTGTCATTTCCGGCCTTGCCCGGAACGAACTCGACGGGTCACGTAGCCCGTGGATGTCGATCCCGCCGGACCGAGAGGATCGATGATGGGTCGGATGGGTTGGATGGCGGCCGTGTTCGCCCTCGGCACTGGGCTCTCGCTGGCCGAGGCGTCGGAGACGGGAAGACGGCCGGATATCGTGGTGATTCTGCTGGACGACCTTGGATTCAGCGACCTCGGCTGTTACGGCGGCGAGATCCGTACGCCGAACATCGATCGACTCGCCGCGGAAGGCATCCGGTTCACCCGGTTCTATAATGCGGCTCGATGCTGCCCGACCCGGGCCTCGCTGCTGACCGGTCTGTATCCGCACCAGGTCGGCCTGGCGCTGAACGGGCGGACGCTCACCCACGACGGCGCCACGATCGCCGAATTGCTCCGCGTCCACGGCTATCAGACGGCGATGGCCGGCAAGTGGCACCTCTCGGAGACGGCTCCGCTTCAGGGGAATCCGGCCGGCCCCGCGCATCTCGGCTGGCTCAATCATCGGACCGATCGCGACCGGCCGTTCGCCGGGCTCGACACCTATCCCGTCGCCCGGGGATTCGACCGCCATTTCGGTCCAATCTGGGGCGTGGTCGACTACTTCGATCCCTTTTCCCTCGTTGAGGGAACCCAACCCGTCCGCGAAGTCCCCGAGGATTTTTACCTCACCGACGCCATCACGGCGAAGTCGGTTGAGTCCATCCGATCGATGGCGACGACCGACCGCCCGTTCTTCCTCTACGTCGCCCATTGTGCCCCGCACTGGCCGTTGCACGCCCGACCCGAGGACATCGCCCGATATCGGAACACGTATCGCGACGGCTGGAACGCGATGCGACGCGATCGGTATCGTCGGCAAATCGAACGGGGCCTGATCGATCCCAGGCGCTATCCCCTGCCCTCGGTGATGGGCCGCGGACCCGACTGGGACGAACTCGAACCCGAGGAGCGTGAGCACCAATCGGCCCTGATGGCCGTCCACGCGGCGATGGTCGATCGAGTCGACCAGGGGGTTGGGGCGATCATCGAGTCGCTCCGCGCAACCGGACGGCTGGAGAACACCGCGATCTTCCTCCTGTCCGACAACGGCGCCTCGCCGGAGCGTTATCTGGACCCCGGCTTCGACCGCGCCTCGACGACCCGGGAGGGCCGTCCGATTCAGTACCGGGGAAGGTTCGACCCGGGCCCGGAGACGACCTGGGGCTACATTGGCTCGCGATGGGCCAACGCGGCGAACACTCCATTCCGGTACTGGAAGGCCGAGTCGTTCGAGGGGGGTTGCCATACCCCGATGATCGTCCGATGGCCGGCGGGACCGATCCCTCGTCCCGGATCGACGACCGACCAGATCGGCCACGTGATCGACCTCATGCCGACCTGCCTGGAACTGGCCGGAGCCGCCTATCCACAGACGTTCGAGGGGCACCGCATCCGGCCAGTTGAAGGACGGAGCCTCGTCGCGACTCTTCGGGGTCAGGAAAACGCCCCGCCTCGACCGCTGTTCTTCGAGCACGAGGGCGGACGAGCGGTGATCGCGGACGGATGGAAGCTGGTGGCTCGTCGCGGCGGGCCCTGGGAACTCCATCACCTCGACCAGGACGCCACCGAGACGCGGAACCTGGCGAAGGCCGAGCCGGATCGCGTCCGCGAAATGGAAGACCGCTGGCAGAGCTGGGCCCGTCGGGTCGGAGCGGGTGGGCCCGCCGACAGGCAGGACCGTTGAATCGCCCCGATGGCATCCAATCGGCGTACTCTACCCGAATCCAACGAGCGAAGACCTCTCATGCGAATCTTGCGTCGAGTCCTTCATAGGCTCTCCCGGATCGGTCGAGGCCGTCGGCAGCGGGTCTTCGCTTTCGTCGAGCGGCGGGAACACCTGGAGAGGCGGTTCAAGCTTGGCATCATCCTCGCGACAGCGATTCTGATGTTTAGCGTCCTCCGATTCTTCCCCTGGGGCCGATACCTGGCGGCCAGCCTCGAGACGAGAACATCCAGCCTGGCAAAGCGAGCCTTCGGTCTGGAGAACAGCCGAGCCGAGATCAAGCAACAGTGGGCGAACTATCGTCGGCTGGGGATCGAACGCACGATGCCGCCGATCCGGAAGTTCTACGAGGAATGCGACCCGAACTTCCAGCGCGTTCTTCGATACGCCGGCATGGATCCCGACCATGCGCTGGTTCGATGGGGGAATTACAACTGGACGTTCCTGCTTTCGTCCAAGGTGTATGAGGCTGATGACGAGGGGCGGTCGTATCGGCTCCGGCCAAATTACAAATCGATCTGGCTCACCAAATTGAACACGCTGGCCGGCGCGCTGGCCTTCTACCTGGTGCCCGACACCCCCGAACTCGCGGAGGCGATCAAGGGGACGACCGCGATCGCCGTGGAGACCTCGCGGCAGACGACCAACTCCTGGGGTCTTCGCGGACCCGAACCCGAGGTCAACGCCCCGCTTCGGATCATGGTCCTCGGGGATTCCTATATGCAAGGCATGTTCATCGGCGATGATGAGACGCCCCCCGAATGCCTGCGCCGATATCTGGAACGGATGACGCACCAGCGCGTCTCCGTGCTGAACACCGGAGTGATGGGCTACTCGCCCGAACAGTACCATGCGGCACTGGTCAAATTCGCCGACCGATTCCAGCCGCACGCCGTGATTGTGAGCTGCTTCGCCAACGATTGCGGCTCGGAGTTCGACGCGGTGAGCTTTGGAGCCGGAGACTGGTATGAAGGCGCCTACTGGCTCGAAGAGATCCGGGAATTCTGCTCGAAGCGAGAATACACTTACCTCTACGTCACCGAGCCGTTCGAATATCCCTTCTTCAAGAATCGGAAGTCAGGGAACTACCCCGGTAAGCTGATCAACTTGCTCGAATGCAAGAGCTCTCATGTTCTCGACCCAATGGACTCCTTCCTCGACCAGGACCTTCGAGCCCGGAATGCCGACCGCCGCGAGGGTCGAGAGCCTTCGGAGCTGGGCGTCCTCTTCAACTGGAAGCTCAAGGACGGACATTTCTCAGCGGTCGGCGCCGAACTCTGGGCCGAGGTCACCGGACAACGGCTCTTGCTGCTGATGGAGGAAGACCAGCTCACCCGCTCCCCTCGAAAGCCGGCCCGATCACCCGCGACGCCGCTGGCGTCCCTTCGGGGTGACGGACCGGTGCAAGGCGGACCATCCCGAGCACTCGAAACGATCAGGACACCCGACGCCGGCATCCCGCGTAGGTAAGCCCGGCACTCATGCCGATCAGACCCAGAATCCAGGACCCGGGCTCGGGAACGCTCAGTCCCGCCACGGTATCGATCGTATAACCAGACTGAAGGCCGGTCACAGTGACGCCCGTGTCGGTTGCCGTTCCGGATGTGGTGTCCACAGTGTAAATACGGATCCCGCTCGATGACCCGGCGTGCGCCAATGTATCGACGCCGTAAATCGTGCCACCGGCGTTCACAAGAGCCAGACTATCGTTGTATTTGGTGCCTAGCCCGCCTGTCCCGACCACGGTTCCCAGGCCCGTGGACGGATCGATCTGGTACAAGTCGAGCCTCCCCGCACTGTAGCTGTATAAATTTTCATATAACTTACCATTTGATCCGAGAACGAGACCTCCGCTGGCGTAGTTAAGGCTCGCGGTGGTCCCTACGGGGTTACTGGCCGGCGTGATCATGGTTACGCCGTTGTTAATGGTTTCGAGCAGGATATTTCCATTTGCTACACCATGATGGGGATTGATACCGTAGAATCCGACTCCCGGGTCGTAGGTGAGGCCCCAGAGAGCACCGGGCACATTGAGAGCATTCAGGTGGGTCTGGCCGGACGTCGAGATGGTGTAAAGATTCCCGCTATTCTCATCCGAGGCATACAGCGAGTTGCCTGGACCAACAGAAAGCGATTGCGCATGAATATTTTGAGCGGAAAAATCCGCGATCTCGTGGAATGCACCAGTGGTCAGGTCGAGCGTTCCGAAGATTGAGGTGCTCGAGGAACTGGCCGTCGCGTAGACCACCAGATCGGCACGGGCCGAGGCGAACGTGGCGCCGAGCATCGCCGCCGCGAAGAAGAGGGTCGTCCGAATTTTTGTCATGATCAGCTCCGAATACACCGATCGCGCACGTCGTGGTGAGGCCGGTGTTGCCAGGGAACAACACGGTGAAGAAAAACCACCACTTGCCTCGCGATGATCCGTGAGGGGACGTCGCTCATGGGGGCTTGCTTCACCCGTCGAGAAGGACGAAAAACTTCTGTCAATCCCGCCAGAACAACAGGGTCGTCCTGGATCAACAGATTGCACAACCCTATGGCCCTGGGACGGGGTGATTCAAGTCTGTCCTAAAAAAACAACACATCCGCCGTTGAGGGCATTTATCGGGTGAGGGTTGGCAGGAGCCGGACTTGACGATGGAGTGGGTCTCGCCCCATGCTTTCGGGTCGGGAACGAGTCGGACGCGGATGGGGCCGGGGACAAAGGGATGCGGATTTTCATCACGGGTGGATCGGGGCTGATCGGGCGCAACCTGGCCCAGTCGCTGATTGAGTCGGGGCATCGGGCGGTGATCCTCTCGCGTCGGGCCGAGGCGATCCGTCGGGATCCGGCGATGTGGGCGTATCAGGTCGTTGAGGGCGATCCGACCGCGTCGGGGCGCTGGCAGGAGGAGGTGGAGGGCTGCGACGCCGTTGTGAACCTCGCCGGGCAGAGTGTCTTCGCCGAGCGATGGAACCGCGAGGTTCGGGCGAAGATCCGGGAGAGCCGTGTCCGGTCAGCCGAGCAGGTGGCTTCGGCGATCCGGCAAGCGACGACGAAGCCAAAGGTAGTGGTGCAGGGCTCGGCGATCGGTTACTACGGCCCGCATGGGGACGAGGAACTGGACGAAGCCGCTCCGCCCGGCTCGGACTTTCTCGCGGGCGTTTGCAGGGACTCGGAGCAGGCTGTCGCCGCCGTGGAGGGGATGGGGGTTCGGCTCGCGATTCTTCGGATCGGGATCGTGCTGGCTCGCGAGGACGGAGCGCTCAAGGTCATGGCGCCGATCTTCAAGATCGGTCCGGGCGCCCCGATTGGCAGCGGCGGACGGCTCGGCGCGGCGAAGGGCCAGCAGTGGATGAGCTGGATTCACATCGACGACATCGTCGGGATTCTCCGGTTGGCGCTGGAGAATCCCGAGGCGTCGGGGCCGATCAACGGAACCTCGCCCAACCCGGTCCGAAACGTCGAGTTCGCCCGGACGCTGACCGAGGCTTTGCGGAAACCGTTCACGCCCTGGCGATTCTTCGTCCCGGTCGGGCCGCCGGATGCCCTGCTCCACCTGATGTTCGGCGGCGTGGCCGAGGTCATCACGACGGGCCAGAAGGTGGTCCCCTCGAAGGCGATGGCGCTCGGTTATCGGTTCCGATATCCGGAGTTGTTGCCAGCCCTTCGCGCCCTCTTCGGCGAGTGGAGAGTCTCCATCACACGTCGATCGTGAGGGGAACCTGGACCTGGTCACCTCGCGAACGAAGCTCCCGCGCTCCGGGATTTCCCGGAGCGCCCGGGGCCGGGTTCAGTCGTGGACGGCCTGCCGCGTGACGATCGGTACATAACCGACTTCCAGGCCCTTTGGGGGCGTGACGATCACGGCGGGATCGAGGTCCGCGAGTTTTCCGACGCGGGGCGGCGGCAGGTACTCGCGGTCCCGGGTCCACGCGCTGTGCAACATCTCCACCCGCTTCTGGAGGCGCTCTCGCTCGTCGGCGGTCATGTCGGCGTTTAGCAAGGCGGGCTGATCGGCGAACCGATACCAGGAATAGGTCACCACGCTGCCGTCGCCGAGCTTCGCCTGAAACGGCCCGGCGACTGGCCCGGGGGTCTTCCAGGAGCTACTCGGATCGTCCGGGGTGACGTAGGGTCTCCGGTCAGGACCTTGCCGTTTCGGGAAGACGACCTTCGCCAGGCCGGTTTCCGCCGGGACATCTTTCTCGTTGACGACCACCCAGCGCCCGGTGGTCGGATCCTGTCGGAAGTATTCAGGCAGGGTGGCGAGTGCTTTATCGGGGGTCGCCGAGGTCTTCTTCCATCGGTAGCCGTAAGTCGTCTCATCGAGCGCGAAGGGTCTGGCGAACGAGTTCCATTCAATGGGCGATCTGTGGTCTCGCTCGGCGTTGAGGGGGTAAATCCGCCAGGTCGCGCCGCCCTTGCCGTCGAAGGTTGCGACACCGGAGGCGGCGAGGTCGATGGCGCCGGAGGCCGCTGGTCCACCGTCGAACCAGGCCTGCACCTTGTCCCAGAGCGCGGCCTTGCTGTACGCGGTGATCCGGTGAAGCAGCGGTGAATCCTGACCCGGTCGAGCCGGGAACCGAGTGGGGGCGACCCGGGCATAGGTGTGACCCTTCGCGTCCCTGGCGGTGTAGGCGGGGATGTGCTGGGTCTCCATCTGCACGGCTCTGTTCGAGTCGGACGGGCGGCTGTCCAGGAACATTCCGCCGAGCCTGGGATTCTCGACCGTTGGTTTCGACCAGAAGTACGGGAGGAAGAAGGCAACGGGTCCCTTGAAGTTACCGGTGTTGAGGAAGAGGGTCCAGCAGTGGTTGCCGGTCGGTACGTTCTTGCCCGCGGTGGTTTTCCTGGGCTCGGTGAGCGGGAGCGGAAGATAGCCGTAACCGAAGAGTTCTCCGGATGTCCCCTGCTTGAGGTTGAGGCCGTCGGGCGGCCAGAGGACCCAGGGGCTAAGCTGAGCGATGGCGTAATGACCTTTTGGATTCTTCCAGTCGCGGCCCTTGCCGGCGCCCGGACCGTTGGCCCACTCGCTGAAGTTCAGAGCGACCCCGCCCATGATGAATTTGGGCGTCTCGGTGGCGAACCGGGTGTCCCGCCACCAGCCTAGGCCGCCCTCGATGTCGGAGTAGAGATTCTTCGGTCTCGGCTCGCCGTATCGGGCGAACATCCAGGTGCCGAACAGACCGCTCTGGAAATCCTGCCCTGGGTAGTTCTTCAGGAGCGGCCAGGCCGCGACATACATCGAGAATCCGGCATCGTACTTTTCCGAGACCTTGCTGTGCGGAACGAGCAGGTAACCGGCCATCTCCGCGTTCTGAGGAGTCGTCTGATCGGCCGCGAGACCGGGCGAATTTCCAACCCACATCAGGGCCAGACCGGCCGCCAGTCCAATGTGGCGGGAAAGGTCTTTCAAGAAAGCTCTCACCGTGGTGAATCCTTGTCGTTGGTGGACAGATCGAGGATGCACTCAGAACTCACGGACGCGGAGCCTTGTCAGGCTCAAAGGGAATCGCCCGGCAAGCGCGATCACACAAAAGCCATCAGAACATCCGACCGAGCAGGACACCGGCCGCGAAGGTCAGGAAGAGGGTCGAGGCTATGGCGGTCATGGCGACGACGGGTTGTTGTTCGGCGAGCCGGGCGAGTGGGGCGAACCAGCCCGGATATTCGGGCTCGACGTGAACGATCTCCGGGGCTGGAGGGGGCGAGACGGTGCCGGTCTCCAGGATCGCGGACTTCGGCGCGGGGGCGTTCGGCGAGGCCGGGGCCGGCTGGGGACGAACGATCTCCTCGAGGGCCTTCGCCGCCTCGGCCGCCGACGCGAATCGGTCGTTTGGCTTGTGCGCCATCATCCGGTCGATCAGCCGGACCAGATTCGGGGGCAGGTCGGGCAGGTGCTCCGTGATCGGAACATGACGTCCACTCAAACGCTTTCCCAACCGTTCGATCGGCGACGAACCCGGAAACGGGAGCCGGCCTGTCATCAGATGGTACATGGCACAGCCGAGCCCGAAGACGTCACTCCGGCCATCGACATCCCGGCCGCACGCCTGCTCGGGCGACATGTAATCGACCGTCCCGACCGCGATCCCATCGGCCGTCGCGAACGACGAGCTGGGGTCGGCCTCCATCAGCACCCCGAGACCCAGATCCAGGATCTTCACCCGACCGTCGCGGCCCAGCAGGATGTTCGACGGCTTGATGTCTCGATGTACGATCCCCTGTTCGTGTGCGTGGGCCAGCCCCAGCGCCGCCTGCGACGCGTATTCGACCATCTCCATCGGCGGGATCGGACCCTTCTTGAGCCGCTCCCCCAGGCTCATTCCCGCGACGTATTCCATCACGATGTAGAGAACCCGCTGGAACTGGTCGGCGTCGAAGGCGCGGACCACGTTCGGATGATCGAGCCGGCCGACCAGCTTCATCTCACGCTGGAACCGCGCGACCACCCGTTCGTTCGAGGCGATTTCCGGAGAAATGATCTTGAGGGCCACCACCCGGTCCATCATCGGGTGCCTCGCCTTGTAGACCCGACCCATCGATCCCGATCCAATTCGATCCAGGATGATGTACCGACCGACGATCAGCCCGTGTGGCTTGTTGTTCAGGAACTTGCGCGCCTGGTAGGTCGTGAGGATGCCCTCCTTGACCAATCGCTCGGCGAGGTCGACTGTGTCGAAGGGATAATCTCCCTGGAGCACCTTGACCCGGATCTCCTGGAGCTGCCGGTCCGTCAGGACGCCCGAACTCCGAATGACGGGGAGCAAGTCGAGCGGCACGCTCTCGGCCGACCTCGGACGCTCGGAGCTCGCCATGAGATTCGACTCCCCGGAGAGAATGGCGGCGCCGAGCACTTCGCGCCGGGCAGACCGAGGGCGTCGGGTCGCGAGAGGTTCAAGGAGACCCGAGTGCCCACCACCACAGGTAGTCCATACGTTACCACAAAATTCCTGCCCTCTCAATCGAGCCCGGCGCGGGCCGGGCCGAAGCGCCTGGCGGACCGCCCACCCCGCATCGATCTCTGGACATCCCCCCGAAGGACCACTACCATGCAGCCGATAAACTCCACGTCTCAAACTCGCCCCAGGAACCACGTATGAGCGTTCCGGCCCATCCAGGCCCGGCCCTTCCGGGATTCACTCCGCGTCATGATTTTTTCATCGCCATCGACAGCGATGGATGCGTGTTCGACACAATGGAGACGAAGCACAAGGAGTGCTTTATCCCGAACATCATTCGATCGTATGGCCTGGCGTCGATCTCCAAGTATGTCCGGGAGGTCGCGGAGTACATCAATCTGTATTCGAAGCACCGGGGTCTCAATCGATTTCCGGGGCTGGTCATGACGATGGATCTGCTTCTGGAGCGGCCGGAGGTTGTGCGTCGTCGGCCGAGGATTCCGTCGCTCGAGGGATTGCGCGGCTGGCTAGCGCGGGGAACGCCGATGTCGAATCCAGCGCTGGCGGCGGAGGTGGCGGCCTCGGGCGATCCCGATCTTGTCGCGTCGCTCGAATGGAGCGAGGCCGTGAACCGATCGATTGCCGAGATCGTCCGCGACGTTCCGCCGTTTCCGTTCGTTCGCGAGGCGCTCGCGAGCATGCAGGGACATGCTGATGCCATCGTTGTCTCGGCGACTCCCGGCGAGGCGCTGGAGCGAGAGTGGGAGGAGCAGGGACTGCGTCCGCTGATCGCGACGATCGCGGGCCAGGAGATGGGGAACAAGAGGTCGGTTTTGGCGAGAGCGGGGAACGGACGATATCCGGGTGATCGGATGTTGATGGTTGGCGACGCGCCGGCGGATCTGGAAGCGGCGAGGTCGGTGGGCGCGCTATTTTACCCGATCGAGCCCGGAGATGAGGACGCCTCCTGGGAGCGGTTCTTCGAGCAGGCGTTGCCCCGATTTTTCGACGGAACCTTTGCTGGCGAGTACATGAACGAGCGAGTCACCTCGTTCCTCGGGCGGCTTCCCGATCATCCCACCTGGCGGTTCGGTTGACGGAAGAAATCGGGAACCGAGGTTATCCGCGGATTTTGGTAAGCCGTTGCCCAGGATGTCGTCAGGGCGGCGTCGGGATGCTACAATCCCCATGCGACGGGGCACGAACATTTCTCTTCCAGGAACTGGGGACGATCAGAAATGGCGACGGGGACTCAGGGTGCCGACATCGGACTGGTCGGCCTGGCGGTGATGGGGGAAAACCTCGTCCTGAACATGGAGAGTCACGGCTTCACCGTCGCGGTCTTCAACCGGACCACGTCGAAGGTTGATGCCTTCGTGGAGGGGCGGGCGAAGGGGAAGAAGATCATCGGCACCCACACCGTCGAGGAACTGGTCGGGGCGCTGAAGCGACCGCGCAAGGTCATGATCATGGTGAAGGCGGGCAAGGCCGTCGACGCTGTGATCGACGAGGTCGCGCCGCTGCTGGAGCCCGGCGACATCCTGATCGATGGAGGGAACTCCGAGCAGGAAGACTCGACCCGTCGAACTCGAGAGCTGGCCGCGAAAGGTTTGCTCTTCATCGGAACGGGTGTCTCCGGCGGCGAGGAGGGCGCGCTCAAGGGCCCGTCGATCATGCCGGGCGGAAACCCCGAAGCCTGGCCGCACGTCAAGCCGATCTTCCAGTCGATCGCCGCGAAGGTCGCCGACGGAACCCCCTGTTGCGACTGGGTCGGCCCCGAGGGCGCCGGGCACTACGTCAAGATGGTGCATAACGGCATTGAATACGGCGACATGCAGCTCATCTGCGAGGCGTACCACGTCATGCGAGAGCTGCTCGAGATGTCGGCCGACGAGATTCACGAGGTGTTCGCCCGGTGGAATCAGGGCCCGCTGGACAGCTACCTGATCGAGATCACCCGCGACATCCTGGGTTATAAGGACCCGGAGTCCGGCCAGCCGATGATCGACCTGATCCTCGACGCCGCCGGCCAGAAGGGGACCGGCAAGTGGACTGTGATCTCGGCGGCCAATCTGGCCGTCCCGCTCACTCTGATCGCCGAGGCGGTTTTCGCCCGATGCCTCTCCGCGCAGAAGGATGAGCGGGTCAAGGCGTCGGAGGCGATCAAGGGACCGGATCGGCCGACCGGCCTCGATCGCAAGTCGATGATCGACGCCCTCGAGCAGGCTCTGTACGCCAGCAAGCTCGTCTCCTACGCGCAGGGGTTCGCCCTGATGAACGCGATGGCGAGGGAATCGAACTGGGAGATCAACAACGGTGGCGTCGCGCTGATGTGGCGGGGCGGTTGCATCATCCGGAGCGCCTTCCTGGGCAAGATCAAGGAGGCCTTCGACCGTGACCCGAAGTTGGCGAACCTTCTGATGGACCCCTACTTCCGGGGCGAGGTTGATCGGTGCCAGTCGGGCTGGCGGAAGGCCGTCGGCACGGCGATCGCCGGGGGCATTCCCCTGCCCGCGATGTCGTCGGCGCTGGCGTACTTCGACGGATATCGATCGGGCCGGCTCCCGGCGAACCTGCTCCAGGCCCAGCGTGACTACTTCGGGGCGCACACGTACGAGCGAGTCGACCGACCTCGCGGCAATTTCTTCCACACCAACTGGACCGGCCGGGGTGGCACAACCGCCTCATCCTCGTATAACGCCTGAGCCAGTCGAGCCATCCGCAATCCCCCTCATTCTCCAGACGCCGGCCCGTCGCCGAGTCGCGACGGCCGGCGTGTTTTTTTTCGAGTGGTGTCACATTCCGGCCACGATCGTGCATACAACACTAAAGGGCTGGGCGAACGATCGCCCGATCCCGGTGGCTTGCCCAGACTTTCGCGAAATCTTGATGGAACGAGTCGATTTCCTTATGTCCGCCCCGAATACTATATCGAGGCCCCGGACGGGCCCCGGGACTGGGCGACACGGCGACCGCCGCCCGGCCGATCGAACGATCGAGAATGCAGGCACCGGCACGCCGGCCGGCAGGGGATCCTCCTTGAAGGCCATGATCTCGCCGCTCGAAGAGACGACCGTCCCCGATCCCAGGGGCCGAACCCGCCTCGACCCGACCGACGACCATTGCCTGAGCGAACAGCCCGGCGGCCGGCTGGGCGCGTACCGGATCGAACGGCTCCTCGGACGAGGATCGATGGCCTGCGTCTACAAGGCCCGTCACCTCGGGCTCGACCGGGTCTGTGCCCTGAAGATCATGAACACTGGCCTGCTCGCCCGGCAACCCTCGCTCCGCGAGCAGTTCCGCGCCGAGGCCCGAGCGATCGCGAACCTTCTCCACCCCCACGTCGTCACCATTTACAACCTGGGGAACGAGGGCGGCTATCACTTCATCGAGATGGAGTACGTCCCCGGCGGACGGACTCTCCGGGACCTGCTCGTTCAGGATGGGCCGCTGGATCCCTCGCGGGCCGTCCCGCTCGCCCGTCAAGTCGTTCTGGCCCTGGGCGCGGCGCACGACTCGGGGCTTGTCCACCGCGACATCAAGCCGGCCAACGTCCTCCTCACGCGACAGGGCGAGGCCAAACTTGCTGACTTCGGCCTGGTCCGCCGTCTCGATGAGTTGACCCAGGGCGGCGCCCCGATTGCCGGAACGCCGACGTTCATGGCACCCGAACTCTTCCAGGGGACCCCGTCGAGCCCCTCATCAGACATCTATGCCGTGGGTGTTCTGATGTACCACTGCCTTTCCGGCCAGCTCCCGCTCGCGGCCGAGAACGTGGGTGAGCTGATTCAGCTCCATCGGACCCGAGCCGTCCCCGATATCCGCGAAATCGTTCCCCGGATTCCCGAGAGTCTCGCGTTGATCCTCACGCGATGCCTCGCCAAGTCGCCGGCGGATCGGTTTGGGTCGGCCGCTGAGCTGGCCGACGCCCTTCATGGCCTGGGCCTCCGTCTCGGCGATATCGAGGCTCTCGTCCGCGAGAGCGTTCAGGGGCTCGGCTGCTTTATTCAGGGGCACCGCGACACCTTTCGATTGATCGTCCCACTCCCCGACGATCGCCTTCAGGAAGTCGTGGTCGAGGCCACCGAGGGAGCCAATCAGGATCCGGTGCTGACGGTCTTCTCGGTCTGCGGGCCCGCCGATCCCGCCTATTTCCAGTATGCCCTTCGGCTAAATGCCCAGCTCACCTTCGGCAGCATCTCGGTTCACGACGTCCTGGGGAGCCCGATGTTCGTCATGTCGCGAACCTTCTCCCGAGAGACGGCCCGCCCCGAGGATCTCCGAGGCGCCATCCTCGAAATTGCTCGACGGTCCGACCGGATCGAGAAGAAGCTCACCCGGATGGATCAGTACTAGGAACCGCGAAGTCCGGGGAGGAATCCCTGGAACGATCGGAGAAAGACCTAGAAGTCCGGACGATCGCGATAAGGCGCTTCGATCATCGGACGCATGATCTCCTCGTCGGGGATGGCGTCGCGAGAGAAGTAGGGGTTGCCGGACGGAGCGCTCGGGACCACGTCGGGGACCGGTTCGGGCGCGACCATCCCCAGACGGACCGAGACTCTTCGGAGAAGGGCCTTCGAGAACGGCTGGTCGCCGAACCAGTCGACCCGGCAACTCAGGTGCGTGATCGGCTTCCGAATCCGGAGTGTGACGACGACCGATCGACGATCGGCTGTCCGTCCCTCGACCTGGAGCACCGCCCCGCTGTGAGAGCGGCGAACGACCTGAATCTTGAGGTCCTCCATCGCTTCGACGAGCGCCGCGGCCACCTTGGTGATCGGGAACGGATAATCCTGCATTCCCCGGCCAGTGGTGTACCGGAAGGCCAGTTCGGGGCCGTTCGCGGATTCGGGCTCGTCCTCGATCCTCGGCCCCCGTCCGGTCAACGCGCATCCCGAGCCAACCGACAGCGCAAGCCCGATCGTCATCAAGAAAAGGAACGGGCCACGCATCCGCATCCCGGGACTCCCTTCCCGCCGGTTCCGCCTCGAGGATCGCCACCCTGGCCGAGGGCTGGCCGGCAGGCTACTCCGCCTGCCGATCCCGGTCAAGCCAGGCCATGGGCCCGTCCCTGGCGTTCGGTTGTCATAGTCGGATTGTTTTCGGGAGGTCTGAGCCTATAATGCAAGGCTGGAAAAGTCTGCTCCTTACGTGGAGGAGCGGCTTCCAACGGTTCCCCCACCTTGAGTCGCTGAAGAAGCTCGGTGGCCGGGCCGCGAGCCGATTCGAGGATCCGAATCGAGGGCCTCGCAGCCGGAACCGAGGCTGAGGCGTTGGGCCGTCGCCGTCGCTGGACGTCGGCGGGATTGAAGCGAAATCGAACATGGTAGATCGTAACCTGCTCCGCGAATTCGATGTCAGCGAAGACGACCTGACCGCCCTGATCGCCGGAGGGGATGGGTCCAGCATGGACCAGTACCTCGGCGAGGGCCAGAACTTCGAGATCGGCAAGATCGTCTCGGGGAAGGTCGTCGAGGTCGTCGGCGATCAGGTCGTGGTGGACGTCGGCTACAAGTCCGAGGGCCTGGTCCCACTCAACGAGTGGGAAGACGAGCCGCCCCCGCAGCCAGGGGACAGCGTTGAGGTTCTCCTCGAAGGGATGGAGGACGAGACCGGCGAGATCGTTCTCTCCCGCAAGAAGGCCCACCGGATGCGTGCCTGGGAGATGGTCATCTCCCGGTATCACGAGGGCGATGTTGTCAAGGGCCGCGTGACCCGCAAGATCAAGGGCGGCCTGCTGGTCGACATCGGCGTCAACGTCTTCCTCCCCGCCAGCCAGGTGGACATTCGACGTCCCTCCGACATCGCCGACTACATCGATCAAGAGATCGAGTGCATGATCCTCAAGATCGACGAGTCGCGGCGGAACATCGTCGTCAGCCGCCGCAAGCTCATCGAGATCACTCGCGAGCAGCAGAAGAAGCAGCTCCTCGAGGAGATCGCCGTTGGACAGGTTCGGACCGGCACCGTCAAGAATATTGCCGACTTCGGCGCCTTCGTCGACCTCGGCGGGATCGACGGCCTTCTGCACATCACCGATATGTCGTGGGGCCGGATCAACCACCCCAGCGACATGTTGAAGATCGACGATCAGGTCGAGGTGATGGTCCTCCACGTCGACAAGGAACGCGAGAAGATCGCGCTGGGGCTCAAGCAAAAGTCGCCCAGCCCGTGGGAAAACGTCGAGAAGAAGTACCCGGTCGGCACTCGCGTCAACGGCGAGGTCGTCAACGTGATGAGCTATGGCGCGTTCGTCAAGCTCGAGGAAGGGATCGAGGGCCTGGTCCACATCTCCGAGATGTCCTGGACCAAGCGGATCAACCACCCGAGCGAACTCGTCAACATCGGCGACCGGATCGACGTGGTCGTCCTGGGGATCAATCGCGACAAGCAGGAAATCTCTCTCGGGATGAAGCAGACCCAGGTCAACCCCTGGGATCAGGTTGCCGGCAAGTATCCGCCGAACACGATGGTCGAAGGGACCGTGCGCAACCTCACGAATTACGGCGCCTTCATCGAGATCGAGGAGGGGATCGACGGCCTGCTCCATATCTCCGATATGAGCTGGACCCGCAAGATCGGCCACCCGAACGAGATCCTCGAAAAGGGGCAGCGGATCCGGTGCCAGGTCCTCAACGTGGACCAGGACCGCAAGCGGATCGCGCTGGGGCTGAAGCAACTCCGCGACGACCCCTGGGAGACCGACATCCCCGGTCGCTACGAGCCGGGCGACGTCGTGAAGGGGAAGGTCACCAAGCTGACCAACTTCGGTGTCTTCGTCGAGCTGGAGCCGGGCCTCGAAGGACTGCTCCACATCTCCGAGCTGGCCGACCACAAGGTCGACAGCCCCGAGGAAGTAGTGAAGGTCGGCGACGAGATCGAGGTCAAGATTCTTCGCGTCGATCGGACCGATCGCAAGATTGGCCTTTCACGCAAGAAAGCCCACTGGACCCGCCCCGACGGCGAGCGGGAAGAAGGCGCTGAGCCCACCGAGGCCGCACCCGCTCGCGATAAGGAGAAGGAAAAGGAGAAGGAAAAGGACACCAAGGAGCTCAAGGGCGGCCTTGGCGGCGGTGGTCTGCTGTTCTCCATGGGATCGTCCACGTCCACCGAGGAATCCGAGACCGCGTCCGATTCCTCCGCGTCCGAGCCCGTATCCGAGCCCGAGCCCGCGTCCGAGCCCGAGCCCGCGTCCGATTCCTCCTCTGAGACCGAGACCGAGGCCGGATCCGAGTCCTGATCCCTCGTTTCCTCGCGGACGTCTCGCAATCCCAACGGCCGCCGGCGCGATTCCCAGAATCGCCGGCGGCCGTTCGCTTTTTCGAATCCGATGGCGGGACACTCTCCACCCCGGCCGACCACGGACGTTCGGGCCACTCCCTCGAAAAAGGACGAGAACTCTTTCGTCCTCCTGGATCGATTTCACGGAACCTCCCCTTCCCTACCTGCCAACTCCGAGCGATCAGCCAATCGACACGGCCCGCACACTGAGACTAACCCCCACATTTCGCGAATCCCTCATATCACCAATACCCCCTAGACTTCCAATTCTCTTTAAGTCGCCCGGTCGAGCAATCCGATAGTGAGTGGTGCCAAAACGACAGCGGCGAAGGGTGTGGAGGATCGACCGGACCTGGGGATGGTGTGTCACGCTCGTCCCTGAGTCGCGGAGCCTCGCGGGTAAACCGTTTTGCTGGCCAGAGGTGCCAGTCGGATGGTGATCCAGCGGGGCCATCGGTTGGGACGCCGAGACTTTGCCGAGGAGCCCCCGCAAGTGGGGATGGTCAGGCACCGAGTTGGCTGGCGGAAAGTTTCGCGGTCGCGGCTCTGTCGCGGCGGAGCGAGGCGGACTGGCCGTTCGGCTGGAGCCTGTTGGATTCCGTCCCCTGGACCCTGGATCTCTCAGCGGACCTGTTTCGACCGACGCAAAGAGGATCTTCATGGCCCGTATTCGCCGACACCGCCGTGATACGGTCCAGAGCCCCCTGGAGACCTATCTCCGGGAGATCAACGAGATGGCTCTGCTGACCGCGGATGAGGAAAAAGAACTGGCCCACCGGATCGCGCGGGGGGACGATCAGGCGCGAGACCGGATGGTGCGTGCCAATCTTCGCCTTGTGGTGAACATCGCCCGGGGCTACATCGGCAAGGGGCTCGCGCTCCAGGATCTGATCGAGGAGGGCAACCTCGGCCTGCTCCGAGCCGTGCAGGGGTTTGATCCGGCGGTCGGAACGCGGTTCAGCACCTACGCGAGCTACTGGATCAAGCAATCGATCAAGCGAGCCCTGGTCAACACGGCCAAGCCGATTCGGATACCGGCATACATGGTCGAGTTGCTCTTCAAGTGGCGTCGGATGGGCGCTGAGCTTCAGGAATCGCTCGGGCGTCCGGCCAGCGTCGACGAGATCGCGCGAGCGCTGAAGCTCCCAAAGAAGAAGCTGGCGATCGTCAAGAAGGCCATCAAGGTTTACAACCTGGTTCCGCAGACTGACCAGCCCGAGAATGGCTGGAGCCTCGGCGAGATGCTGATGGACGAACGAGTCCGGACGCCCGATGTGGTGATGGTCGAGGCGGACAATCTTCGCCTGGTTCTCGACCGACTGGAAGAGATGGACAAGCGGGAAGCGACCGTTCTTCGGATGAGGTTTGGGCTCAACGACTCGCCGCCGAAGACGCTCAAGGAGATTGGGGAATCGCTTGGCCTGACCCGCGAACGCGTCCGGCAGATCGAGAACGAGGCGTTGGGGAAGCTCTCGGCGTCACTTCAGGCCGATTGAGGCCAGGGCTCCCATGAATCACCAGGTTGTCGAGCCCGCCCAGGTCCCAACGGGCCGGGCTCGCGGGGTTGTCCCGCGATGACCTTCGGCGCGGCCTGCGTGGGCCATCTTCCAGGCGGCGAGGGCCACTCCAAAAGCGAGGACCGACGCCATCCCGAGCGGGAGTGCAAGACCTGGATCGGACGTCGTCTCGACGGCAAAGAGGTTCGTCAGTGGTTTCTCGCCGGAGAAGTCCTGAGTGAACTCGCCGTGGAACGTGCTGTTCGCCTGGGGGATGATTCGGAGGTACGCCTCGGACCCGAACGCCTCGGCGAGCTTCCCTCCCTCGATTTGCATGTTGAGGCCGAACGACTCGGGATCTTTCAGGAGGTCACGGGCCTGCCCCGCCCGTCCAAAAGCGATCGGCCGACCTGCGAGGAGCAAGCCCTCGTAGGTTTGATTGTTGATGACCACGGTCCCTCGGATCTCGAACCGATTCAGCGGGCTCTCGATCAGTCGCCCGCTTCGGTCGAGCTTCAATTGCACCCACTGCATGAGCGTGCCGTCGCTGTCCGGCCCCATGGGAATCAGGTCGCGGCCCGACGGCCCGAGCGAGATCAGGTGAGGGGCGTTGATCAGCGCGAAGGTGCCGGTCTGGGTGGCTGGATCGAAGACATAAGTTTGCGATCCGCTGACGTCTCCTGCAATTTCGGGGAACGACCGACCCGGTGCCGCCCGGATCAGATCAGCCCGTGCGGGCGTCAGGGCACTGGCGAGCAGTAGGCTCGCGAGGATACCAAATCGAGCGGCCTGGTTGCACATCCCTGGCATGAGAACGCCCTCTGCTCGACGCGTCGGGTTCTGTCGTCGTCCGGTGAGTCTCGGATCCAGGGGCGCGCACCGCCACGTTCGCCATCCAGGCGAATTCGATTCGGGCGCGTCAGAAACTGGACCCAGCTCTAGGGGCCGGGCGACGGCGTGGGGGCCGGCACGGTGTCGGTCGGGCGAAATTCCTTGGTGTCGATTCTGCAGTGGGTCCCGAGGCAACTCCCGAGCGAGGCAACTCCCTTTTCCTGGACTCTGAGAAGCAAGCTCCACTCACGCCGGCCAGGCGGTTGGCCTCCATTTTCAGGGGCGAACCGTCCTACCGGCTGGGCATCTTAAACCGATCGCAGATCCTGTCAACGCGAAAATTCCACGGGTTGAAACGGTAGAAACGGTAACGTGAGCCTTCGGCACCGAGGCACGACCCAACAGCCGATCACTACTTCTTCGAGCCTGGTCGTAGTATCCTGGGCACATGATCGTCAAGGAGGTCCGATGTCTTCGGGTCGGAGTGCTGGGCTGCGGCCCGATCGCACAGTCTGCGCACCTCGATGCGGTTCGCAAGGCGCGAAACGCCGAGTTGTATGCGATCTGCGATGTCGCCGACGACCTTAGAGAGCGGATGAAGGCCGTTCACCAGCCTCGGATCGCATACCGCGAGTACGAGGAGATGCTGGTGGATCCGAAGGTCGAGGCGGTGATCGTCGCGACCGCCGACGCCTTCCACGTCGATGCGGCCCGAGCGGCGATCGAGGCCGGGAAGCACGTCCTGGTTGAGAAGCCACTGGGACTTTCCGTCGAATCGTGCCGGGAACTTCGAGAGATCGCCGCCCAGGCCGGGATTGTGGCACAGGTCGGCAATAACCGACGATTCGATCCGGGAATCGCTTTCGCCAGGCGCTTCGTTACCGAGGAGATTGGTACGCGTATCTCGATCAAGGCCTGGTATCACGACTCACTCTATCGTTACACGATGACGGACAACCTGCAACCGATCCCAATCGCGAGCGAATCATCGAGACGTCCGCCGGGGAATCCGAAGGCCGACCGCCGCCGATATTTCCTGCTCACGCACGGGAGCCACCTGGTGGACACCGCTCGCTGGTTCGGGGGACCAATCGCGGGCGTCCGGGCCCGCCGACTCGAACGATTCGACGCTTTCTGCTGGTTTGTCTCGGTCGATTACGAGGACGGTACACTCGGTCATCTCGACCTTCAGATTCCGGTTCGAGGCGATTTCCAGGAGGGCTTCCAGGTCTTCGGCGAGGGCGGGAGCGTCGAGGGACGCGTACATCTGCCCTGGTTTCACAAGTCGAGCGACGTGGAAGTCTTTTCGGACCAGGACCGCCAGTACCGGCGTGTCCTGGGGGAGGACGCACAAACCTACAAACTTCAGGTCGAGGGGTTTGCCGCGACAATCCTCCACGAAGAGCCTCTGGTCGGGGCGACGTTCGACGACGGACTGGCGGCCGTGCAGACGATGGTCGCCATCGCCCGATCGGTGGAGTCTGGCGAATTCGTCCGGCTGGCGGATGCCAGCGGAGGAGTCTGATGCACCTCGGAATCATGGCAAGAACAATCCCTCGGTCATCTCTGGAGGAGACGCTCAACGCGATCGCTGACCTCGGCATCCGTCAGGTCCAGTTCAACTTCTCGTGCGCCGGGATGCCGACACTCCCCGATCGAATCGACGAGGATCTCTGCGTCTGGATCGCCCGTGCCTTCCGCGAACGCGGACTCACCATGACGGCCGTCTCGGGGACGTTCAACCTCTGTGACCCGGACGCCTCCCGGCTCGCGACGAACCTCCGACGCCTAGGTCTCCTGGCGGCTGCTTGCCGATGGCTCGACACCCGGATTGTGACCCTCTGCACGGGTACCCTCGACCCGGACAATATGTGGAACGGGCACCCCGGGAACGTCCGGCGGTCGACCTGGGAAACGCTCATCCAGTCGATGCGGGAGGCGGTGAAACTCGCCGATCGGCACGAGGTGACACTGGCGTTCGAGCCCGAACGGAACAACGTCGTCCACTCGGTGGCCAGGGCGCGGATGTTACTTGACCAGATCGGCTCGCCCTGGCTGAAGGTCGTCCTCGACGTGGCCAACCTGATGACGACCCACGACCGCCCGCGACTTGTGGAAATTCTGGATGAGGCTCGCGAGTGGCTTGGCCCTGAGGTCGTACTCGCGCATGCCAAGATCCCGCCCTACCTGGAGGGCGAGGAGAGAATGTCCAGGATTCGCGAGTTTACCTCGCGGCTGGAGCCGGTGGATTGGCTCCATCGGATCGCACTGACCCAGATGGCCGAGCCCTTGAAGGAAGCCGAGGTTTCTCTCTCGGAGGGCGAGGAGAAGTTGCTGGAAGACCCGGTTCCCGAGGAGCTTCTGTCCCTGCACGAGTACCTCACGTGCTATGTCGGGTCGCTTGGCCACGTTGGATTCACAGGCTCGGCGCCCTATCCCGGCGCCCTCATCATGCACGGGATGGCCGAAGAGGACGTGGGCCCGGTCGAGAACATTCTCTCGGGGCTGGTCCACTAGGCTCGCGTACTTCGAGGAGATTTTCATGGAGACGGGACGGATTGCCCAGATCCTCGACGAGATGGGGACGATGCTGGAAATCAACGGGGAGAATCCGTTCCGATGCCGGGCCTATCACACGGCGGCTCAGTCGCTGATGAATCTGCCCGACGAGCTTTCGGAAATGATCGCCGACGGACGGCTGGCGGAAGTCGCCGGCATCGGCGAAACAATGTATACGAAGATCGTGCAGCTCGCCACGACCGGCCATCTGCCGTCCTACGACGAGTTGCGACGGAAGACACCACCGGGGCTCGTCGCCCTTCTTCGCATCCCTGGGCTTGGGCCCAAGAAGATCAAGGCACTCCGCGAAGACCTCAGGATCGAGAGCCTCGCCGACCTTCGCTCCGCGGCGGAGTCGGGGAAGATCGCGGGGGTAAAGGGATTCGGCGAGAAGACGGAGAAAAAGATCCTCGAGGGGATTGCGTTCGTCGAGAAGTCGGGCGACCGCATCCTCCAGAGCCACGCCCTGCGGCTGGTCGCCCCGATTCTGGAGGCTGTCCGCCAGCACCCGGCCGTCCTCCGCGCCGAGTATTGCGGGAGCCTCCGCCGTCGGGCCGAGACAATCGGTGATCTCGATGTCCTCTTCAGCTCTAGCAACCCACCCGAGGTGATCGATCGATTCGTCAAGCTGCCGCAGGTGGCGGCCGTCCTGGCCCATGGCCCGACGAAGGCAAGCGTCCGGCTCGCGGACGGCGTCCAGTGTGATCTCCGGGGTGTGGAGGACGATCAGTTCGCCTTCGCCCTGCATTATTTCACCGGGTCGAAGGCGCACAACATCGCGATGCGAAAGCGAGCCCTGGCTCGCGGGCTCTCGCTCAATGAATATGCTCTCTCGGGCCAGAACACCTCGATTCCCTGCCGGACCGAGGCTGAACTGTTCGCGGCCCTTGGCCTCTCGTACATCCCGCCCGAGCTTCGCGAGGACACCGGTGAGCTGGAAGCCGCCGAGCAGGAACGCTTACCCCGCCTGATCGAGCGGTCGGAACTGCGGGGGACGTTCCACTGCCACTCCGTCTGGAGCGACGGCGGCGCGACGATCGCCGAGATGGCCGAGGCGGCCCGCGATCGGGGACTGGAGTATCTCGGGATCGCCGACCACTCGCGCTCGGCCGCCTACGCGGGCGGGCTCTCGATCGATCGCGTCCGCGACCAGTGGGCGGAGATCGACACACTGAACAGGAAGCTCGGGCCGAGGTTCCACATATTCAAGGGGACGGAGTGCGACATCCTCGCCGACGGTTCGCTCGACTATCCCGACGATCTCCTGGATGGCTTCGATTACGTCGTGGCGAGTGTTCATTCGAGCTTTGGCCTTCCTCGGGAGGCGATGACCGCCCGGCTGGTCCGCGCGGTCTCCCATCCCCGGGTGACGATGCTGGGTCACCCGACCGGTCGGCTTTTACTGGCCCGCGACGGATACTCCGTCGACCTCGACGCCGTGATCGAGGCCGCAGCGCGAGCAGGGACCGCGATCGAGATCAATGCGAATCCCCATCGGCTTGACCTCGATGCCCCGCACTGCCGGCGAGCACGAGACCGAAAGGTCCCGATCGCCATCAATCCCGACGCCCACTCCATCGAAGGACTCGACGACCTGGAATTCGGGATCTCGGTGGCGCGCCGGGCCTGGCTTCAGGCTGGGGACGTCTGGAATACCCTCCCGCTCGACGAGATGGACCGAAAGCTGAAAGAACAGCGTCGACGTCGCTGAGAATCGCTTGCAATCGGAAGACCGATGTCCGAAGAGTCGAGAAGCCGCGCCCTTGCGGGGGGGGGCGCCGTGTCTATAATGAACTGGATGACAGGGCATGAAAGGTCGGCGGAGACTCCTGGTCTTCATGCCATCGTCGATGTCGATCGGTGCTACGGCAGTCCATTCGCGAAGGACGGAGCGCCGACTTTTCCACGGACCTCGCGCGCGGCGGCACCGACCGCTTTCCTGTATCGACTCCCGGTCGTGGCACGGATGTTGTAGCTCGTCCACCGGACGGATTCTGGTCGTGGTGATCGTTCTCATCGATCCTTGTGCAGGATTACCCACATGGCCCCAGCAAAACCGACCGCGGAGAAGAGGCGCCGGTACTACACGGTTGAAGAGGCGAACAAGGCCCTGCCGCTGGTCCGCATGATCGTCGGCGACATCGTCCGCCAGTATCGAGTTGTCGAGGAATGGCAGCAGCGCCTCTCGGTGGTGGCGAAAGACCGTCGCCGGACGACGAACGACCTTTACTCGGAGGAGCTGGCGCAGAGCCAGTCGGAGCTGGATGCCGAGGAAAGCAAGCTGCTGAACTACATTGAAGAGCTTCGGAAGCTCGGCGTGGAATTGAAGGGGGCCGACGGGCTCTGCGATTTCTACTGCCTGATGGAGGGCCGGGAGGTCTTTCTTTGCTGGAAGCTCGGCGAGCCGGAGGTGAAATACTGGCATGAGCTCGACGCGGGCTTCGCGGGACGTCGGCCCCTCCCGAGTGTCGCCGCCGCATCCGAGGTCGCGGGACGGCGCTGACGGATCGATTCGATTCTCGGGCCGGACAATCGCACGGCCCTCGGGATTCGCTATAATCACGAGGCCCAGCCTCCGGGTTGTTCCGGACGGCTGGGCCTTTGTGCTGTCGGACCCGAGGAGCCCGATCGCGGGCGGTTGCGAATGGGACAGGTGGTGACGATCGATGGACCGGCCGGAGCCGGCAAGAGCACGGTCGCCCGAAAGCTGGCCGAGCGTCTGGGCTGGCACTTCCTCGACACCGGCGCGATGTACCGCGCTGTCACGCTCGCCGCGATCCGGGCCGGCATCGACCTCGGCGATGAGCCCTCGCGGGCGAGGCTCGTCCGTGCGGTCTCCGTGGAGCTGACACCCGACTCGGTCCGGCTCGACGGCGTCGATGTCTCGGCCGCGATCCGGAGCATCGAGGTGACACGAGCGACGGGCACCCTGGCCGATAGTCCTTCGGTCCGCGCCCTGCTCCGGGAGTGGCAACGCGCTTTCGCTCGCGATCGGAACGTCGTTACCGAGGGCCGCGATCAGGGGACGGTCGTCTTTCCCGACGCCTTCCGGAAGTTCTTTCTGACCGCCTCCGACGAGCAGCGCGCCCTCCGTCGCCTGGAGGACTATCGAACCAGGGGTCAAACCGTGGCCGGCGATCTCAACGCGGTCCTCCGCGAGATCCAGGACCGAGACGCCCGCGACACCGCCCGAGCCATCGCGCCCATGCGGCCCGCCGACGACGCCATCGTGATCGACTCCACCGGCCTTGGCGTCGAGGAGGTCGTCGAGGTCCTGTTGGAAGCCATCCAGAAGGCAGGCGCCGCGGTTCCGACGGAGGCCCCGACGTGAGTGATCCCACCTCCCCGATCGACCCATCGACGACCACCGCTCCTCCCGGACGCTCCCGAGCCCGCCCATCGCCCGATGGCCGCGATCGCTCCCCTGCCCTGCTTCTCTGGTACCAGATCGTGCGCTGCGCGGCCGGCACAATGGCCACCGTTCTGCTGCAATGGCGCGCGACCGGACATCGAAACGTCCCCGAGTCGGGCGGCGTTCTGCTGATCTCAAACCATCTGAGCTTCCTCGACGTCTTCTTCCTCGGCATTCCCCTCCGTCGCCCGCTCAATTACGTGGCCCGGTCGACCCTCTTCCTCCCCGTGCTCGGCACCCTGATCCGATCCGTTGGCGGGTTTCCGATCCAGCGCGAGGGCATCGGAGTCTCCGGCATGAAGGAGACGCTCGGTAGACTTCGCTCCGGCGGGATCGTCACCCTCTTTCCCGAAGGAACCCGAAGCGCCGACGGCGAACTCGGGCCGCTCAAGCCCGGAATCGCCCTCCTGGTTCGCCGCGCCCGGACTCCCATAGTCCCCGTGGGACTCAGCGGGACGTTTGAAGTCTGGCCGCGATCGCGTTTCTGGCTCGCGCCACACCCCATTCGCATCCATTTCGGCAAGGCCATCACGCCCGAGGAACTCGAAGGTCTCGAAAACGAGGCCGTAACCGAGCTTCTTGCTTCTCGAATGCAAGAATGCCGGCGCGAAGCAGTCAACATGTTACGCTCCGACCTCGCCTGCTAGGGCGAGAGCGATGTTCGCGAGTCTGATTCCGATACTCGAATTCATCGATAAGAAGCAAGTAAACCCTCAAACAAGGTCTGTTTTTGCCCGTCTCGCGCGGGTCATCCCGCCGTCACCAGAGGGAAAAGATTCGGCGGACGGAGCAGGCGTGAAAGGGAGAGAGATTGATCATGACAAACGGCCAATTTCACAGGCGTGAGTGGATTGCTGGGGGAGCGGCGTTGCTGGCCGGAGGCGCGGCGGTTCTGGAGAGCAAGGCCGGCGCCCGGGCTTCGGGGGTCGGCCAGGGGTCGCCGTTCATCCTCGGCCTGAATACCAGCACGCTTCGGGGCCACAAGCTCACGATCGTCGAGGAGATCGCGATCGCCGAGAAGGCGGGATACGGCGGGATGGAGCCCTGGGTCGAGGAGCTGGAACGATACTCGTCGACGGGCGGTTCGCTTGAGGATCTGGGCAAGCGGTTCCGCGACGCCGGAATCTCGGTGGAGAGCACCATCGGATTTTTCCCCTGGATCGTGGACGACCAGGCCAGGCGGCAGGAGGGGCTGGAATCGGCCCGCCGGGCGATGGAGATGGTTCGGAAGGTTGGCGGGAAGCGGCTGGCCGCGCCACCGGTCGGAGCCACGGATCAACCGATGACCGACTATCGGCGGATGGCGGAGCGTTATCGGGCTCTGCTGGAGCTGGGCGATCGGATGGGGGTCGTCCCCGAGCTGGAGGTCTGGGGGTTCTCGAAGACGCTCTCGCGGCTGAGTGAGGCGGCGATGGTCGCGATCGAGGCCGATCATCCATCAGCCTGCATTCTTCCCGATGTTTATCATTTGCATCGTGGCGGTGGCGGACTGGGTGGGGTGAAGCTGCTGGCGCCTCGGTCGATCCACGTGTTCCACTTCAACGACTATCCGGCCGAGCCGCCGCGCGAGAAGCTCACGGATGCGATGCGGGTTTATCCGGGCGACGGCGTCGCGCCGCTCTCGAAGCTGCTCGGCGACCTGGCCGAGGGCGGGTTCCGGGTGATGCTTTCCCTGGAACTCTTCAACCGAAGTTACTGGGCCCAGGACCCACTAACGGTCGCCCGGACCGGCTGCGAGAAGATGAAGGCGCTGGTGCGGGGAGTGGCGAAGTCCTGAAAAAAAGGTGCTCTGGGCGCGCGGCGAGGCGGGCGCTTCCTTTCGGAAGCGCCCGCCTCTGTTACGATCCGAGTAGGGTTGTCGCGGAGATCAGCGACCCTTCCGGTGATGGAGCGGGCCAGCGAACGAGAGGGTGAGGCTCGCATGAGCATGCGGATGGGCGGCTGAGTACCGGAAGGCCGGTGTCGCCTCCGCGGTCCGGATGGCGACGTGGGCGTGGGCGTGAGCGCCCTTCGCCTTGTGGGCCACCTGCCGGGCCCGATGGTGGACCGGCTTGTGGTGAGGGACGGCGTGATGGAAGGGCCGCCGGGTCGGGTGGGCCTTCTTGTGGTGATGCCGGAAGCCCACCGGCGAGGGAACGGCGATCGGCGTCGTCGGGATCGGGCTGGAGACCACGACCGGAGATCCGGGGACTGTCGGCAGGGTGACGCCGATCGGCGACCCGGGAGACGGCGACGAGATCGGAGTCGGCTGGTAGGGCGTCGGATTCAACTGGACCGGGTTGCCGATCTGGAGAACAACGTTGTCGCTATAGCCGATGTTGTTCAGGCCGTTGGTGCTGGAGACCTGGTTAGCCGGCAGGCTCAGGTCGAGCGTTCCGGGGACGTTCAGCGGGCCCGAGAGGTTGAACTGAACGGTCTCCGGATCGATCCAGGTGAGGCTGGTCGGCTGGACGTTGTTGCTGTCGGCCGAGCCCGAGAGGACGAGGTCCGACGCCTTGAGCGACGTTGGGCTCACCGGCCACGAGAACGAGAGCGTGATCGAGGTCGGCGACGTCGCCACGACCTTCGTTCCACCGCTGGCGAGCGGAGCCCCGCCGTTGGGGACGATCGAGCTGGTGACGACGCGGAAGGCCCCGCCGAGCGGTATCCCACCGATCCCGTTGAACTCGTAGGCTCCGATGTCCCTCGGCCCGAAGCCCGGCAGGCCGAAGCCGTCGTTGCCGATCTTCACCTGCGAGTTGCCGAGGATGTCGGTCGGGATGGCCGACGGCTCATAGGCGTTGTCGATCGCCGCCGAGGCCGCCGTCAGGTCGAAGTTCGAGCTGACGAAGAGGTTCGCCGGACCATCGCCACCCGGCCTCGGATCGATCGGCTGGGCGTACTGCGGCGAGCCGACAAAGTTCCCCTGGCTGTCGGGAACCGTGCTGGAAAGGATCGCCGAGCTGAAGCCGTTGCCCAGGTTGTTCGTCGCGGTCGTATCGGAGGTCAGGCTGGTGTCCGAACCGTTCCCCTGGAACATGTTGTTCCGGAGGTTGACCATGTTCGGATTGGTGGACTCGATCGCGAAGCCGTTGTTGGAGGTCGTCTGGTCGTGGTTTTGCCAGAAGATGTTGTTGGCGACGTAAGCCTGCAAGGGCGAACTCGCGGAGTTGAGCAGATAGAGCCCGACGGTGTTGAAGTTGAAGTCGTTGTTGATGACCTGGGCCGGCTGCGTGGACGCGGAGGTACCACCGGCATCCTGAATCTGCATGCCGATGATGTTGCCCACGATCACGTCGTTCTCGATCTGAGGCGTCTGGGCCGAGGAGCCCGACGTCTGTACCGCGATGCCGATCCCCGCATCGGCGATGTAGTTCTTATCGAGCAGGATGTTGGAGTTAATGACCTGGATGGCGCTGGCGGCGGTGTTGATGGTCCCCGAGGCGGGGTCGCCGAGCAGCGGACTGGCGATGGTGAAGCCGGCGATCTCGGTGGAGAGGCCGGGGAAGCTGCTGAGACCGTTGGCGATGATGGTGGACTGCTGATTCGAGGTCGCCGTTGCGGTGATCTGAGGAGCGCGGATGATCGTCGCCAGCGGGTTGCCCGTGCTGGTGGTGAAGACGGTGCTATCCGTGCTGGAGGCCGCGGCCGAGAAGAGCCGAACGAACGGCTTCATCGTGACCGATTCGGTGTAGACGCCGGGCAGGACCGCCACGACGTCGCCGATCACCGCGGCGTTCATCGCATCGGTGATGGTCGGATACGGGTTCTCGCGGGTGCCCTGCGTCGCCCCCGTGTTGGTGACGTACGAGGCCGCCCCGACGTAGAGGACCGTCGAGAGCGAGGGAACATCGACCACGAACTGCTGCGAGACCGGGCTGGCGATCACATTCCCGGCGATGTCCTCGACCGGGTCGGAGCCGGTGTTGAGCAGCGTGACCTGGTAGAGGTTGTTGGTCAGCGTGCCCTGGGTCGTGAACGTGATCTGCTCGCGTCCCGGGCCGCCGGTGCCGGCGTCGAGGTAGGTGACCTGGATCGAGTTGGGGTTGATGGGGACCGTCACCGCGCCGGTGCCGCCGATGGTGCCGTTGGTGCCGGCGGTGGTGACCTGGATCGAGCTGGCGTTGAAGTGCGTCAGGTCGATGTTCTTGCTGGTGGTGATCGTGAACTGAATGCCGCCGTTGGTCAGCGAGGTGATCGTCTGATCGGAGGTCGGGCTGGTGATGGAGACGGTCGGAGGCGTCGTATCCACCACGAACGGGACGGAGGAGCTGGGATTCGACGAGTTACCGCTCTGGTCGGTGGCGACGGCCTGAACGACGTAGTATCCGCTGTCGGTTCCGGTGAGCGGCGAGAGCTGGCCACTGGAGCCGACGTTGAGGATCGGGAAGAGATTGGGTAGTCCGCTGGTGTTGGTCACCAGGCCGGTGCCGGCGCCGTCGGTGCCGACGGTGACGGAGAAGTTCCCGCTGGTATCGGTGAGGCCCGTACCGGCGTTCGGCCGGATGTACTGAGCGTACTGGCTATACCCGGCCGGGAGCTGGCTGGCATTGTAGAAGTCCTGCACCGTCCCGTTGATGTTGAGGGCGATGCCGACGTTGAGCGTGACCGTCTGCCCGGCGAGGGGGACCAGGCTGGTCGGCTCGGAGATCGAACCGGTGAAGGTGGGAGTGGTGACGTTGGTGATCGAGTCGCCGACGATGTTGGAGTCGGACGAGGCGGCCATCTGGAGCGAGCCGCTGTTGATCGAGGGCGGCGTGGTGTTAATGATGAAGGAGTCGTAGAAATTGCCGCCGGGATAGCCGTTGCCCGAGGGAAGGGCGAGCTGGGTGCCGTTCGTCGGGTTGTTGTTGTTGCTCAGGTTCTCGCCGTCGAGGGCGATACCCTGGGTGTTCTGGATGACCGGCGAGCCGCTTCCGAAGAGGATCAGGCGGTACTCGTCGGTGGGAAGGCTCAGCCCGGCCAGGGTGATGACCAGGGAATCGGTCGCGCTGTTGTAGCTTGTCTTGCCCTGGAGGCTGATGAACTTCTGGCTCGTGCCAGGGGCGACGCCCAGCTCCTCAAGCTGCACCGTGTTGCCGTTGAGGGTGTTGGGATCGATCGGCTCGTTGAAGGCGACGTTGATGGTCTGCGGGGTCGTGTTCGACCCGGTGGTCCCGCCGACCGTGTAGAACGGGATGGTCTTGGTGGTCCCGGTCGAGGACGACGACGAGGTCGAGGTGGCGACGGTGGCCGTCACGCCGGTGACCTCGGGCGGGTGGAGGTTCACGTACTGGTAGGCACCGATGTCGATGAACGGGTTGCTGCCGTATCCGACGCCCGGGACATTGGGATCGGGAACCCGGATGTAACCCAGGATGTCGCGGATGCCGGAGTAGGGCTGATAGTTGTAAGTGCCCGGGACGGTGCTGGTGCCGGTGTAGCCCGTCGGGTCGGTGGTCAGAACCGGCTGGAAGAGGGTGGGGAAGCTGAAGAAGTTCGTGCCGGGAAGCGTGACGATCTGCCGAGAGTCGTAGCCGTTGCCGCTTCCACCACCGTAGATTCCAAAGAGGTTGGACTGGCCGGGAACCTCGCCAGCCGGCAGGTTGGCGGGGTTGGTCCGGGTCTCCACGATCTGCCCGCCGGTGAGCGAAATATTCACGCCCGGATACAGGGCGTTACCCAGGTCGTTGGGTCCGATCTCGCTCCGGCCGGCGTCGATGGCGGGAGAGTTCGACTGGATATTGTAGTTCTGAGCGGTGGCCGGCAGCGTGCCGCCGACCGGACCGACGTAGTTGGGATTCGCGTCGAACGTTCCGTACGGGGGCGGCAACTGGCCGCCATCGTTCGGAGCGACCACGTCGGCACCGTTGTTGTAGAACAGGTCGTACTGGATCAGGCTCTCGCCCGCCTGCCCCTGGATGTTGATCGCGTCGTTGGTGATGTTCGAGAAGATGTCGTTCATCGCCAGCGTCTGGACCGAGGCGAACGAGTTGTCCGGACTATTCGAGTGGACCGGGGCGACGGTCTGGATGCCGTAGCCGTCGTTGTTGAAGGTGACGTTCTGGATGATCGCGATGAAGGGGCTATCGCCCGTCGTGTCATTCCCCGTCTGAGAGTTGATCGCGACGCCGACCGGCGAATTCGAGATCGTGTCGTTGTAGAGGTTCAGGTAGACGGGCTCTCCGCCGAGGCTAGTCCGGGCGATGGTTCCCGGCGCCGTCCCGACGCCGCCATTGGCTCCGGTCCAGTCCACGGCGATCCCGTTGGCGTTCGGGTGGGCGAAGATGGCGGCGTCGGCGAAATCCGCGAGGTTGGAATCGGAAACCGTCAACGTCATCGGAGCGTTGAGCTGATTCACCGGCGCCAGGTAGCCGGAGAGCTGCTGCCACCACGAGGCCGTGGAGAGCGTTGGGGTACCGGGCTTGCCCGAGAGGTCGTTGTAGGTGTTGAGGATTCCGCCGCCCTGGACCTCGATCCGGGTCATGTAGCTGATGTCGGCGTTGGTGATGTAGCTCCCGTCGAACGGGTTATACGGGTTGTACTCGGTCTGCGAATTGCCGCCGATGTATATGTATCCGCCGTCGCCCGCGGCGGGAGACGTCAGCGAGGCACCCGAGTGGTTCGCCTGCCAGGTCGGATCGCTGTTGAGGATGTTGTACATCTGCACGCCGCGAACCGTCGTGCCGACCGAGCCGTCGCGTAGCGAGGTGATGATGACCGGCACTCGCTGCTGGCCGGTCGTCTGGTTGCCGGGGATGCCCAGGATGCGAAGGGCCGTCTGGACTCCGCCGTCGATCAGGGGATCGGAGGTCGGATCGACGCCGTTGTCCACGCCGAGGGCGAAGCCCGCGCCCGCGCTGTTGCCCGCGGTGAGTCCCTGGGAACCGAGGCCACTGAGCGAGCCGGCGCCGTTCGGGGTGTTGTCGTTGAGCAGCTTGACGATCACCGACTGACCGGGGCTGGGGATGGTCGAACCATCGGCCAGGAGCGTGCCGGGGAGGGCCGCCTGAATCGTCAAGGAGACGGTCGGAGGCTGGAGGTTGGTGAAGGCCGAGGTGTTCGGCGTCGGGAGGTTCTGGTTGAAGAAGTTTTGCTGCTGGCCCAGGACCACCGTGCCTCGAAGGACGTAGGTCAGGTCGGTCGAATCCCAGACAGCGTTGACCGTCTGGTTGGCGTAGCTGCCGCCGTTGACAATGCTTTCCTGGGGCCCGATGTACTGGATGCCGGTGGCCGTGGCGTTGCTCACGTAGGAGCGGTTGGTGACGACCGCGAGGCCGTCGATTCCGTTGCCGGTCATCACGTTGTTACGGAAGAACGGATGGCCGGACGCCAGCGGCGTGAGCGGGTTCGCTGCCAGCAGGCCGTTGGGCTCGATCTGCATGGCCGCATCGAAGTTATTCTTGAACGTGTTGTTGGTGATGTACGCGTGGGTTCCCTGCGTGCCGTAGGTGCGACTCGCCGGGAGCGGGAAGTCGCTCTGATAGGTGATGAAGGCCAGGACCGACTGCGAGGGGAGCGTGAAGTCCTGTGTGTTGACAGCCCCGCCGCCGTACTCGAAGAGGGCGTTGTTGATGACCACGTCGGCGCCCGAGACGATCCCGACGCTACCCCAGAGCGAGGGCCCGAGTGTCGGCGGGCTCGTGACGCCGGTGACATCGATCGCGGGCACGAAGGGCGTGGAGGCGGTGTTGTCGTAGATCGAGGTGAAGATCACCTGCGAATCGGTGAGCCCCTCGGCCTGGAAGCTCGTGTAGGGAGCGAAGTTGGTCGGACTGTAGTTGGGGTTGGCGTCGAACCCGTTCATGTAGGTCCGGGCGCCGACGTTGAGGCTGGCCGAGGGATCGATGACGTCGAGAGCCGAGCCCTTGTTGAACTTGAGGATCGAGCCGGGCTGGATGTAGAGCCGGTCGCCCATGATCTGGGTGTTGCCGCCGGTGTTCTCCAGGAACTGCTGTCCAAGGACGAGTTGGGCGGTGATGACGATCGGGAGCGGCTCGGCGATGGTGTAGTTCTGGACGCCTCCAAGATTGGAGGGATTGGCTGGATACGGCACGGCGTTCGTTGGCTCGATGAACCCGTTGGGCTGGGCCATCAGGTAGAAGCCGTTGATGCTGTTGCCGGTCGTGGTGACGTTGCGAACGAGCGGGCCGCGGGCGGTGTCGTCCTCGCGGAGCGAGTTCATGTCGGCGGCGATGGCGCCTTCCGCGCTGCTGGTTCCGCTCTGGGCGATGTTCATGTTGGTGAGCATCGGCCGGTCGTTGTACAGCGTGACGGCACTGTAGAAGTTGCTGGTGCCGAGGGGAGAGGGTCCGCCGGCGTAGCTGATGTCGGTGAAGTTGAGGATCGACATCGCGGACTGGGCACCCGAGAGGGCCATGCCGTTGGTGCCGGTGCCGATCAGGGTGCCATCGACCGGGAATTGCTGAGCGTTGGCCGACTCGTCGTAGCTGCGGAAGACAAGGCCGCCCCAGTCACCGGCGTGAGGCTGGTTGTCGGGGTTGCCGTTGGTCGCCCCGGCGATGGCCGCGTTGTTGTACGACGTGAAGTTGACCGGATTGGCGATCGTGCCCTGAGACTGGAGGGCACTACCCTGGTTCTGGACGAACAGCGAGGTCCCCTGGAACTTCATCGTGGCGCCGGCCTGGAAGACCAGGGTGGTGTCGAACGGAACCGAGGCGCCGGGATTGGTGCTGCCGGTCGGGTCGATCAGCGAGAAGCTGGCCTGGCTAACCGTGCCCGTGATCGGGTTGCGTGAGGGGAGTCCGGGCTCGGCCACGATCACGACGGGTCCGAGCAGGGCGAGCTGAGAGGCGGCGTAGAAGGCCGACTGCTGGAATCCGGTCTGGCCGCTGTAGTTGTACAGCGGGTTGTAGTTCCCCGGCTGGAAGAAGGCGGGGTTGTTCAGACCGAGATTCGGGTTGTGGGTCGGGTTCGCGGCGAGCGCTGTGTTGGTCGGGTCGCCCTCGGGCGCGAGAACCGGGTAGGGAGCGGCCGGACTACCGTTCGAGAGGCCGGCACCGTTGGGAACCAGCGGGTTCTCGACGAAGTCGGGGCGAGCATAGACGACGTTGCCGTAAGGAACGACCACGAAGCCGGTCATGAAGGCCCCGCCCGCGACGCCGTCGCCGCTGAGCCCGATCCGGGTCTGTCCGCTGGAGAGCTGATCCTGATACTGCGGAATCGTGATGTTCGGATAGGCCGCCGGGGGCGAGAACACCGTGGAGTTCTGCGAGGTCGGGTTGCCGAGGAACTCGCCGTCGAGCTGGTTGCCGTAGATGTCGTAGATCCGCGTGTCGGTGCCGCTCTTATCCACCTGGTTCGGCATGTACACGCGATAGTAATCGGCGGGGAGGGGCGTACCACCGTTGTAGGTCAATACGAGCCGAGTACCGGGGTGGGCACTATCCGCGGGCGTCCACTGATCGTTGGTCGTGTTGAGGTAGTAGAGAGTGACCGTGGTGTTGCCAACGATCGTGTAGCCCGAGGCCGGATCCGAGGCACCCAAGCCCCCCTGTCCCAGGGTGCCGAAGTTGCCGTCGGGAGTCGGGTTGAGATTCGTCGTGGTAGCCGGGTTGGTCGAACCGATCAGCAGGACCCTGCTGTTGTAGAACGTCGAGTTGACGTAGGGGATCGGGTTGGAGAGGTCGATGACAGCGGTGTTCGGCGGGGCCGGGATGTTGTCGCGGGTGTTCGCGCCGTTGGCGGGCGGAAGCTCGAAGTAGGACTGCGGACCGCCGATGGCCGTCGAGAAATTGGTACTGCCGGCCGGAACGCTCTCCAGCGCCATTCCGGTGATGTAGGCCGGAGTGGTCTGGATGGCGATGTTGACCTTGAAGTCGACGCTTCCCTCGCCGGCGACCGAGGAATCGTTGATATAGTTGCCGGCCGCGTCGGTGATGCCGGGATAGTAGTTCGAGGTTGATCCCGGGAGCAGGTCGTGGGCGTGGGCAGTGAGGGTATAGACACCGGCGGGCAGGCCCGGGGCGAACGACAACTGGATGTAACCGGTGTACTGGCTGTAGTTGCCCGAGGTGAGCGGAGTTGTCGTCGGGGTGTAGGTCGCGCCGGTGATGTAAGACGAGTAATCCTGCCCGGCCGAGTTGATCAGCGAGTAATTGCTGGTGTTCGTCGCCGTGGAGGGATCAAGGGCGCTGAAGATGACGGTCGAGGGCGTGCCGAGGGCGGAGAGGCCCTGATGGATCGGGTCGACCACGCCGAGGTACAGCGAGCTGAGGGCCGAGAGGTTGGTGGTGGAGGTTGTGCTGCCGGGGAGCGGCAGGAGATTGGTTCCGCTCTGGATCGCCGACGCGGTCAGTGCGGCGCTGGTGATCTGGGGAGCGGAGTTGTCGATCCGGAAGCTGTCGAGCCGCTGGGAGCTGAGGCCGGAGAGGTTGCCGTTCTGGTACGAGGGCTGTCCAACCGCGACGGCGACGGCATTCTCGAAGCCTTCGAGGAGGCTGGAGGGTGGAGTTATGGTGAAGGTGCCGTTGGCGTCGGTGGTTGTGGTGACGTAGTTGACGCCGAGGGTTCCGCTCACGCTGTAGCCGTAGCCGCTGGGGCTGGCGGCGAGGGTGATCGCGCCGTTGTTCGCGGGAGTTCCCTGGAACTGGACGATGATCTGGTTGTTGGCGATCGATCCGGGGAACGGAACATAGACCGAGCCGACAAAAGTCGGCTGGTTGTTGGTGGTGTTCTGGTCGTTGGGGATGCCCGTGTCGGAGGACGGGCTCATGGTGAAGGTGGTGATGACCGGGGCCTGAAGCTGCTGGAGGCCCAGATTCTGGATGAAGTCGTAGGGCTCGTTGGTGGAGGTTCCGTTGACCTGGGTGACGTAGGGGCCCGAGGGGAACGAGCCGGTGTAGTAGCCGTAGAGGTCGTTACCGACGAGGTCGGTGACGCCGGATCCGCCGCCGGTTCCCGCGTTGCCGTTCGGCGTGAGGACGACGACGGCGTAGGAATCGGTCGGCATCTCGCTCTGGGGCAGAGCGCTGTAGTCGAGAGTGACGGTGTAGGTGAGCGGGTTGTAGCTGATCGTGGCGCGAGGATCGGCGTTGAGGTTGATGTAGTTGCCGATCGTCGAGGGAGTCGGCGGCCAGGTCGTGTTCGATCCCTGGCGGAGGACCAGGAAATTCTGGAGCAAGGCGGTGGAGGGATCGATGGCCTTGCTGAAGGTAATGGAGACCGTCCGGCCGTTGATCGAGGTGTTGGTGACGACCGGGTTGGTGGTGTCCTGGAGAGCGAAGGAGATCGGGTTACTTGGGACGAGCGTGTGTCCGTCGGTGGCGACGACCGTGGAGCCGCTGGCCGGGCTCGCGACGGTGTAGGAATAGTTCCCGTTAGCAGTGACGCCGCCGGCCCGGGTGAAGCTAATGGGGTAGTCGACGATTGTGGGCGCGGTGGTGCTGTCGATCGGGATCGGGGCACCGACGTTGACGGTGACCCCGGTGGGGACCGTCGAGAAGCTGAGATCGGCGGCGCTGAGAGACGAGGCGACGACCGGCTTGTTGAACGTGACCTGGATCACGCTGGGAGCCGTGGTGACCGTGGAGCCGTTGGCCGGGGTGGTGGTGGAGACCTGGAGCTGGTCGATCGCGGTGAGGGCGTCCACGGCGTTGAGGAAGCCGTAGCCGCTCTGCTGATTCCAGGAGCCGGCCGACTGGCCGTTCATCGGGGTTTGTGCGGCCGCGCTGATCATGCTCGCCTTGATCTGGGCAGGCGTCGCGGCGGGGTTGAGCTGCTTCATCAACGCGGCGATCGCCGCGACGTTCGGCGAGGCCGACGAGGTTCCGAAGAACGTCGGCAGGTTCTGCTGATTGGTTGGGACGGCGTTGGTGTTGGTGACGGGATCGGGAGAGTTCGGCTCGCCGGGGAAGGCGATCGGTTGGGTGGTGTCAATGACCTGGCCGGGCGTGAAGAACGAGGTGTTGCCTCCGTCGGACCCGGTGACTGTCGGCTGCTGAAGGGTCACTGGCGAGGGTAGGGCATTGCCATTGGCGTCGAAGAACTGGAGCGCCGGACCGAAGGAGCTGAACGGCTCGTTCGGCAAGGGACTGGGGAGCTGTCCGTTGGCGAAGTTCGAGGCGAAGGGCTGGGAAACCCACCAGGGCGTGGCCCCGACGCCGATCGTGTTCGGGTCGACCGAGTGGCCAATGCTGCTGGGGTAAATGGTTCCAGCGGCGGCGCCGGTCTCCTGAGTAATGGTGAGCTGGTTGCCCTCAATGTCGTTGACAAACTCGATATGGCCGGGATTCGCACCCGAGACGACCTGAACGGCGATGTAATAACTGCCGGCGCTGGGGATGGTGATGAGCTGGAGCGGCGACTGGGTGGCGACGGTGTTGC
Organism: Planctomycetales bacterium; assembly: GCA_027449865.1. Taxonomy (GTDB): domain Bacteria; phylum Planctomycetota; class Planctomycetia; order Isosphaerales; family Isosphaeraceae; genus JAKAUH01. The sequence continues at coordinate 62,027 of DAIDKV010000190.1, forward strand.
TGTTCTGGGCAGCGCCGACCACCACGTTGCCGTTGGTGGCGTCGATGACGTAGATGTCGACCTGAGAGGTCACCTTGCCCGTGGCGCCTGCGGGTTCCTGCGACTGGAAAGGCTGATCGAACTGGAAGGTGATCTCCGTATTCGAGCCGCTGGTCTTGATCGGCAGTTCGTTGGTCGCGGTGCCGCCGGGGTTGAAGTTCATGAAGGTGCCGGAGCCGATCCCCGTGATCGACCCGCTCATCGGGTTGAACGTCGAGAGATAGCCCTGGTTCGCGTAGTTGCCGGCGGCGCTGACGTAAGTGGTTCCCTGGGCGGTGACCGAATCGATTGCCTGCGAGATCACGCCGGGCTGGAAGAACGGATCGTTGAACCAGCGGAGGTCGTCGACGACGACGTTGGAGTGGGCCTGAGTTGCGAGAGCCGTCACCGACTGGGCCATGGAGAGGACAGAGTTGCCGCCGGCCGAGAAGGCGAGGTTGGCTCCGGGTGCGATGTCATGGATATTCTCCAGCATCGCCCGGCCCTCGTCGGTGCTGCCGGCGGGGCCATCGGTAATGACATTGACCGGGTTGTTCGCGTTGAGGTCGCCGGTTTTGTACGAGGCGGCCAGGCCGCCCTGGTACTGGCTGACGCTATCGGAGATCACGCCGACGGTCGTTCCGGTCCCATCCACGGTGAACTGGGTTCGGGCCGCGGCGGCCGACATCGAGGTGACGGCCTCGTTGTAGGCGGTGCCCTGGTACAGCGGGACGGTGTTTCCGGTTGTGGCGAGGGTTACCGGCGCGTAGTTCACCTGGCCGCTCTGCGTCAGGCCGAGCTCGGCCAGCGCCGGGAGGTCGTTGATCGGCGCGAAGCCCTCGACCAGGTCGTAATACGCGCTCGAGGTGCTGACCTGCATCCCGGCGTCTTGAACCTGCGTGAGGAACTGCGAGAAGTCGCCGCCGTAGAGCATTTTCAACTGGAGGCCGACGTTGCCGCCCTGGAACTCAACGCCAGGGAACTGCTGGGTGAGCGAACTGGTGTTGTCGCCGCTCTGGATATAGGCCTCGTAAATGTTGACGGCCGAGGCGCCGAGGTTCGCCATCGGACCATTCTGGGCGTCGGCCAGATTGCCGGGATCCGTCGGCTTCCAGATCGGTGTGGGATTGCTGCCACCGCTGAGGAGACGACGATCCTCGAGCGTTTCGATCCGGGGCAAGCCCTGCCGCGAGGCGCTGGACTTGCCGCGGCGCCGATCCAGCTTGTGATTGCGACCGTTTGACTTGAAGCTACCCATCGACAGACTCCCCGGTAAGCTCGGAAGCACCACCCGATCGAGTCGCCCAAATCCTGGCGCACTCGAACTCGGATATCACTTCCACACCCTCAAGGTGACTCAAGTAGACTGCGGAGACCACCGTCCGCCCTCGGACCCGACCTCGGCTGCCCAGGCACTCATACTGCCGAGCCATCGGATCTGTTCCGTGCCGCCCCAAAAACCTTGATCCCGCCCCGGCCTCCCAACCATTCGGCGCCGACACGCCGCGATCCCCGGGGCTCTCCCCCGCCATCGCCCGCCCGCCGTCCGCCGTTGATCTTCTTGTGACGTTGAAGGTGCATCCCGCCGAACCACGCCACCCCACCCAGCCCCTGGAGCCAGGTCCGAGGTTTTCAACAACCTCCAGCAGCCGTGGTTGGCTACATGCACTCAGTCAATCTTTAACCCTTGGATTCCGTTCGTCAAGCCCCGAGGCGGAAGAATTCGTGGTAGAGGAGTCCGAGGTGGGTTTCTTCGAATTCGGGGCGATCCGACGCAGGAACTGAGTCCGTACGAGTGTGTCCTCTAGATTCGAGAAGTCAAACTGGGGAAAGGGCGGCAGAGCGGGCATCGGCGAGACGGAGGAGGCTCAGGCGATCGGGGTTGTCGTCTCGATACCGAGGCGTCGCAATTCGTGGAGGAGGGCCGGAGTCTCGTGATAATGGATACCGACGAGACCGGCCTGGCGGGCCCCTTCGACGTTTTCCTCGATGTCGTCGATGAAGAGGCAGGAGGCGGCCGGGACACCGGCGGCGGCGACGCAGGCGTCGAAGAAGGCGCGGGCGGGCTTCATCTGGCCGACCTCGTAGGAGAGGATCAGGCCGTCGAGAAGGTCGAGGGTCTGGGCGAACTGCCGGCGGTAGAACGTGGCGTGGAGGATATTCGTATTGGAGCCAAGGAAGACGCGGTAGCCAGCCGCCTTCAGCGCGGCGATCAGTTCGGCGACGGGTTCATTCGGCCAGAAGATATCTTCCCAGGCACGGACGAACTGATCGTGATCCAGCCGAACACCAGCGGCCTCCATGACCCGAGAGGCGAAGACTTCCGGACCGATCCGGCCACTCTCGAACGCGACCAGCCAGTCCGCAAACCCCCGGTCGAGCAGGCGATCGCGGAGAGCGGTCCCCGTGATCCCCAGCGACCCGGCCAGCCGATCGCAGGCGCGAAGGTAGTCGAAGAAGCCGACGACGTTCCCGAAGTCGAAAATCAAAACCGGCTTGTGCATGGTGCCAATCCCAGGATAAACATCAGGTGCAACCACGAATATACATCAGGAGCAACCACGAAAAACACGAAATCACACGGAAACACAAGACAGCTGATCAAACAACTATTTAATTAGACATTATTTTATTTCGTGTAATTTCGTGTTTTTCGTGGTTACTGCATTTCCAGGTTTTTCGTGGTTACTGCATTTCCAGGTTATGGTTGCGGGTCTCGGATCGCGGCGAGGTCTCGCCAGATCGCGGGGGCGATTGTCGGGAGGGTGAGCGAGACGGAGCCGTCGAGGCGGAGGAGGTTCACACCGCGAACGTGTCCGCTCGACGCCCCGATGCGTGCCGAGGCACCGTCGCGGGCGATGCAGGAAGGCCGGGCGCCTGGGGTCTGGGCGTGATTGTAGAGGGTCGAGCGGTAATCGGCGGCGATCCAGGAGGAGCCGGCGTCTTCGCGGAGGGCGAGGGCATCGGCGAGGGTCGGGCAAGAATCGCCGACGGAGGAGGCGGAGATCCGGTAGCTGGGGAGCCGTTCGGGGCCGTCCTCGGCCGAGCCGACGAGTCGTTCGCTGAAGGCGGCGGTGTAAGAAAGGCCGTCGCGGGCCTCGACCGCGGCCAGGCTCCAGTGGCGACCGATGGCGAACGCGCCGTTGCGGCCGAGGGGCGAGTCTCCGGTGGCCGCTCGGTAGCTTATCGGAGCGGGGAGCCGGCCCGAGAGCGCGTTGGGATCGCTGGAGCAGACGAACCCGGGGATCGGGATCTCGCCGGGGACCGGTCCACCCCCCTTCGGCCGCGTTTTCGGGTCGTGAAGGCTCGACAGGTCGGGCAGGTCAAGCGACTGGAGCAGGCCGCGGAGCGGGCTCGACGTCCCGCGTGAGGTTGGTTCGCCGGGCGGCAGGGTCGAGGCGATCTCGGGAAGTTGCCCCTTCATCTGGTCGTGAAGCGCCAGTGCGAAACCCATCTGAGCCAGGTTGCGGGCACAGCGATTGAGCCGGGCCCCTTCCCTGGCTCGTGACATCCCCATCAGCGCGAGAAGTCCGGTCACGCCCAGCAGGATCACCAGAACGATGACATCTCCCCGCGTCACGCCGCGTCGCGACCGGCAACCAGATCCAGCGACCATCGAACCTCGCCTCGCTTCTCGGAACCGGCCCGTCTCGGGTCCGGCGGACACAGACCGGAATTCAGTGATCATCGACCAGGAGCCGATCGCCGGTGCCCACGTTCCCGGCCGCGTCGGTGGCCTTCACGAGGAGGACGTGCGTACCGGAACCAGGGTGGGAAAGCGAGAGGTCGATGCGCTCTCGGGGCGAATCAAAGATTCGGTCGTCGGGGAACATCGGAGTCCAGGGTCCGCCGTCGATGGCATACTCAGCGCGGGTGATGCGGGTGAGGTCATCCGCGAGATCGATCCGGGCGCCCTGGGGTGTCCGCGTGATGACGATCCGAGGCGCGTCGTGGTCGACGAGGAACGAGAGGCTCTCGCGTTCCCGGGTGAAGGCGTCTTCAGGACGGTTCGAGGGCCGATCGCTGGCGATGACCTTCACACGATAGGTTCCCGAGGGGAACGCGGTTGTCTCCCACCCGAGGTTACGGTCGGTGATCGGTTCGGGATTGAGCGGGACCCAGTCGGGCCAGCCGTCCTTGCGAACGAGGACGGTGAAGTTCATCTCGTCCTCATTGGGATCGGAGACGTCCCATCGGAGGTTCAACCGTGTTTGTCGAGCCGTTCCATCGGCGGCGGAGAGATCGGGGACCTCGATCCGGGTCAGCTCGGGCGCGAGGTTGGTTGTTCGGTAGCTCAGGGCGACCGACCGAAGCTCAGGCGTCCTGCGCGGATCCGTCGTCGCGAGTTTCACCCGGTACTGGACGAAGCGGCCGGGAGGGGCGATCATCCGGGCGGAGTCGGGATCTGATTGCTCGGCCGACCATTCGGACCAGGTCTCGTCCGGCTCGCCGACGTTCCCGCTCCGGCACTGGAACGTGACCGACGTTCCCTGGGGTTTCTCCGCGCGCCAGCTCAGGGTGCCGAAGCGGCTGAGGAGCCGGGCGTCGTGGACCTCGGAGACGATTCGCCCGACGGAGACATGAGGAGCGCCGAGGCGGAACACGCCGCCGGTGTCGCCGGTGCCGATGACGAGCCCGTTGTCGGGTCCAGGAAGCAGGGCGAGGATCTGGCCGCTCTCCAGCTTCGCGACCGGAGCGCTTTCCTCGCCCTGGTTGCGGATCTCGTAGAGCTGTCCCTCGGGCCCGGTGCCGATCCAGAGGCGATGGTCGGCCCAGGCCATCGCGTGGATCAGCGCCTTGATCCGCAGAACCTCGCGCGGGATGCCATCGGCGTCGATCCGGTAGACCGCGTTATCCCCCGGGCTGACCGGGCGGGGCGAGGCGGATCCCGACGTGGGCGGCGTCGAGGCGTCGCTGGGTTTTTTCGCGGAGACCTGGGCGGCCGGGATCGCGTCGGGCAAGGCAGACCCCGCATCGGTTGGCGATCGGTCGCTGTCGTCGTGCGGGGCGGGCCTCGAGAATGAGAGGAACAACGAGTTCCGATTTCCCGAGGTGTTACCGGCCTCGGCGGCGGTCGCGGCGTAGAGTGTGCCGTCGGGGGCAACGACCAGCGAACGGACGTCGGACTGAGGGGCATCGAAGATGACCGAGGCCTTGCCGTCCTGGCCGATCCGGTAGATCAGGCCCTCGCCGTCGCTTCCGGCGTAAACGGCCCCGTCCGGCCCGACGACGACGCTTAACAGATGGGTGGCCTTGCTGTCATAAAGGATCGACCAGTGACCGGACTCGCGTTTCCAGAGTTGCCCCTCGGGTCCGGTGGCGGCGTAGAGGGTTCCCTTCGGATCGGCGGCGAGGTCCCAGATGTAGCGAACGCCGGGGCCCAGTTTTTCGGGGGGACGCTTCGGTGCGTTCAGGTCGAGAAACAGCCCATTCGGTCCGGTCCCGGCGAAGGCGGCGATCCCGGGCCCGGAGACCAGCGCCAGGATCTGGGAATCGCTCGAATCGAGGAGCAGGGTCCAGGCGTCGCCCGGCTTCGTTCCGAGTCGATGGACCTGGCCGGCGTCGCCGGTCGCGGCGAGCAGGGCGCCGTCGGAGGACCGGGCGAGATCCCAGACCCGCGCGACGTTCAGGTTGCCGAGGGGTTCCACGGCATGTCCGAGGCGGAGCCGGCCGTTGCCGGAGAGGACGACTCCCTCGCGATGCGCCCGGGCGAAGGCCGGGGCGCCTTCTTGCCGCCAGGTTTCGGACTTCGCCTGGACGGACCGGTTTGTCAGCTCATCGGTAAGGGGCCCGGCGGCGATCCCGATGAGGACGAGGGAGACGATCCTCGGCATCGGTCGCCGCCGAGCAGACCCGGGCCTTCGCATGGTCATCCTCGCTGGTCTCGTTCTCGCGGGGTCACGGGAAGAGCCGGCGGGAACCCGGCTCAACGGTACAACGATACCGAGAGCCCGGCGTCCTTGACCACCGAGAATCGGAGTGTCTGGGAGCCCTCGACAACCCACTGCGTGGAGGCGGATCGGATCAGGTCACCCTGAATCGCCGGCAAGGCGACCTCACGCTTCGAGGTGAAGACAGCGCGCACGCTTCCCGGGAGGTTCGGCAGCGACTGGCCGCGGACCGTCACACCGCGATCGGGCGATCTGAGGTGGAGATAAACGGCGGTCCGCTTCGGCTCGGTCTGGACCCGGATCGCGTGCAGGAGCCCGTCGAGATGGCTCGGGTCGAGCAGGCCGGGGTCGTTCTGAAGCGTTCGGCGAACGCTCGCCATCGCGTCGCAGAACGTGGCCTCGTGGCTCCCGATCGGGAAATCGGCGGGGATCGGCAGGTCCATCGCCAGGGTCTCGCGCTGGCCCTTGTACGGCCTGAGCGTGACGACCGCCCGGAGCACGCCCCCGGGTTCGACCGCCTCGGTGAGCAGTCGAACCGACTCGATCGCCGCGACCCGCCGGCCGGGCTCGATCTCGACCGAGCATTCCACGGAGTCGACCCGCACCGGCTCGATCGCGTTGCGAACGAGGATGTTGACGATCGAGGCCACCGGGCTGAAGAGCGCGGCCGGGCCCATCTGGCCGGCATACCTGGGCCCGCTGAAGGTGTCGGAAAACACGATCGGCTCGCGATCCTTCAGCCGGATCGTCGCCTGGACGCGGGCCGAGAGTTCGTCGGGGAGATTCCCCTCGGTGTCAATCGCGTTGGAGAGCACGGAGAGGATCAGGTTCGGCAGCAGGACCGGCTCGCGGACGATCCGAACGCGATAGGTGCGCGGATCGGCATATCGCCCTGTCTTCACACGGACCGTCATCGGAAGCAGGTCGGGAACGGCGCCGAGGCGTCCGGCGACACTGGTGCTGACGTCGGTATCAATCGTGCCGACGACCTTCAGCGGCGAGCCCATCTTCATGCTCACGCTGGCGCGAGGGTATACCGTGTGAATGTATCCGGTCATCATCGGCAGCTCGCAGGCGCCGAGGCTCATCATCGGGTGGCCGAAGCCGTAGACCCGATCGCCCTCGACATGGGTCACGGTGCCGATCCCGGAGAGGTCAAAATCTCCGAGGATCAGGCCGATGCTGAGCGGGGAACCGGGGACAAGCGGACGGTCTCCCTGCTCGCGAAGGATTCGTTCGGGAGCCGATCCGCCGGCCATCGGCGCCAGGCCGATCGGCTTCAAACGGGAGCCGAGGAGAGCCAGGGCCGCGGGGCTAAAACCCGAGGCGGCCATGGGCGTGACGATCGGGGTCATGCCGCCCATCGACGCGGCGGAAACCGGGACGGGCGTCATCGATCGGCCCGGCTCGCCCTCGGGATCGGCGAGCCCCTCGACGATCGGCAGAACACCGCCGAGGGCCGCGGCCGCGAATCCACCGCCTCGGGCGCGGTCCTTGGACTCGGCCGCGATCCGACGGTCGTTCGATCGGACGTATTTCACCATCTGGGAAAACGGAGTGACGCCCGCGATCGGATCCTTGGCGAACTCCCAGGCATACGCGACGGCGCCGAGGAGCTTGCCATCGATGTAGATCGGGCTCCCGCTCATCCCCTGAATGATCCCGGCATGCTCCAGGTTGCACCCCTTGAGGCGGCAAAGGACCATGTCGCGCCCGGGGTTGACGTCGCGCATGACGCCGAGAATCTCGGCCTCGAACTCCTCCAGCTTCAAACCGACCATCACGGTCCGCCCCTTCCCCTTCATGCCGGGGCGGAGGTTCTTGACGTCCCAGTAACCGGCGGGGTCGGGCTCACCGGCGAACGCGCTGGGCGATCCCGCCGAGAGGATCAGCCCGAAGCTCAGCAAGACTCCCAGCAGTCCTCGGCGTCGAGATGCAAATTCCATGGAACGACTCCCCCAGGATTGGGAAGGAATGGGTCGGACCGGCCGAGTGAGCCACGATGGGAGAGGACGGGCGGATCGATCGCGGAAGAGGATGTCGCGAGAATGGAGAGGATTTCGGTCCGGGACGTCCGCGAGACGGCCACCACACCATCGCCGGTATCGGAATCCCTGGGCCAGATTCTTCCGTCGAATCCCGCGAGTGGCCCCAGGAAGGCCCGCCTCTCCTCGACATTGAGGAGAATGGACCCGCCCCGGGCCGGTTCGATCACGATCCGCTCTGGAGGAAACAGTCCATCCTGGATCAGCTCATCTCATACTATAGCACTTGCATCATCGCGTCAACGAATACTCTCGCTCCGAATTGCTCGTGGGATCACCGACGAGAGGCCGTTCGTCGGCTTCAGAGTGGATCGAGGGGGCGACCGTTCGAGCCGCCCGCAGGATCGGGCGAGCGATGGCTGAGGACCTCGCGGACCAACTCGGAGCGGCTCTGGTCCATCTCGCGGCGATGACGGCGCGCATACTTTCGGGTGGCCGACCAATCGGCCAGGGCGACGACAATGGTCGCGATCAGGGAGGCGAAGACGCCCAGCCAGACGGCCAGAAAGCGAGCATTGGGCCGAACAAGTGGACCGCCGGCTCCCGGGCTTTCCACGGGGATCAGTTCCGGAACGCGTGAGCCGACGTAGACCCCCAGCGCCAGCAGGGTCAGCAGCGCGACACCCAGGGCCCGGCGGAGATCCTGGCTGAAGAAATGGCGGCGGTCGATCTCGGAGAGGTCGGGATCGCGATTCGAGCGGTCCCATCCAAGGTGGATTCCCAGTCCTAGGGCCACGGCGGCGATCGCCAGGGCCAGGGCGAGGCTGGCGGGGGCCAGGCTTTCCGCTCCGCGCATGCGATCCTCCCGACGATCGCGACCCGCTCGAATGGCCCATCGCCCTTCGCAAACCCGGACCAGGGCGGCCGGCCTTCCCGATCAATCCACTGGCGACCCATGATAGCGGTCCGCGGTCGCGGAAGAAAAGCGGCCGGCCGCTTCGAAATCGAGGATGGGTGCGGTCGCTCCTTCACCCGGGAAGGAGGTGCCCCGCACCCCGCGATTCGTTGACTGGATTGGAAGCTCCCGGGAAGGACCGGGCGCGCAGGAAGGCCCCCGGTCTTCCTTCCGGGGGCCGGGTCGCCTGGCTCGATTCCCCAGGGGGAGATCGGAGCCGCGTCCTGAGTGGGGGCTATATTTGGCCTTTTTCGGTCCGCCTCCGGCCGAGCATCCTTGCCGACACGGGGACGAACCGAAAGGCCAATTCACGAGGAGGAGACCTGGGGAATCCCCGGCTCCCCTCGGAAGGGTCGAACCGAACCGCGGCGAAACGCTTCCTTGCCGCCTGGAATCGGCCCGCAGTTTTCTTCAGGAAAACTTCCGAGGAAGACGCATGAAAACTAAAGGATAAGATAGGACACTCATGCCTCTTCAATGACGCGCTCGTCATCGATCGGCGTCAATCGACCGTCAAAATACGAATTCCCGGCCTGAGAGTCAACCCACTCCCGGAATTTTTCGGCGGGGTTCGGCGGGGGCGGGAGCGGTGGAACGTGGTGGATCGGGCGTCCTGTGTCGGGTGCGGGTTGCGACCTGGAAGTCCTGGAAAGGTGGAGGAGGGGAGATTGTCAGGGGAGCGGATACCTGGCAAACTCGAACCGGGTTGGTGCCGGATCGAGCCGGGAAGGGAACAGCCTGGGGGTTCGAAGAGAGCTTTCGCATGGCCATAATAGACGAGCGAGTACAAGAGCTTTTCAAGAAGGCCGCCAGGGAAGCAGCCGGAGATTCGCGGGGAACACGATGAGCAGGGCACGGATCGGCTTCGATCGATACACCGTCGAGCACCGGGGGTTCTCGCCCGAGGAGACGCTCCGATTCGCGAAGGAGCGTGGTTTTGACGGCGTGCAGTTCCTCGACGCCTCGGCGATCGACGAGGGACTGAATGCCGGGGCACTCTCGCGGTTTCGACGGATGGCCGACGATCTGGGGCTCTACCTCCAAGCGGGGCTGCCGACGCCGAATCCGGGTCGCTGGGCCCGGGAATGGGGGCGAGAGCCGAGCGTCGAGGAGGTCGCCACCGAGCTTCTGCCTCGAATCGAGGCCCTGGCCGTGCTGGGATGCCGGCACGCCCGGATTTATGTGGGTGACCGCCATGATCGGTTCCGCCGCGATCGCGCGTGGGAGGAGCAGCTTTCGGGCTCCCTGAAGGTCATCCTGGCGTTGACGCCGAGGCTGATCTCGCTCGGAATCCGGCTCGCGATCGAAACGCACGCCGACCTGACCGCCGACGAACTGCTCGGCCTGATCGCCCGGCTGGATCCGGCGGTCGCGGGGATCACTCTTGACACCGGCAACCTGGCGATGCGGCTCGACGACCCCCTCTCTGCAGCTCGGAGGCTGGCGCCCTGGGTCGTGGCGACTCACATCAAGGACATGGTCCTGGCGTTCACCTCACGTGGGCTTTGCTGGCAGGCCCGGCCGGTCGGCTCGGGGATTCTGCCGATCCCGGACATCCTCGCGGCGCTCCTCCACGCTCGGCCCGACCTGACGCTCTCCATCGAGCTGCACCCGAGGATCTATGACCTGCCGATCTACGACCCGCGCTGGTTATCGTATTTCCCGGGACTGCGTCCCGACGCGATCGCCTCGGTGGTCCGCCTGGCCGCCGAGTGCGAGCTCAGGTACGCAGAGGGCTCCCTCGACCGCCCGGAGACCGTCGAGGCCATCCCCTGGCCCGATCGCGACCTCGACGGCCTGGCCCAGTCGCTCGGTTATCTTCGATCCGTCGTCCCACACCTGCTGAACTCCGCACAGCCCCCCGTCGCGATGTCCGCGACGGCTCCGCCCACTCCCGAGGGATGAACCACATGCCGCCCGAAGATTCGTCGAGCCGCCGAATCGCCTCGCTCGACCAGTTCCGCGGTTACACCGTCGCGGGAATGATCCTGGTCAACTTCCTGGGGGGCTTCCACGAGATCCACCTGATCCTCAAGCATCGCAACACTTATTGTAGCTATGCCGACACGATCATGCCCCAGTTTTTCTTCGCGGTCGGGTTTGCGTACCGGCTGACCTTTCTCCGCCGGGTGGACCGGGACGGATTTTGTACGGCGGGGAAAGCGGCGATCCGGCGCAACCTGGGGCTAATTCTTGTCGGCTTCGTGGTCTACCACCTCGGCGGGCGATATGAGCACTGGAGCGACCTTCGCGACACGGGCCTGATGGCTCTGATCGCCGAGGCGTTCCGGCGCGAGCCCTTCCAGGCGCTGGTGCACATTGCGATCGCCTCGCTCTGGGTCTTGCCGGTGATCGCGGCGGGGCGAGCGGCCCGGATCGGCTGGATGATTGGGTCGGGAGCCTTGCACCTGGCGCTTTCCTGGTGGTTTTACCGGGAATGGGCCTGGACGACGCCGGTGATCGACGGCGGCCCCCTCGGCTTTCTAAGCTGGAGCATCCCATTGCTGGTGGGCTCCCTGGCCCATGACGCCGTCGTCGGGACCGCCGATCGCCTGAGAGCCGCGGGGAAACTGGCGGGCTGGTCGATCGTGCTGATGCTGGCTGGCTACGGTCTTTCGTCGGCCCGGGGCGAATGGGCTCCGCCGCCCTTTGTCCCGCCGCCGGACGGGACCATTCCGGACCTCTGGACCATGAGTCAGCGCACGGGGAGCGCGTCGTACCTGACCTTCGCCGCCGGCTTCTCGACGGCCGTTTACGCTCTCTTTCTCCTCGCCTGTGACCTGGGCGGCTGGAGCAACCGGGTCTTCCGGACGTTCGGAGTCAATGCGCTGGCCGCGTACGTGATTCACTCGATCGTGGCCGGGGCGGTCAAGCCGTATGTCCCCAACGATTCGCCGGTCTGGTATGTCGTCGGGGCGTTTTCGCTCTACTTCCTGATCTGCTACGCGTTCAATCGGTATCTGGAAGAGCATCGGATCTTCCTGAAGCTCTGACCGCGCCTCGCCCTGATTTTTGACCTTGGTTCACAGGAGATCCTCATCAAGTTCGAGCGGGCCTTCCTCGCGGAGATATTCCGCGCGCTGCCTCAGTCGGCCGCGGATCTCTTCGAGCTTCGGGGGGAGCGAGCCCTCGGGGAATCGATTCAGGAGCTTGATAGCCTGTTGCGGCCTCCCCTGGTTCTGGATCAGAACCTGGGCGAGTTTCAGGACCACGCGGGGCGAGGGATCGGGCTGCTCGCGGACGTAATCGCGCATCACGTCGACGGCGTCGTCGTGTCGCTGAATCCGGAGCAGCGCCTCGATCAGCTCGCGCCAGTCGGGCTCGGGCGGGTGCCAGGGGACCGGGGCGCGCCGGGCTTTTTTGTAAACGGCCAGCGCGGCCTCCGTCTCCTCGAACTCGAGGTGCCCCCGAAAAGCCCGGAGGACGACAGCCGAGGCGTCCTCGATCGACGTCGGACCTCCCCTGCTCCGACCCTTGCTCGATCGACCCTCGGATCGCCGCGATGCCTTGCTCGTCGGCGTCTCCAACCGGCGATCGGGTCGCTTCGCCTTCCGGGTTCGGGTCTCCGTGCCCTTCGGTCGTCCCGCCCGCCGCTGGAGGACGGCAAGGAGATCCCAGTTTTCGCAGTCAACCCACTGGAATCTCAGCATTCCAGCGCCGATCAACACACCCAGCAGGGCGCCGAAGGTGTGGTTGAGCTCGACCGCGACGATCACTCGGGTCGAAAGGTTCGTCAAGCTTGCCCGAAGGACCCCCGAAAGACCGCCCGACAGCACGTCGAGCGCGATGTACATCGCCGCGAACCAGAGGATCGAGAGATCGAACTCGATCGGTGTCAACCGGACCCAGAGAATGCAGGTCACCTCATTTCGGGGCGCCCAGACGAGGCAGATTCCCATCAGGCCGAAAACGACCGCCGACGAACCGAGGAGCCGGACCTCCTGCTCACTCGAAACCAGGCATTGCATCGCCCCGGCCAGCAGAGTCCCCATCAGCAGGTAGATCAGAACGAAGCGGAGACCGCCGATCTTCCCCTCGACGACAAGGCCGAACGTCCAGAGGAACAGCATGTTCCCCGCAAGCTCAAAGATCCCACTGTGCAGGAAGTTGCTGACCACCCATTGAAGCGGATGAATCCCCCCGCCGATTGTCAGCGCCAGGTTCTCCGTGGCTTCTCCAGGCACAAGCAGGTAGAGAACCACGTTCACCGCGATCACCCCCATCGTGGCGATCGGCCGGTGATAGATCGGCGCATCCGTTCCCCACGGAATGATCATGTCTTTTTGTAATTAGTACTCTGTAATTCCTAATTAGCACCTGGTAAATCTTGACTCGCTATGTGAGGGCATGATTTTCGATCGTGATAAACTTGGTCGGTCTCCCAGAGACACCAATTACCAGAACTGCCACGCTCCATGGTAAATGACGTGAAGGCCCAGGGCGAGGTTGGCGACGACGTGGCTGATGAGGCAGGCCGAGACGGATCTTGACTGATGAAGGAGCCAGGCCCAGAGGGCTCCGGTCAGGAGCGCGGGGAGCCATTCGGGATGGGCGAGGGCAAACAGGAGCGAGGTAATGGCCGCAGCCATCGGTGTCACGTGACCGATCGGGACACGGCGGAAATCGGCATCGATCAACCATCTCATCAGGAAGGATCGCCAGAAAAGTTCCTCGACCAGCGGAACGAGGAGGACCAGTCCCGCGAGGCGGACGGTGTAAAAGCCCAGCCGGCCCGCGGCCGACATCCGGCCCGGGTCGAAGGCGATGCGCTGGCCCATCATCGGGAGGCCGGGGTAGAGACCGTCCAGCCCAATCCAGAGCGCCGTGACGACCAGACCCGTGATGATCGCGAGGACGATCGCGAGCGGACCGGGCCCGGGTCGCAGATCGTTCCAGGTCGATCGGTATCGCCAGGCAAGTCCGGTGACGATGGCCAGGCGAACCGCATAGGCGATCGGATACCAGGTGGGGCTTGGCTGGTTGTCGACCTGGGGCAGATAGCCTTCCAGTCCGCCGAGGGCGACATAGGCGAACATCGGGACGACGTAAGGGAGGATCTCGGCCGTCGGGACCTCTCGCGCGCGGCTGGATTCGACCGTTTGCGTCTCAGCGCTCATGGGGACACACTCCCGTCAATCAGGGCCAGGACGGCGGGATCGTCGAGGCGGGAGACAATTCGATCGGCCGAGCCGAGTCCTTCCAGGGGACTGTGCTCGTGTGGAACCGCGACGACGAACGCGCCGGCGGCTCGTCCGGCCTCGACGCCCGCCGGGCTATCTTCCAGAACGAGCAACTCGCCAGGCTCGACAGCGAAGCGATCGGCCGCCAGTCGATAAATCTGCGGGTCGGGCTTCCCTCGGGTGACATCCTCGGCGCTGAGGATGAAGGCGAACCGCTGGGCGAGTCTGTGGCGATTGAGGAGCCGGTCGACGTAGGGCCGACCGGAGGAAGTCGCCACCGCCGTCGGGATCGCCTTGCGATGGATGTGGTCCAGCAGTGCGATCAGGCCGGGAGTGGGATGCACGGCTGTGTCGACCTCGGAGAGGAACCGCTCGCGGACCTGCGCCAGGATCACCTCGGGGGGCTCGTCAACACCGGCAAGCTCCTTAAGCCAGCCCGCGACCTCGACCGCTCGCCGACCGATCAGCGACCGCATGATCTCCGGCGTGAACCGCTTGCCCCGCGATTCCAGCACTGCCGAGCAGGAGCGGAAGAACAGCGCCTCGGTGTCGAACATCAGGCCGTCGAGATCAAAAACCACCGCCCGAATCGCCATTCGTCCCCTCCCCAGCAGCCTCGTTTCGTTGGTCTTTCCCGGGAATCGTTGATGATGATGATGGGCATGGGAGGCCGGGCGCGGCTCCCGACTCGCCGATCGGTTAGCCTCGGCGCAGCGCCTGATGACTCTCCGGGAACATCGCGATTTGATCCAACTCTCCCGCATCGTTGAAGGGGATGGGCCGGAAGTCGCTGGCGAAGGAGAGTTCGGGATGGGCCTCGACCTCGGCCGAGAGGGCGGGTGTCACCCAGAAGTCGGTCAGTTCGAGGGTGTTCGGGATGAGGACCATCCGGGCCTGGGACCGGTCGATCCGCCAGCAGGAATCGAGGCAGGTCGCGATCACGTCGTGGTCGGTGGGCATCGCGAGCGGAACGCGGGCCCTGGTGAGGAAGTTGCTGGTGAGGTTGTTGACCCAGGTCGGCTTCGGGTCAATCTTCCGGACGAGTCGATCGGTGGTCAGGTCGGCCAGGCCGATCCCGTTGGCGTTGCCTCGCGTTTCGTCGGAGAGATCGAGAACGGCGAGGCGGGTAATGACGGGGCGAGGAAGGTCGGGCATGGTCTCGATCCGTTGCCTTCCGATCACGTTTGGATCGATCCCGGTCCCGCTGTAGTTCTTCCCCAGCTCGCCGACGATCAGAACATCCATCTGATCGAAGGGGAGCCGGCCCATCAACCCGCGCGACTCGTCGAGCAGTTGGGGCTCGATCTGGAGGAGGTCCTCGGGCTCGATCGCCACGACCTTCGCCGTGCGTTCGCGTGCGTTTTCGAGGATGGCGAGGCCGAGGGCCACCTTTGTGTTCGCCAGCAGGAAGGAGCCGACCTCGGGAAGCATCGCCCGGAGCCCGGGCAGGCCCAGCTTGTGAACCTGCTCGGCGCCCTCGCGTTTGCCGAGTCCGATGGTCAGCATTTTGAGGAGGCCACTTTCATAACGACCGGTGAACGAGGTGTGTGGCTTGATTCGGTTGAGCAGGAGGATGGCATCGGCCTCGTGGGCGTTGCGATCGAACCGGATCGGCAGTCCAAAGGAGTTGGTTCCGAGGACGACCGTCTCCATCTCGGACCGGATCGGGCAGCCGACCGACGACTCGGTGACGCCCAGCTCGGCGAGCAGGGCGCGCTGGCCGTCGGGCGTTCCACCGCCGTGGCTTCCCATCGCGGCGATGACGAAGGGGTCGAAGCCGAGGGCGCGAACCGATTCGACGGCCGACCGGGCGATTCGATCGATGGCGGCGATCCCACGGCTCCCCACGGTGATCGCCAGGCGAGCGCCTGGGGAGAGGCGGTGTCGAAGCTGGCTGGCGAGGATGGCCTCTCGGGTCGCCGCCGCCGGATCCTCGACCTCCGGCTGCTGGAGCGACCTGCGGACGCGGGCGATCCGCGGGAGGATTTCGGCTCGATGGGTCGGGTCGCTCTCCAACGTCTGGACTCCTCCGGTCACTCTGGGGCTGATTCGCTGACGCCCCAGTTTACCAGAGTGGCGGTTGGGATGCCTCCACCCCGGGAAAGGCGTGAGCCCCTCGCGACCGCGGATCGCGGTGGCGAGGGGCTCGCTGGATCGATCAGGGGCTCAGGCCGGAGCGGGGCGATCGGTCCCCGGGGCCGTCGGGCCGGGATCGCGATCAGACGGCGGCGCCGCGGCGGACCCGGCGGACCAGAGCCAGGGCACCCAGGACGCTCGTCCAGCCGATAATCGTCGCCGGCTCGGGCGTGCCGGTCTCGCTCCCCTGGGGCACCGAGCTGATCGTACCGCCGGTTGGGGCGAAGGCGACCGGATACGGGCCGACCTGGGGATTCGGGTTCTGGATGCTCACCTGCGGGGTGGTGAGGTTCTTGTCGTTGGTGATCACGACGATGGTCCCGCCGGTGGCACCGGCCTGAAGCGGGCCGGCGTTGGTGGTCGGGTCGAGGTACTGGAAGGTCAGCGAGCCCGTGGTCGTTCCCGGCTGCCAGGCGACCGAGGCCGGTACCTGGATGGTGCTGCCCGGGGCGGCCTGCGGAACGTTGAGGCTACCGACCGGACCGTCGTTGATGACGAAGACCGACGAGTTCTGCCCGTTGATGGTCGTCGGCGTCGGCGTCGAGCCGAACTGCATGGCGGCGCTGTTGAGGTAGGTCGGCTGCCCGGTCACGTCGGAAACGTTGTTGACGCCGAACTCGTAGGCGTAAGCGGTCAGGCCGGCATACTGGCCGGTACCCTGAAAGACCTGCGACTGCACCACGCCGGTCGCGGGCATAGTGGCAGTTGTGGGCGTATTGGCAACAGAATAATTCTGAGTGAGCACACCGGTGGTCGAGGAGAAATCGGCGTTGAACTGGGCCGCCGTGAGCGAGGCGGGGGCCAGATTCTGAACGAGGGCGCTGGCACGAGCGGAAGGGGAGGCCACGCCGAGCGCAAGACCAGCCCCCAGAGCGAGAGCGTAAGTGAACTTGTTCATTCGAGCGATCTTCCAGGGTTGATCAGGGTGGTTCGTGAGAAGCACGAACCGTCATGAGCGAGTCCATCCGTAACTCAACTCTCCGGCCGGAGAACGTCCCCGGTCGGGCCCCGCGGGCCAAGGTCACGTCGAGCGCGGGTCGGAGGCGACCTGGCACGATCGGAACGAGTCTCGATCGGTTGCCAACCCCTCCCGGGCTCCCGCTCCTGCTTCCGGCCGTTGGCTCGCGAACGTTCCACGAGCGACCGGAATGGCCACTCGGGAATGCCCTCGACTCTCAGCCGGTTGCCGGACAACGCCAATCGTCGCCCAGGCCAGGGTCGGGACCCCTCGTTATGTCAACTTGCCTTGGACCCGTCGCTGATCTTGCCAAGGCGACGGGGACGGTATCAGGAACCTCCGAGAGGGTCAACCCGACTTGAATCTTTTTCGGCGAGGCGCGCCGAATCGTGTTCCGGATCGGGAACTCGAATCTGTCCGCGGCCAGGCGAGGGAGGGGTGACCGAGCCCAGTGGCCCATGGAGACAAGCCCGCTGTCATCGGGAAGGGGATTGCATCGGGGGCTGGGGTGTTGGAGTACCGATGCCCATGGAGGTTCCGTTGGCCTGGGGTGGACCGGCGATCGTCGGGCCGGGTGACGACTCGGGCGGGGCCAGCGGCTCGGGCGTCACGGGCTCGGGAGCCCTGGCCGGCGAGCTGGGCTCGAGTGGGCCTGGACCGGGTGGGATTTCTTCGAATTCGAGGTCGGGTAGCGCGACTTCATCGGTTTCGAGGACGGGCGGACCGACGGGGCGGCCGGCATCGCGGCGGGCCCGCTCGTATCGATAGAGGAGCCAGCCGGCCACGCCCACCACCAGGAGCAGGGCGAGCCACTGCTGGATCTCGTGAATTCCCTTCTGGATCGTGTTGGCGAAGAGGTAGCCCAGGCCAAACATGATCGATGTGCTGAGTGTGGCCGCGATCAGGTCGGTCAGCAGGAGGCGCAACATCGGCAGCTTGAGGATGCCCGCCGTGAGGTAGGCGGCCGTTCGGAAGCCTGGCACCAGTCGGCCCGAGACCAGGATTCGGAAGCCGTGCCGATGGAAATAGCCCTTGATCTGGGCCTCGCGCTGGCGCGTGAGGAAGCGCCGGGTGAGAGGGAAGCTGAGAACCTTCTCTCCGTAGAAATAGCCGAGGAGATACACGACGAAGTCGCCCAGCAGGACGCCGGTCATGCAGCTTGCGAGCGCCGGGACGGCCGACATCTGACCGTTCCGGGTGAGGATCGCGGCGACCATGATGGGGGCTTCCTCGGGGATGGGAAGCCCCAGGCCGCCGAGGATCAGGATAAGGGTGATCCCCACGTAGCCGTACTGTCCGATCAGTTGCTCCGCCAATCGCCGCCCCCCGCCCGCGAGTCGCGACCGTCCCGCGGCACCCTACCCGGCGCCGGCGACAGTCAGCCGGTATGATAACCGGAATCCCGAAGCAGGACAGCGCTGGCGGGCGCGATTCGGAGGGGTTCGGGACCGCCCTTGACCGATCGGAGTCTGGCCGGTATGGTCCCGGGCATCCCAGGGAAGGGTCATCTCGCAGAATATCCAAGGCGCCCGGGCGGATCGTCCAAACGATGGCCCGGGACCCGGCCCGGCGAAGGATCTCGCCGAGGGGCCGACCGCCGCGCCGAGGTCCGATATCTCAAGGAGGAGATCCGCAAATGTCATCCCCCGATCGCCGGGCTGCCGGACGACGAAGCACCCCGGGGCGAGGGCCCGCCCATCCCCGGCTCGAGCCGCTGGAAGGTCGGGCGCTGATGGCCGCGCACGGCGGGGCTCTGCCGGACCTCGTGAACTCGGCGATCGCGGTTTCCACCGGCACAACCGACTGGGGGAACAGCCTCGAGATCCAGGGACGGGTCACCAACCAGGGCGGCGGCACGACCACGAGCGCGTTTCCGGTGATCCTGTACGCCTCGCCGGTTCGGGGTGTGAACCGGCTCTCCGTGCCGATTGGTCAGGTCACGATTCCCGCTGGCCTGGCGCCCGGGCAATCGATTCCGTACCAGCTTTCGGCGTCATTGCCCGAGACACCGGTCCCCAGCGTCAACAGCAATGGCGGGACGGTTTACGTGGCCGCCTGGGTTGATCCGACCCGGGTCGTCGCGGAGAGCAATTACCACAACAACCGCGATGTCGGCCCGCCGTACGACTCGGTTCCGATCACGATCAGCCCGCCGAAGCCGGCGGAGCTTGTCGGGACAACACTGGCGGTTTCGGCTCCCACGACGACCTGGGGCAGCACGGTCACGGTCACGGCGCAGGTGACCAACAAGGGCTCGGGCGCCTCGCCGCCGACCACGGCCCTGCTCTCGCTCACACCGCAAGGATTGAGCTTTGGCGGCCCGAGCTCCGTTGGTGTCGGGACGATTCCGATCCCGGCCCTCGCCCCATACCAGACCTACAACGTCGCCGAGAACGTCACCCTGCCGGCCGTCGAGCCGCTGGCGATCACCAACTACACGAACTTCGGCCTGACCATGGTTCAGGACGCGAATTACCTCACCAACCAGCTTTATCCAAATCAGCCGGACCAGGGCATCGGGCTGGACCAGGCCGCGATGACCATCACGACCAGCCCGACCTCAACGGCGACCACGGGCCCCCTGCCCGACCTCGCCGCCTCGTCGGTTGTCGCGGCCTCGGGGACGATTCGGTGGGGCCAGTCGTTCCAGGCCAGCAGCACCGTGCAGAACCTGGGCCAGGGCGAGGCCGGATCGTTCCAGGTGTTCTTCATCCTCACCGGCCAGGCCGGGTCGGTGAACAACGGTATCTACCTCGGCCAGACGACGATCTCCGGCCTTGCGCCGGGTGCCTCTCAGCCGATCAACCAGACGCTCACCCTTCCGACCCGGCTCCCGGCTGGGGTGAATCTCAACAGCGTCGGCTACGGCCGGATCGCGGTCGTGGTCGACCCCAACAACATGATCAACGAGACGCTGAAGACCAACAACGAGGCGGTTTCGGCTCCGTTCATCGTCCGGCTACCGGGCAATGCCACCACCGTGCCGACCCTGGCCACTCCGGGCGCCATCCCGTCGGTTCAAACGATCGCCCAGCAGTCCAAGTCCCGGGCGAGAGCCGCCGCCCTCGTCCGGCAGGCAGCCCGGGTTCATTCGCTGGTTGGAGTTCACCACCCGATCAAGCTTCATCGACATGCGGCGCCTCCGTCGAACTCGATTGTCTCGACCGGGCTGAACCTGGCGAACGAGCTGACCCGGCTTCCCCACCAGGTTGTCAGCGTGGTGGGCAAGTCGCTGTAGGCGGAACGGCGGGTTCCTGGGGGGAGAGCCCGCAAAGCCTTCGCAGACCGAACGGTCGGGCTCCTCGCCAGGATGGGCTCTGGCGGAGTTCTCCCCGTGTGAAGGCTTAACCCGCATAACCCAGCCATCTTCCGTCAAATCGGCCGCGTTTCGGATACCAAAGCCGGAAACTTGAGACAAAATTGGAATCAACGAGGGGTTTTATTGAAGGATCACCGTCACCTGGCTATGCTTTGCAACGTCGACCGGGCGATCGCGGCAAGCTAGAGAAACGGGCAGAAGAGATTGCTGGGCGCAAGTGGCGAGTCGGATCGAGTTTGCGGGGTTCGTCGCCAACGGAGACATCACGAATGACGCTTGACAGGCTGCATGCACCATCAGAGACGCCGACCACCAAGCGCCGCTCGCTCGTCGAGGCGCGATTTATCCCCCGCCAGTACGAGCCGAACTATGCCTATCCGCTGCTGGTACTTTTGCACGGGCGGGGTAGCGACGAGGAGCAACTGGTTCGGGCGATGCCGGCGGTGAGCTGGCGAAATTACGTCGGCCTGGCGCTTCGGGGACCGGAGCCGGTGGTGAAGCGAGATCGGCTGGTCGGATTTGGATGGGGGCGGCAATTTGCCCAGCCGAACCGCGACCGATCACGAACGGCCAACCCGCTCTCGGAGGCCGAGGTCGTTCGCCGGGTGCTTTTCGACGCGGAGCCAGAGAGTTTTGAGGACTTCGAGGAAGCAGTCTTCTCGGCGATTCTTCAGACGCGGCAGATTCTGCACGTCCACTCCGAACGGATCTACCTGATGGGATGCGGCGAGGGAGCCGCGGTCGCCTACTGGCTAGCGCTGACCTATCCCGAGCGGTTTGCCGGCGTGGTGGCCATCAATGGATGGTTACCGGTTGGGCTCCGACCACTCGGACGATTGAAAGCCTGCCGGGATTTCCCTGTCCTCGTGGTTCACGGGGCCTGGAACCATCGGACACCCTTGCACGACGCTCGTCGACACGTGGCGACGCTTCGGGCCGGCGGGCTTCGCGTGGCGTTTCAGTCGTATCCGTGCTCGCACCGGCTCGCAACGCCGATGCTGGCCGACGTCGATACCTGGCTGATGGGCCACTGCACCGGCCAGTTTGCGTTCTGATCGTCCGGGAATTCTCCTCAGACTCCCAAACACGATCCCCATCCGAGTATCCTGGATGGACCGGTATCGGCCCGGCCTCCGTCGGGGGAGTGGCCGGATGGGCGCCCTGGGGAGCGGCAGCATGGATGGGTCGTTTGCCTGTCCAGAATGCGGGAGTGAGGTGGCGATCGGGGGCGTGGCGCCCGGACGGCAGGTCCGGTGTGGATTTTGCCACCGGCTGGTGGAAGTGCCCTACCTGCCAAGGGTCGCGGCTGGCGGATGGAAACGCCGTCGATACGGCGGATGGAACGTGGTTCGATGGGCGTGGGGCGTGGCGACACTCCTTGTCGTGCTCGCGCTGATCTGGACCGGCTTGCGGATGGCGCGTCGGCAGTATCAATGGCTCCACGATTCGGCGATCACGGAACTGCTCGCCTCGTCCCGGGCGAATGAGTCCGAGGGACATCTCGATCAGGCCCTCGTCGAACTGGACGCCGCGCTCGATCTCATTCGAAGGTCGTCGGATCCCTCGTCGTTCTCCCTGGAGGAGAAGCGGGAGCACCGGTCGGAACTAGCGCGTCGGGAAGTGGAAAAAAATCTCGACCGGCTCGTCGCTGAAGATCGCGAGGTCTTCCCGCTTGGGGACTGGCTGAACCTGGTTGCCCGGTCGGAGAAGGATGAGGATCTGAGGCCGATCCGGCCGAGAATCGTCGAGGCGTTCCACCGGAGCGCGGGTGTCCGGGGCCGGCTGGAGCTGGACCAGGCCCGTCGGGCGTACGAGGCGGGTCGTCCCTCGGCTTCGATGGACGCCTGCGACCGCCTCGCGGAACTGCTCCCGTACGTGGGCGACGGAGCCCGGTCGTCGGTTCAGGCCGAGGCCGAGGCTCAGGTGGCCCAGTGGGTTCGGGACCGAGGTGTCCGACTGGAGATGGTGCCAGGTGGCGAGTTCGTCCTGGGCTCCGACGAATCGTACCGCGCCCGGCTTGTCCCCGTTCTGGAGCGGATGCTCACGTCCAAGGGGTATCTTCCCGAGCGTCCCGCGTCGCGCTGGAAGAACGCCTGGAAGGCGGCGAGATACCATGTCCGCCTGGCCGTCTCCGAGCATCGTTACGGCAACTATCTGTCGTCCCAGAATCGCCTGACCCGGATCGAGGCGCGCCTCACGCTCCATGACGGTGATCGGCTTGTCTGGGAGATCACGCCCCGCTCGCGATCCACCGTACCGCTCCCGGGATTACCTGCCTATTTGTCGTCGCGTGTGGCCATCAGTACGGAACGCACCGAGGAATTCGAGCGACTGCTCTACGAGGACGCCCGCGGCCAGATCGAGGGGAAATTCACTCAGGCTCTCGGCCACATGTCTGCCTGTTGTCCATGATTTGAGGATGGTTCGGTGAGGTTCGAGGCTGGGCGTCCCCCTTGCGAGCGGGCGGGTTTGGGGATAGTCTGAACGAGACGACGCGTAGGCAACGGGAGGGCGTTCGCCATGGATGGAGGGGAACGCGGGGCGATGCCCCGAGCCGAGCGAGGAGGCGGGTCCATGTCCCTCCGAGAGATCAGCCCGCGGGAGGACGGAGAACTCTCCGATTTCCTCCGACGGATCCAGGCCGGTGATGAATCCGCCGCCCGGGATCTACTAACCAGGTTCGAGGCCGAGGTCCGGTTAGTGGTCCGCCGGCAATTGCCGAGGCTTCTCCGGTCGCGGTTCGACTCTCTGGATTTTCTCCAGAGCGTCTGGGGAAGCTTCTTCCGGCGGATGCGAACGGCCCCGACGGAATTCGAAGATTCACGGCATCTTGTCGCCTTTCTGGCCCGGGCTGCGAAGAACAAGGTAATCGATGAATATCGACGCGCCGCCAGCCGGAAACAGGATATGCATCGTGAGGAGCCGCTCTGGGGCGATGGAGCGCGCCCGAGAGACCTCCCGGATCCGGCCGATTCGCCGAGTGAGGTAGCCCAGGCGCATGAGGTGCTGGTCCGGCTTCGCGAACTGGTCCCGGCCGAGCGTCGGGCGATTCTGGAGCTGAAGGCCGAGGGGCTCTCCAGCAAGGACATCGGCGAGAGGCTGGGGATCAGCGAGCGCACCGTCCAGCGCGTGCTGGAGGATCTCCGGCGGCGGATGGAGTCGGAGTGGGGGCCTGCGACATGAGCCTCTCGGCCAGCCGGCGGACCTGGGACGAGGCTTCCTCGCCCGCCGCCGTCCGCCTGGCCCGGGCGTACGAGCAGGCCTGGCGCGAGGCGGAGAGCCGTGGACGACGTCCCGACCCCCGCGCCTTCCTCGACGCCGCGGGTGCCTCGATGGACGCACCAGGCGCGTGGCTAGCCGTGCTCCGCGCCGACCTTTCGCTCCGATGGGAGGCGGGCGAGCGACCCGACGCCCGAGGGTATCTCAACCGATACCTCGACCTGAGTGAAGATACGATCGTCGCCCTGGTGTACGAGGAGTTTTGCCTCCGCGAGGAGGAGGGCGAGAATCCCGCCCCGACCCGCTTCCTGGAGCGATACCCCGAGGTCGCGCCGGCCCTCCGGCGCGTGCTGGACATTCACGGGCTGGTCGGATCCGGCTCCACTCAAGGCGGTTCGCTGCTTTCGAGCACTGGATCAGGCGAGCACGTCTGTCCGTTTCCGGAAGCTGGGCAAACGATTGCGGGATTTTACTTGGTCGAGGAGCTCGGCCGGGGCTCATTCGCGCGGGTTTTCCTGGCTCGCGAGCGCGATCTGGCCGATCGACCCGTCGCCGTCAAGGTGACGCGACGGGGCTCACGCGAGCCGCAGACTCTCGCCCGCCTCCAGCATACGCACATTGTCCCGGTTCACTCGCACCGGTCGGACCGGGCGACCGGGCTTCACCTGCTCTGCATGCCGTTCTTCGGTCGGACCACGTTGACCCGCGTTCTGGTGGAGGCGCGGGAGGCTGGCGACCGTTCGGGCGCTGGCCTTGTCGCCGCACTCGACCGGCTGGAGCCCGACGAAGTTCCCACCGGACCAACTTTCGGCCGGGCCGCGGTCGCCGGGCGATCCTACGACCGGGCCATCGCCTGGTGGGGCGCCCGACTCGCCGAGGGTCTGGCCCATGCCCACGAACGTGGCGTCCTCCACCGCGACATCAAACCGTCGAACGTGCTCGTGACGGCGGACGGCCTGCCGATGCTTCTGGACTTCAACCTGGCCCGCGAGCCGTTGGACTCGCCCGGTGCCGAGGAAGACGCCGCGCCGGGCGGCACCATCGATTACATGGCGCCCGAGCACCTCTCAGCACTCTGTGAGGGGGATCCCGAAGCACCCGACCATCGATCGGACATTTACAGTCTCGGCGTCGTTCTACATGAGGCGTTGACCGGGCGCCGTCCGTTCCCAACGCCGCGTCGAGGATCGTCGCTGGTCGAGGCCCTGCACCGCGCGGCCGAGGATCGGCGAGGCGCCCGCCCCCACCCGGGCGCGATCGAGCCGGCGGTCCCGCCCGCCCTCGACGCGATCGTCGCCCGATGCCTTGAGCCCGACCCGGCCGACCGATATCAGGGCGCCGCGGAACTGGCCGCTGACCTCCGGGCGGTCGCCGACGACCTCCCGCTGGCATTTGCCCGCGAGCCGCTGCCCAGCCGGGTCGGCGGATGGCTCCGCCGAAAGCGGCTCAAACTCATGGTCTACTCCGCGATCATCACGCTTCTGATGATCACGACGACCACCATCCTCGCCGCGCGGATCGGATTCCTGCTGGTCCTGGAGCAGCGCGGCCGGCTCGCCGAATGGTACTTCGAAGAGGGCGAGAAGGCCGGTGAGGCCAGAGATTACGAGAAATCTTATCTGTACTTCAAGGCCAGCGGCGACCTCACCGATCCGGCCATCGATTACCGAGAAGGCGGTCTTGTTCAGACCGGCCGGACCATTGTCCAGCGGCTTCGAAACCTGGGGAAGGTTCCGGACCTCGCGGGACTTCGCCACAACGCCCAGATCAAGGAAGCCAAGTCCGCCAATTTCGCCGAGGCCTACAAACAGGCCGACGAGCTTCACCGAGCCGCCGACCGGCTCCGATTCGAGATCCTCCTGGAGATCGAGGACCTTCCCACCATCTGGTCCGAGCTGGAGAAGGCCGTCCATCCGTTCTATGTCCTTCGTACCCGACGCGACTGGACCCAGTTGCCCAGGCCGCTGGGCGACCTGAGCGAGGCCCGACGCCGCCAGGTCATCGACGAGGTTGAGGAACTGCTGTTTCTCTGGGTCCAGGCCGTCGAGCGGATGGCGCGCAAGGGGGCAGCCGCCGACAACGATCGCGACCGAGACCTCGCCCGGAAGATCGGCGCCCGGGCGCTGGAGATTTGCGACCGGGTCGGACGATCGGCGGGCGCCCGCGGCCCCTGGCAAGCCCTTCGCGCCCGATTACACCAGACGATCGTTGGAGAAAATCCCATCCCGCTCGGGGCCCAATCGGCCGAGGAAATGCCCCGGTCGGCACTCTCGGCCTTTGAGTGGGCCGTCCTGCACCTGGGCGATGGACAGACCGCTCTGGCGATCGATCGGATGCAGCTGGCCGTCCGGCTTCGGCCCGACGACTACTGGTATCAGTATTCGCTCGCCTACATGGAAGACCTGGCCGGCCATCCCGACGCGGCGATGGTCCACTACAGCATTGCCGCGGCGAAGCAGAAGGATAACCCTTACGTACGATACAGCCGGGGCCGGCTCTATCGGTCGCGAGGGAAGTGGGAGGACGCCCGGGCCGACTTCGACGCGGCGCTTGCCGGCCTGGGCGATCGTCCGCAGGCGCGGATGGTTCTGCTGGAGCGGGCCGTGCTGGCACAGGCGAGCGGCGATATTCCAGCCGCTCTGAAGGACTACGACGCGGTGATTCTCGGTGGTCGCGACGACGACAACGGTCGATCGGCCCGAATCAACCGGACCGACATCCTGGCCGACCGCGGGGACCTGGTCGACGCCCGGGCCGAGTTCGACGCCCTGATCGCCGAGGACGAGTCGGACCGCGTGGCGAGGCAGAGCCGTGCGCAACTGGAGCTACGAATGGGCGAGGCGCCTGGAGCCGACGCCGACCTGACCGCGCTACTCAATCTCCCTGGTCTTCCGATCCGGGACCGGGTCGATTACCTGGCTCAGCGGGCACAGTCACGGCTGCTCGACGCCCGGGCGGCGGAGGCCCTCGCGGACGCCGTCGAGGCCCAGAACCTTTCGCGATCGCCGGCCCTCGATCGCCTGGTGCACCGGGCCTCGATGGCCGCCCACCGGTACGACGATCTCTCGCTCGAACGTCCGGAAGACCTGGCCCTCTGGCCCCTTCAAGGCCGGGAACTCGCCGCCGAACTTCACGCCGCCTCCGCCGCACTGGCCCCGATCGCCGCCGGCCGAGACGGACGGGCTTTCCGCGCCGGTCTGAACCGCGCTGTGATCCTCGCCGCGCTCGGTCGTCCGCGTGAGGCGATCGCCTCGGCCGGCCGGTCCGTGGCGCTTTCTCCTTACTCGGCCGACGCCCGACTGATCCGCGCCCGCGTCCTTCGATCGGCGGGTGACCGCGCCCTGGCGGAAGCCGAGGTGGGTTACACGCTGAAGATCCACCCCGATCAGCCGCAGGTCCACGAACTCCGCGGCCTGCTCCGCCTCGACGCGGGGGACCCCGCCGGCGCCATCGAAGACCTGAACCGCGCCATCGCCCTTAACGCCCGCGATCGGGTCCACGTCGAAAAGGCCGACGCGCTGCTCGCCCTGGGTCGGCCCAGGGCCGCGCTGGAGGAATGGTCGCTGGCGCTCCGGATCGATCCCGAATGGCCCGAGGCTTACCTGGGCCGTGCCCGGACGTCGTTCCTACTCGGCGCCTGGGACCAGGGGCTCGCCGATCTGGAGCAGGCCGCCGCCTGGGCTCACGCCGACCCTCGAATTGAGGCCGCCGTCTCGATCGGATACCTGCGGGCCCTCCGAGCTCGCCCCGATCGACTCACGAGGATGCTGGCCCACACCCGACGAGCCATGGCCGGCTTTCGTCGGACCGTCGAGAAGGCCCGCGGCTGAAACCGTCCGCGGGGCCTTCCCCCAGCCGATCCCGGCGACGTTCGCACGTCGCGAGACCTGCCCACGATCAGGCCAGGCTCGCGGCCGAGCCGGCCTCCTCGTGCGAACGCGAGGGCCGATGGATCGTCCGCGAGATCGGCTCCGACGAACCACCGATCCGGAAGCCGATCCGCCGAACGAAGTTCTTGAGCGAGTCGAGGATCGCGTAGAAGACGGGGGTCACCAGCAGCGCCAGCACGAGCGAAAGCAACTGCCCGCCGATAATGACCTTCGCCATGCTCGCCCGGGCGCCGGCGCCTGGGCCCTGCCCCAAGGCGATCGGAACCATCGCCGCCACCAGCATCACCGTCGTCATCAGGATCGGACGGAGCCGCGTGTGGTTGGCCTCCAGAATCGCGTCGAGCCGCGACGAGCCTCGGGCCCGAAGCTGGTTGGTCGCGTCGACCTGGAGAATACCGTTCTTCTTGACGATCCCCACCAGCATGAAGAGCCCGAACATCGCGTAGAGGTCCATCGGCGTTCGGAACATCACCAGCGAGAGCATCCCGAACGGAACAGTAACGGGAAGCGCCATCAAGATGGCGATCGGCTGGAGCCAGCTCTCGAACTGAGCCGCCAGAATCAGGTACATGAACGTGATCGAGAGCAGGAAGGCGACGAGGAAGTAATAGCCGGTCTCGCCGAGCGTCTTCGCCTGGCCGGTGAAGACATAAGAATACTGCGGCGGGAGTTCAATCTCCTTGAGAACGCGTTCGGCGCGGTTGATCGCCTCGCCGAGCGAGATTCCCTCGGGGTTGCCGACCACGGTCACGATTCGCTCGCGTCCGAGCCGTTCGATCTCGGTCGGGCCGCGTTCCTCCACGAGCTTCGCCAGGCTGTCGAGTTTCACCGGGTCGCCCGCCATGGACGGGAACGTCACCTGGAGCAGGTCCTGGTTGGTCGATCGGTCGGCCGACTCCGCGCGGAGCCAGACGTCGTATTGCTCGTCTCCGTCGCGGAACTTTGTGATCGGGAGCCCGCCGACGAGCACCCGAAGGGTATCGGCGATCGTGCCGACCCGAACGCCCAGATCGCTCGCCGCCTCCCGGTCGATCAGCACCTGGACCTCGGGCTTGCGCAGCGAGAGCGTGGTGTCGAGGTCGACGATCCCCGGCTCCTTCTTCAGTTCCGCGACAAGCCGGTTGCCGTACTCCGAGAGCTTGTCGAGGTCAGGACCCGAGAGGTTCACCTGGAAGGTCTGCGGGCGTCGGCCGCCCTGGAACGGCGAGACGTCGTTGACGCTCACCCGAAGGTCGGGGTAATCCTCCAGGAACTTTCGGGCCTCCTGCTGGACGAGGAACTGGTCGAGAACGGGCCCCTCCCAGTATCGCCTGAGCTGCCCGGGGATGTCCCACCAGCCCCGGGCCGTCGTCTTCCAGGGACGCTCTTCCAGATCGGTGATTCGGACGTAGATGGTCGCCCGGGTGACGTCGCCCTCGCCCTTCACAACGCGCCCCCCCTCGGTCTGGCCGATGGTGGTGAAGACGTGCTGCGTTCCGGCGAGTTTTCGGACCTTGCGTTCCAGTTCGGCCATCAGGCCGCTGGTCCGTTCGAGGCTGTAGCCCTCGGGAGTCGTCACGGTGATTTCGTACTCGCTCTGGTCGTCGCGGGGGATGAGAGAGATTCCCATCGCCTTGCCGATCGGGATCGTGCTGAAGATCACGGCGATGGTCAGGAGGACGACGAGGAACTTGTGCCGCATCGAGGTCCGAAGAACCAGGCCGTATCCGCCGTCGATGAACCGATAGATGAGCCCCGACTTCGAATTCGCTCGTCGAGGCCCCGCCCCGTTGTGCCGGGGCTCGAGCTTGAGGAACCGGCTACAGAGCATCGGCGTGAGCGTGAACGAGACGAAGAGGCTCATCATCACGGCGAAGGCCACCGTCAGCCCGAAACTGGAGAAGAACCGGCCGACGATTCCTCCCATGAACGCGATGGGAACGAAGATGACCACCAGCGAGAGGCTGGTCGCCAGTACGGCCAGAGCGATCTCGCGCGTTCCCTGACGGGAGGCCGTCATCCCATCCATTCCGTCCTCTTCCATGTGGCGGAAGATGTTCTCATGGACGACCACCGCGTCGTCGATCACGATCCCGATCGCCAGGATCAGGCCAAGCATCGTGATGTTGTTGAGCGTAAAGCCCATGTACTTCATGAAAAGGAAGGTCGGAACGATCGATGTCGGGATCGCGAGGGTGGCGATCAGAGTCGTCCGCCAGTCCCGGATGAACAGGAGGATTGTCGCCGAAACCAGGAGCGCGGCGAGGATCAGGTGGAACTTTACCTCCTCGATCGACTTCTTAATGAATCGCGACTGGTCGCGAATGATCTCGGTCACGATGTCCGGCGGGAGCCCGGCCTTCAGCGTCTTCAGTTTCGCCTTGACGTCATCCACGAGTTTAACGGTATTCACACCGGACTGCTTCTGGACGACGAGGCTGACGGCGCTCTCGCCGTCGAGGCGGGAGATGGACCGGGGCTCCTCGAAGGAATCCTCGGCGTGGCCGATGTCTCGAACGCGGATGGGGTAGCCCATCCGGCTGGTGACGATCAGGTCGTTGAACTCGCGTTCGGAGCGGAGCCGGCCTAGCGTTCGCAGGACCAGTTCGCGTGGCCCCTGGTCGATCCGGCCGCCGGGAACCTCCAGGTTCTGCCGTTCGAGCGAGAGCCGCACCTCCTCGATCGAGAGGTTGTAACCGGCGAGCCGGTCGGTATCGATGACAACGTTCATGGCCCGCGTCCGTCCGCCGACCAGGTTGATCGAACCGACGCCGTTGACGGTCTCCAGCCGCTCCTTGATTTGCTTCCGGGCCAGTTCGGTCACCTCCCGGAGGTCGCGCCGGCCCGAAACGGCGATTGTCATGACCGGTATGGATCCCGTGTCGAACTTGTCGACGATGGGAGGATCCGTGCCGTCCGGAAGGTCGGCGAGGATCGTGTTGACCTTGTCGCGCACCTCCTGCATCCCGACGTCGCCACTTTTCGAGAGAAGGAACTGCACGGTCACGATCGAGACGCCCTCGGTGGTGGTCGAGCGGAGTTCGTCGATCCCCGAGACGGTGTTGATGATGTCCTCGATCGGCTTGGTGACGGTGGTCTCCATCTCCTCGACGCTTGCGCCCTGGAGGACGGTTGTCACGGTGCAGACCGGGAAATCGACGTCGGGAAACAGGTCGACTCCCAGCTCGCCGTAGGAGACCAGGCCGAGGACGACCGGGATGGCGACCAGCACCCAGGTAAAGACCGGACGATTGATGCAAACGTCGGATATGGTCATATTGGATTCAGGGGAAGAGTGAGTGGGGATATGGTCCGCCGCCTGGGGAGCTGGCTATTCGGGCTTGCGGACGACGATCGAGCTGCCGTCGGCAAGGTGGCTCTGCCCGGAGGTGACAACGTCGCCGGTCAGTGGGAGCCGATCGCCGATAATCTCGACCCAGCCCCGCCCCTCGACGCCCGTCCGGATGTCGGCGAGGGCCCTGGCCTTGCCGTTCTCGGCCAGGAAGACCTTGGTCACTCCCGCGAAGTGGACGACCGACTCGATCGGGACGACCGCGGCCTTCGACTGGGCTTCGACCACGATCGAGGCCCGCGCCAATCCACCGGGGCGGAGCAGGCCCCGACGGTTCGGAACCAGGGTCTCAACCTGGAACGTACGCGTGCTGGGGTCGACCGATGGGCTGATTCTTGCCACTCGTCCCTGGAAGGTCATCCCGGGATGAGCCCGCGAGGTGACGCGAACGTCCTGACCGACCCGGATGGCCTCCACGTGGATTTCTGGGACGCGCGACCAGAGCCGGAGCGGATCCTCGATCACGAGGTCGGCAACGGCCTCACCCTCCTTGATGATCTGCCCTTCCGAGACATCCTTGCGCGACATCGAATAGGCCATCTTGCCTGTGGGAGCCAGCTCGGCCGGCGGGGCGTCGGGGTGGGGCGCCCGGATGGTCATGTCCTTGAGCTGCTGCTCGGCCTTGTTCAGGGCGATTCGAGCGGCGTAGGCATCGGCGATCGTCACGCGGGCGATGAAGACAGCGTTGTCATACGCGGCGACCGCGGACCGATAATCGTTCTCGGCGTCGTCGAGTTCCTGGGCGGTCCCGGCGCCCCGCTGGGTGAGGGCGCGCTGACGCGCAAGGTTTTGCTGAGCCTTCTCGCGGGCAATCCGCTTCTCGACAACGGCCGGCGACCGTGCGATCGCCTCGTCGGTGATGCGCGAGGTCAACAGGTCCTCGCTGATCCCGTAAAGCTTCACCGAGTCCTCGGCCTGCTTGCGAGTGACGCCGAGCTTCACCAGTGCGCCGAGGTACTTCGACTCGGCCTCGTCCATCGCAAGCCTGGCGTCGACCGGCTCCAACTCGACGAGTGCCTCGCCGGGCTCGATCCGGTCGCCCATATCGTGCAGGACCTTCACGACCCGGCCGGTCCGTTTCGAGCCGACCGTCACCTGCTCCCACCCGCGGAGAGTCCCGATCGCGTCGACCGTTCGCTCGATGGTTCGATGCTCGAGCGGAGCGATCGTGACCGGAACAGGTTTGACCGCCTCGACCGCTGGCTTCGCGCCGTCGCCCGAGGCGCCTGGGGGATGCGTCCCGCATCCACTGATCGCCGTTGCCACGAGGGCCGCCAGGAAACCGCGTCGCCGTACGAATCGATTCTTCATCGGACCGCCCCCGGGCCGTCAACGGCCCCCCTCTCACCGAAACCGTTCAGGATCCCGAGGAGTTGCCGATGGGCCAGGTCGGGCCCGAGCGGCTTCTCGCCGTACAGATAATCCAGAGTGGAGGCCAGGATCAGCCCCCGAAATGCGAGACCAAAGTCCTCGACCCGATCCCGACCGATCACTCTCGCTTCCGCGAGCCGGCGGACGGCCGCATCCGTCCACGCCGCCAGCTCCGTCTTGAAGGGCTCCAGCTCTCCGGCCGCGCCCGATCGCTGCGGCCCGAAGAGCAGCGAGTAGATGAATCGCGCCCGGTCCGGATCCTCGCGACAAAAGGCGTAATGAGCCTCCAGCACCCGCTCGGCACATCGGAACGGGTCGTCCTCGGTCGCGACCAGCCCCTTCAGCCGATCGACCAGCCCCGCGAGCGGGACCGTCACCAGCGCCTGGGCCAGCCCCTCCTTGCTTCCGAAGTAGTAGTAGAGCGTCGGCTTCGCGACCCCCGCGGCCTCCACAATCTCGCGCACCGACGTCGCATCATATCCCCTTTCGGCAAACAGCTTTGCCGCCGATCGGGCAATATGGCTCGCCACCGGACCGACCTCGCCTCTCGCCGCGGTCGCCGTCATGAAATCATCCCAATACTCAACTCCTCAAATCTCCATTTCGCCATCCTACCGAACGGTAGGTATTGTGGAACAGGGGGCCGAGAACGTCAAGGTCGACTGGTGATGATCGTTGGGATTGAGCGAGATGGGCGATTGTTCGGGATCGGTCGGGACGCGCGGGGGAAACGGCGTAGACCGCCAAGAGGAGGGATGGACGCCATCAGGCCCGGGTGAACGGATGACCGGCGGAGAAAGTCATCGCGAGGGGGCGGCCGATGGGGATCGACGTCGACGGCGGCCCGCGGATGCGGGTTGAGGCGTACCTGAAGCCGCCTTCCTGATCGGGCCGGAAAGGGCGATGGCTGGCGAGGATTCTCCCTGGTGCGAGCCCGCTTCCTTCCACCTTTTTGAGAGCCTTTTCGAAGCGCACCGGAGCGATTCGGCCGACCTGGCAAGGGCCCAGGCCAGAGGCAATGTTGCGGTCCAGAACGCAGCGATGTTCAGCGGGAAGGCGAGTTGGGCGACCTGGGGGGCCTCGTAAACGAAGCCGTGAACCAGGTAGATTTCCAGGGTCAGTGAGGCAAGGAGCCCGAGCCCTCGCGAAAGTCGCGGATCAAGGGCGATCGACTGCGGCCGGGACGATGCATTGAGCCCCAGCAGGCCGATCAGGATCACCGCGGTCATCGCGTGCAGGGGACCGACGTGCATCGGGAGGCGCCCGGTGACCATCGCGAGCTTCAGGCCGATGTACAGGACCAACGTCACGGCCACGAGACCGAGGTCGCGACGGGGGTGACGTCCCATCTCGGGGAGTCGGCTCGCCAGCAGGCCGCCCAGGACCATCATCTGAAAGTAATAGATCCAGCTCAGAGCGTGCAGGTCGTACCGGAATGTGGACACTCCGAGGTAGGCGACTCCCAGACCGACCAGAATGCCCCACTCCCACCTTCGATTCCGGAGCGCGCGGAGCAGGTAGAAGGCCGGGTAGAAGACAACGATCTGCGCGACGAATCCGTAGGGCGTCGGCCAGACGAGGTCGTGAAGACTCTGGCCAATCCCCCGGCCATGCCAGCCACCCTCCCAGCCGGCCGTCCCCAGCAGAACCGCGATCCAGAGTCCAGGATAGATCCGCCCGAGTCTCCGGCGATACCAGGAGGCAAATCGCCCTTCGGAGGTCCTTGGGCTCAACGCCAGGCCGAGCCCGGAGAGCAGAAAGAACATGGAGTTGCCGATCAGCCCATCAGCGGCGAGCGGGCGGAACGGGTACAGGTTCTCGAGGTGCGAGTTCGCGATCAGGACGATCGCCAGGATGCGAAGCAACGTCGTGTCCAAGCGCGGTGCCTCCTGACCGGGGTGGCTCGTCTCCCTGAGCGCGACCGGAGTTTACACCCGCCCCACGGTTCTGGTCAATCCGGCGCGATCCTTCAACGATCGACCGCACCGCTCAAAGATTATTCAACATCTGTCTTGCAACGGGCGTTCTGGTTGTGTGAACTTGAGGGGAAGGCCCGAGAGGGGCATTGAGTGTGAGGGGGCTGGGTCTCGCCGGGAGGGTTCCGCGATGCTGGAATTCGTGGATCGGGCGCCGCGGCGGTGCGACGGATTGAGCCGTCGGGATTTTCTGAAAGTCGGGGCGCTGGGCTTCGGGGGCCTGACGCTGGCGGATCTGCTTCGCGATCGGTCAGAGGCCGCGCCGGCGGGCCGGACGGTCACCGATCGATCGGTGATCTTGATCTGGCTCGACGGCGGACCGCCGCAGCACGAGACCTACGACCCCAAGCCCGAGGCGCCGGCCGAATATCGGGGCCCATTGAAGCCGATTGAAACAGCGATACCGGGCGTGCAGGTCTCGGAGTTATTGCCCCGGCATGCGCGGCTTCTCGACAAGGTTTCGATCATCCGATCGCTGCATCACGACAACGGCGACCACTTCGCCGCGGCGCACTGGATGCTGACCGGCTATCTGGGATCGAACGCGGTGAACAAGTCACCGCAGTATCCGTCGGCGGGATCGATCATTGCCCGGCTGAAGGGAGCGCGTGAGGCCGGGATGCCGGCGTATGTGGGCCTGCCGCGGACACACTCCGTCGGCCTGGCGCCCGGATATCACGGAGCGGCCTTCCTGGGATCGGCGTACAACCCGTTCAACGCCGACGGCAATCCGGCCTCGGACCGATACCAGGTTCCGAATCTTTCGCTGCCGTCGGGCGTCAGCGGGGCCCGGATGGAGGGGCGTCGAGATCTGATGGGAGCCTTCGAGCAGGCCCGACGCGCCTTCGACCGCCTTGGTCCGGCGGCCTCGCTCGACCGGTTCGAGGAGCAGGCCTTCTCGATGGTGCTCGGCGAGTCCGCGCGTCGGGCGTTTGACCTGAAGCAGGAGGACCCTCGGCTTCGCGACCGGTACTCTCGGCACGAGTGGGGCCAGAGTGCGCTGCTGGCCCGCCGGCTGGTGGAGTCGGGCGTCCGGTTCGTCACGCTGACCTTCGGCGGGTGGGACTTCCACTCCAGCCTCGAGAAAGGGATGCACCGCGTCCTCCCGATTCTGGACGCCGCGGTCGGGACGCTGATCGAGGACCTCGACCGTCGAGGGATGCTCGATACCACAATGGTGATCGTGATGGGCGAGTTCGGCCGGACCCCTCGGATGAACAAGAAGGGTGTGCCAGGCTCGGACTCGGTTCCCGGGCGCGATCACTGGGGACGGGTGATGAGCGTGCTCATCGGCGGCGGAGGAATTCCCGGGGGTCGCGTGATCGGCTCGTCCACCGCGAGGGGCGAGTATCCGCGAAGCCAGGCCCTCCGCCCACAGGACCTGATGGCGACTCTGTATCACCATCTCGGGATCGACCCCGAGACCACCTTCCCCAATCGCGCCGGCCAGCCGATCCGGATTGTCTCGGGCGGAGAGGCCATCCGCGAACTGGTCTCCTGAGAGTCTGTCCCTGAAGGCCAGTCCCGGGCGAGCGGGGAGCGTCAGCCCCCTGTCCGTGAGCCCGGAAGACAGGGGGCTGACGCTCCCCGCTCGCGCATTCGGGACAGACTCTCGCCCCGGTGATCGTTGCTGTCCCACCGCTTGCCGCGACCTCGATGTTTGTCCTAGGAGCCTGTCCGAGAATTTGGCCATGTCTCGGCTCGGTGAGTGAGCTCCCGCTGGGCTTTGGCCGTTTCGGCCTCCGGCCCTCCCTCGGCGCGCACTGTCCCCCTCAACTCTCACCGGCGGCACGGCTGCGTCGCCAG